>CAYSNL010000005.1:6567-17665 GCA_964432435.1 Candidatus Woesearchaeota archaeon | reverse complement strand
ATATATATATCGTTTTTATTTTAATCTCTAAAAGATAGTAAAATTATAAAAATATTATAATTCACAAGATTAAAATACTAATAAATAAGTCTTGATAAAGATGAACAGAATTATTCAAGATATCATAGAAAAAGCAAAAAAAGACAAAGAAGTAATAGCTGTAGCTATATTTGGCAGTTACGCTAGAAATGAATCTTATCAGGATATAGACCTCTGTTTATTCTTAAAAAACAAAAAATATAACAAAACCCAATTATCCAAGAAAAAATTAAAATATGCTTCAGAAAATGAAAAATATGACATCCAAGTATTCCAACAATTACCTATCTACATAAGAAAACGAATCCTAAAAGATGCCAAAATATTATATTGTAAAGATGAAGACATATTGTATGATATATATTTTCAAACTATAAAGGAATTTGACGATTTTAAACCATTATATGAAAGCTATTTAGGGGTCGTTGAGAATGGATAAGAAACGTATATTGTCAATGTTAGATCAGTTAGACGAGTATTACAAAGAATTACGAGAAATACTTCCAAAAAATTTTAAAAATTACCAGAAAACCATAATTAAACGTTCAAATGAGAGAATAACTCAATTATTAATTGAAATTTGCATAGATACATCTAATTTTTTATTTAAAGAGTTAAAATTAGGCCTTCCTGAAGAAGAAGAAAATGTATTTGAAAAACTAGCTAATAATAAAGTTATTTCAGAAAGTATGTCAAATAAGCTAAAGAAAATGAAGCGTTTTAGAAATATATTAATCCATAGGTATGGACAAATTAATGATAAAACAGCATACGAAAATGTAAAGAAGAATAGTAAAGACTTTATCGAATTTAAAAAAGAAATATTAGAATTTGTAAAAGAACAAAAACATAATAAATAAGTTTTCTATATTTAAAAATTAAAAGAAAAAGTGCTAGTACTCCACTAAGGAGCACCAGCAAGATAAAGCGAAGGGCAAAATTCTAGGGGGGTTTTGCCCTTTTAAACATGGAAATGGTTTTTATTTTATTTCTTAGGTAAAACCATATCAATTCCAAGCTCATCACTAAAGCCCTTTAAAGATTGGGCTCTAGCTTTTGAACTACTAGCTCTACCTAAAACATATGGTGAACTAACACCTGTTATGATTGTCATAACTCTTATTTTTCCATTTAAGCCTGGATCTATTCTTGCACCCCAGATAACATTTGCATCTGGATCTAATGCTTCGGTAACTAATTCTCCAGCTTTGTTAACTTCATCCAAAGTTAAGTCTTCTCCACCGCTAATATGGATTAATGCTCCAACAGCACCATCATAGTTTACATCTAATAAAGGATTTGTTAATGCTCTTTTAACAGCTTCCTCTACTCTAGCTTCACTATCAGCCTCACCAATACCTATTACTGATACATCACCATTAGCCATAATAGCCTTTACATCTGCATAATCTAGATTTACCAATGAAGGAACAGCTATTATTTCAACAATACCCTTAATCATAGTGCTAACAAGTTCATTTGCAACGGCAAATGCTTGGTTTATTGGTAAATTACCAGCAATATTTACAAGCCGATTATTATCAATAACAATTACAGTATCGCAAACTTCTCTTAATTGTTGCAATCCAAATTCGGCCTTATCAACTCTTGCTCTTTCAATGTCAAAAGGCATTGTTACAGTACCAATAACTATAGAACCCACTTCTTTTGCAAGTTGTGCAACAACTGGTGCTGCACCTGTTCCAGTTCCGCCACCTTCACCAGCACAAACAAATACCATATCAGCATCTTTTATATGAGCTCTTAAATCATGCATATTTTCTCTTGCAGCTTCTCTCCCTTTTTCAGGATATCCGCCGCAACCTAAACCTCTAGTTAATTCTTTTCCTATTAACACTTTATGATCAGCAGACATAATATCCAAATGTTGTTTATCAGTATTACAACTAATAACCTCTGCCCCATCAACACCTTTTTTGTGCAGCCAGTTAACCATGTTTGAACCAGCTCCACCAACACCAATAACTTTGATATTTGCCTTTCCTATTTTAAATTCAGGCATCATCTCTTTTTGTTGTGCTATTGCGCTTTGCATCCATTCTTCCATGTTTTTTCCCCCTTTTTTAATTTTTAATTTATATTCTCCATCACCATAATATTTATATTGGAGTTTTAATTAACCATCTTTTAGAATTAGTTTTGAACAAAAAGTTTAATGATTCATGATTTAAGCTTTCAAAAAAGAGTTCAATCTATGTACTAAAGAACTTCGCCAAAAGTTCAAATGATATTTATTGATTTTAATCGCCAAATTAAAATCAAGTTTATTCTCTTGTTTTAAGTATTATAATTTTATTATACTGAAGGAAGTTATATTTAAACATTGTTTAAGTATAAAATATATTTTTGAATATACAAATACATATCTATTTTAATAGCATACGCCTAATACTAATGAAAAAACAACGTTTTGAGCCCGGAGATTTAATTAAAGTAACTACCTTAAGTGAAGAAATCAAAGCCACTTTTCTACCTTCCAATAATAAGGAAATAATCTCTGTAAAGTTACCTTCGGGTTATAACCTTTCTATTAAAAGAACAGAAATAAAAAAGATAGAGTTATTAAAAAAACATATACCAAGAATAGAAAAACAACAAGAAGCAAAATTTAAAAATAAGTTACCAAATATTACAATTCTGCATACAGGAGGTACGGTTGCCGCTAAAGTGGATTATAAAACAGGTGCAGTATCACCACAATTCTCGCCTCAAGACTTAATAAACAAATTTCCAAAATTAAAAGAATATGCAAATATTAAATCGAGATTAATCTCAAACATATTATCGGAAAATATAAGATTTCATAATTATAACCAAATAGCAAAAGAAATCACAAAAGAACTTAATTCTAAAGTTGATGGTATTATAATAACACATGGAACAGACACGTTACATTACACAGCAACAGCTTTATCTTTCATCCTAGAAGATTTACCAGTTCCAGTAATACTAGTTGGTTCCCAAAGATCATCTGACAGACCATCTTCAGATGCAGCTTTAAATTTAATCTCTGCTGTTAGATTTATAAAAGAAACAGATTTTGCAGGTATTGCAATTTGCATGCATCATTCTATAGATGATACAAAAACAGTTATTTTACCAGCATGTAAAACACGCAAATTACATACTTCGAGGAGAGATGCGTTTAAACCAATAAACTCATCACCTATCGCTGTAATAGAAGATAAAATCGAATTCTTGACAAAAGATTATGAAAAAAAGTCAAACAAAAAATTAAAACTAAAACTAATAAATGAAAACTTAAAGATCGGAATACTTAAAGCTCATCCTAACATGCTAGCAAAAGAAATTGAAAGCTACAGATCATTTAACGCTTTGATAATCGAAGGCACCGGTCTAGGTCATATAGCAACAGAAAAAATAGACTCAAAATCATCTGAAAACGAAAAAGTTTTTAATTCTATTAAATCTTTAGCAAAAAAAATTCCGATAATAATGACCTCCCAATGTATTTTCGGCAGGATTAATATGGATATTTATTCTACAGGAAGAAAATTACAAGAAGTTGGAGTTATAAATAATAATTCAGATATTACAACAGAAACAGCTTTTATAAAAGCGGCTTGGCTTTTAAGTAATTATAAAAAAGAGTTTTATAATTTATGGAATAAGAGTTTAAGAGGAGAATTAAATGAAAGGATTCTTCCAGAACATTATTTAGATGAAAAGGAGGTAAATTATGGATAATAAAACAATTGGGATAGTTTTTACCATTATGGGGGTAGTAAGTTTTCTTTATTCTTTTAGTATTGAAACAGCAAAACAAATTTATTTTTGGACGGGCATTGTACTTGTTATAGGTGGATTATTGTATGCAAGATACGCAAAAGATTAAAAAAATAGAACTGGAACACAAAAAACTCCTTGCTGAATATAATTCCATCTTAATAGCTCTTGCTTCCGTAACCATAGGAATAACAGGATTAATCTATACATTAACAAAAAAACACCATCTTAAGTTTAGTGGGTTTAGTAATAATTTTTCTAATTTTAAGTTCTGAAAGAGAAAACAAATCTAAAGAACTTAATAAAAAAGTCCAAGAAATTATATGATGCCAATTAAACAATTTCTAAACAAAATTAAGTTTTCAGGAAAATTTAACACAAAAGATATAACCTTGTATTATTATGATAGAATTCTTAAAAAATTAATACCTCTAAAATATGAGAATGTTAAATTAGAAGATGTTTATTTAATTCATGATGATTCACAAATACCTTTGCATAGGATTTATGAAGTAAGGAATAAGAATATTATAATCTGGAAAAGAGAAATAAAATAAGTTATATTTTATTTATAACACTTCTTGCTATAAACCATAATACCCAATACCATAATAAAAAAGCACCAAAGAGTGAAGTAATGAAAATTTTCAAAAAAATACTAGCAGGCTCACCTTCTAATGTTTTGCCTGCGAATAATAAAGCTGGTACTAACCATAAAAAGATTATTATAATAAAAACCCCACCAATAGGATATAGTTTGCTATTTAAAGGGAATTTGGGAGGAATATAAAATAAATGTCTTGTAATACCTCTTTCTTTAGAAGCATAACAAGAATTGCACAGCTTTACAGGTTTAAATCCTAATAAAGCAACTACATTAATATCATATTTATCTTTTATTTTTTTACCACATTTATCACAATTTACCATTTATAATCCCTTATTCAATAAGATTAATCATAGGCCTTTTTATATGTATCTTACACTTAAAAAGTAGTAAACTGTAGTCAAAAACATTATAAACATAAAATATTAATTTTAAAATATGTTAGATTATAAAAAAATAGGATTTAAATGCGGTCTGGAAGTCCACTATCAACTTTCAATAAGAAAACTATTCTGCCACTGTCCTAATTTAATTCATGATTCTAATCAAGCAGATTACAAAATAACCAGAAGCCTGATGGCCTTCGAAGGTGAATTAGGAAAAAAAGACATAGCCGCAGAATATGAAGAAACAAAAAATAAAACTTTTATTTATGAAGGTACAAACACAAATTCATGTTTAGTTGAATTTGATGAATCCCCGCCTTTTCCAATAAACCAGGAAGCATTAAAAGTAGCACTGCAAGTAGCTCAACTCCTTAATATGAAAATTATAAATGAAGTAATAGTTATGAGAAAAATAGTCATAGATGGCTCAAATGTCTCTGGTTTTCAAAGAACAACCTTGGTAGGAAGAGATGGTTATATTGAAACTTCAAAAGGAAAAATAAGAATTCCAACTTTATATTTAGAAGAAGATGCAGCCCAAAAAATAGAAGAAACTAAAAAAACCGTAACTTATAATTTATCCAGGCTAGGAATTCCATTGTTGGAAATTGCTACTTCTCCTGATATCCAAGATCCAGAGCATGCAAAAGAAACAGCTTTTTTAATTGGGATGGTAGTTAAAAGCACTAATAAAGCACACAGAGGAATAGGATCTGTAAGACAAGATGTTAACATTTCAATAAAAGATTCACCAAGAATAGAAATAAAGGGTTTTCAAGATTTAAGATCAATACCAAAAGTAATAGATTACGAAATTCAGAGATTAATCAAAGCAAAAGATAAAGAAGCCCATGTAAGAAAAGTTGAACCTAATTTTACAACCTCATATTTAAGACCTTTACCAGGTTCTGCAAGAATGTACCCTGAAACAGACATCCCGACAGTCGAGATTACAAAAAAGTTTTTATCTTCAATTGAAATCCCGGAACTTTTAACAGACCGTGCAATTAATTTTGAAAAAAAATATAATATTCCAGCAGATTATGCTCGTGAAATAGTCTCAGAAAATATTCCATTTGATTATTATGCAGAAAAATACAAAATAGAACCAAAAGTCATAGCAAATTTATTAATAGAAGCCCCAAAAGATATAGAAGCTAGATTCACAATAAAAAAACAATTGGAACAAAAAGATTTTGAATTTATTTTTAAAAACCTCGAAAATAAAAAAATAACACGTGAGGGAGCGTTTGAAATCTTAAAGGATATTTCCTTAGGCCTAGCACCAGAGTTATCAAAATACCAAACAGTCTATTTAGAAGAACTAGAATTGTTTATTAAAGATTTAACAGAAAAAAATAAGGGAGTTTCTATTAGTGGTTTAATGGGCGATGTAATGAAAAAATATAGGGGGTCTGTTGACGGCAAACTAGCTATGGATTTATTAAGAAAATATGCAAAATGACATATCATTTCTATTTTCCAAGATTTGACGCATTAATTAGCGTATATCAAACTAGAGCACTATTAGAATTAGTCCGACATTTGGGAAATTTAGAGGATCATAACAACTCAGATAGAGGCGAATGATTTGAAGAATACTCCAAACGTATGTTAGAAGAAACCTTCCCATATAAATACTATCAAAAACCAAAACATCTTTATTTAATGTTAGTTAAATAAAAAAGCTTATAAATCTACTTTAAGCCTATTTTTAACTATGACCATTAAAACGTCACATAGGACCAATACCTGTGGTGAATTAACGAAAAAAGATATTAAAAAAGAGGTAGTTTTATGTGGTTGGGTTCATGCAATAAGATCACACGGTAAAATCACTTTCTTAGATTTAAGGGACAGATATGGTTTAGTTCAAATTATTCTAAACCCTAAAAGTCTTGAGGATATCCCAGAAATAAAATCAGAGTATGTTCTTAAAATTAAAGGTACTGTAAAGGAAAGACTAAAGGGAACTGAAAATAAAGAACTTTCAACCGGTGAAATAGAAGTTGATGCTAAAGAAATAGAAATAATCACAAAAACAGAGATCACGCCGTTCGAGATTGATGACAGAAAAGAAGCATCTGAAAACTTAAGATTGAAATACAGGTTTCTTGATCTAAGAAGACCTAAAATGCAATATCACTTAAGTTTTAGACAAAAAGTGATTAATGCAGCTCGTGAATATTTTACTGAAAATAGTTTTTTAGAAGTTGAAACCCCCTTATTAGTGAAACCAACTCCGGAAGGGGCTCGTGATTATATTGTCCCATCAAGAGTTAATCCTGGAAAATTCTATGCCTTACCTCAGTCTCCTCAATTATACAAACAAATCTTAATGATTTCTGGATGTGATCGTTATTTCCAGGTAGCTAGATGCTTAAGAGATGAGGATCTGAGAGCAGACAGACAACCAGAACACACCCAATTTGATTTTGAAATGAGTTTTGTTTCTAAAGAAGATATTATAGATTTTGTAGAAGGATTATATAAACATATTTTCAAAAAAGTTCTAAATATCGACCTAAAACCATTTCCAAGATTAACTTATGAAGAATCAATGAAGAAATATAAATCAGACAAGCCAGATTTAAGAAAAAATAAAGAAGATCCAAAAGAATTTACTTTTTGTTGGGTTACTGATTTTCCATTATTCAGTTATAATAAAGAAGAAAACAAATGGGAACCTGAGCATCATATGTTCACTTCACCAAAAAAAGAACATATAAAATACTTAGAATCAGACCCTGGAAAAGTTCTAGGTGAACTATTTGATGTTGTTTTGAATGGAACAGAACTAGGCTCTGGCTCTATTCGTATTAATAACCCAGAATTACAAGAAAAAGTCATGAAAGTAATCGGAATGTCTAAACAAGAGGCATATAAGAAGTTTGGATTCCTACTTGATGCTTATAAATTCTCAAGTCCTTTTCATGGCGGCATGGGTTTAGGAGTAGATAGATTAGTAGCTTTAATGCTTGGTTTTAATGATATTCGTGAAGTCATTGCATTTCCAAAAAACAAAGCAGCTGAATGCCCTATGGATGGCTCACCAGCAGAAGTTGATCCTAAACAATTAAAAGAATTAAAGATTAAATTGGATTTAAATAAATAGCATGGACGTTTTCTCTGAAATAAAAAATTTACTAGAAAAAAATAAAATTGATTATAAATTTAAAGAACACCCACCAACTAGAACTTCAGAAGAAGCTGCTTTTTACAGAAATGAACCAATAAAGATAGGAGCTAAAGCTCTAATTCTAAAAACCGATAAAGAATTTATAATGGCCGTTATTCCGGGAAATAAAAAAATAAATTCAAAAAAATTAAAATTAATATTGAAAACAAAGAATCTAAGATTTGCAACAGAACAAGAACTTTTAAAAATTTCAAATTGCACTCCAGGATCTGTTCCACCATTTGGAAATTTATTTAACATCTCTTTATTTATAGATAAATTATTGTTAGAAAATGAATTCGTTGCTTTTAACGCGGGTTCTTTAACGAAATCAATTAAAATAAAAAAACAAGACTACCTATCTTTAGTAAACGCCAAAATTGAAAGTTTTATTGAATAAAAAAATTAATAAACTAACTTATTCTAAAGGAAGTTAATAAGAAAGGTAGTTTCTTATGTGTAGGTGTATATATGGAGATTAATAAAGAACTAATACAAAAAGTAGCAAAACTTTCACGTTTAGAGTTATCTGAACAAGAAATTAAAGAATTTTTGCCCCAGATAAAAGAAGTCTTAGAAGCTTTTTCAAAACTACAACAAGTCCCGGCTAACAATTTAGAACCAAGTTTTCAACCCATAGAAGTAAAAAATATTGTAAGAGAAGATAAGATAGGACAATGTTTGACACAGGAACAAGCGTTACAAAACACAATTCATAAAAAAGAAGGTTATTTTAAAGGACCAAGGGTGTTTTAAATGACACTTATTGTAGATGATTTAAGAGAGCAAATTGTAAGTGAGTTTAAATCAGCCAGATCTTTTACACCGGAGCAAAGAGAGATTATTTTAGAAAAAGCAGATAATCTCGCAAAACGATTAGAAGACAGAACAGGAGCAAGGGAAATGCTTGCACTTCTAATTAATTTTTGTTATGACAAACCGTTCTTCAGAAAAGTTGGAGAAGATTACTCAAATCCGGATTCATGTGTAAGAATAATTAGAACTGCATTAGCGTTATATTATTTGGACAAACGTGAAAATTAAACAATTTATAAAACAAGTACAAAAAAAAGAGATTGATGTAGTCGAACACACGTATAAAGTTCTAGAAGAAACAAAAAAAATAAACAAAGAATATAATTATTTTACAACAATAACTGAAAACTTAGCTTTAGAATTAGCTAAAAAAATTAAAAATAACCCAAAAGGAAAACTAGCAGGTTTACCAATTTCAGTAAAAGATTGCATCTGTGTTAAAGACATAGAAAGCACAGCAGGTTCTGAAATCCTAAAATCTTACATTCCACCATTCAATGCAACGGTTATAGAAAAAATAATTCAAGAAGGAGCTATAATTATAGGAAAAACCTCTCAAGATGAATTTGGTTTTGGCTCTTTCTCAGTTAACACCAAAACAATACCAAAAAATCCATTTGATAAAGAAAGATCTTGTGGTGGCTCATCAGGCGGCTCAGCTGGAATAACACAAAAAGCTTCTTTTCCACATTTATCTTTAGTAGAATCTACAGGAGGTTCAATAGCAAATCCAGCTTCTTTTTGTGGAATTACAGGATTAACTCCAACTTATGGCCTAGTCTCAAGATATGGTTTAATAGATTATGCTTCCTCTTTAGATAAAATAGGCGTAATGTCTAAAAATCCAGAAGATTCATTTTATTTATTAAACATAATAAAGGATTTTGATGAAAAAGATCCAACTTCCTTAAATAAAAAATTAAATAAACCTAATAAAAAATTAAAAATTGGAATTATAAAAGAATCTTTAAATATTAATAAAGAAATAAAAAATTTAATAATATCCAAATTCAAGAAGTATGATTTAATTTCTTTGCCATTCACAGAAAAATACTCAATCCCAACTTATTATATTATAGCATTATCAGAAGCATCAACAAATTTAGCAAAATATACAGGCCTAAGGTATGGTTCAACAGAGCCCATAAAAGAAGACTATAATGAATTTTTTACTAAGGTGAGGTCAAAATATTTCTTAAAGGAATCAAAAAGAAGAATAATTTTAGGAACATTCGCAAGAATGGCCGGCTATAGAAATGCATTTTATTTAAAAGCTATGAAAACAAGAACATTAATAATAAATGAGTACAAAAAAGCTTTTCAAAAATACGATATCTTAATTTCTCCAACAATGCCTATTTTACCTCCTAAATTTTCAGAATTAAATAAACTAACACCATTAGAAAACTACATGATGGATATTTTAACAGTAGGTCCAAATTTAGCAGGTCTACCACATATTTCTTTAAATTCTGGTTTTATTAAAAATCTACCCGTAGGTTTAATGGCCATTTCGGATCATTTAAATGAAAACACTTTATTAGAATTCACGAAAATAATTAATGAATAAAAAAGAAAAAATAAATTTAGTATAAAAAGATCAGATACAAGTTTTACTACTTCTGTATAATTTACCATAACTATCTAAACAAGCATAAGCACTTCCATTTCCTGCTAATTTTTGTACATACAAATCACTATCCACTATAACTTTTTTTACATCAGAAGTTAATACTAAAGCACTTGTACTATAAGGAGTTGTAGATATTGTTTTACCACTAATATACACACTATTAGCTGATAAAGATCCATCCACTATAACTTTTTTTACATCAGAAGTTAATACTAAAGCACTTGTACTTCCCGCCATAGTAGAAACGGTTTTAGCAACTTCACAAATGCTGTCTGCATCACAAGAATTTGCTCTTATAGTAACAGTAGCATCACCAGTAATATCTTTACTAAAAGCACCGCCAGTTAATATTCCGCTATTGCTCAACAACAAAATCCCAACAACGCCAATAACCAAAACAATTAAAACTGTATTCCAATTAGTTTTATTTTCGACCATTAATTTCACCTCATTATTTTTTTAAAACTACATTTCAAGGAAGATGATAACCCTAAAAGCTTGCGCTTTGGGGCCCAATTGTAAAACAATTTGTGGAAACGTAGTTTCTTATATTTATTAAAAATAAGAGAGTTATGGAGTATTAATAGATGTCTTACAACCGGGGGGGGGGTGACTTTACTAAAATTAGCAAATTAAGCTTCAATTTCTCTTTGCATTTCTTTTCTAATCTC
>CAYSNL010000005.1:0-6467 GCA_964432435.1 Candidatus Woesearchaeota archaeon | reverse complement strand
AAAACAAAAAATAAGACAGATGATATTATTTTATTCAAATCCAATTTTAAAAATTCTTTCCAGCCCGTAAATAAATTAAACTTAAATACCTATCTAAATATATTTAAGACTACAAATCAAGTAATAACTATCTTCCTTTTTTCCTTTTTAATTTCTCCAATAATCTTGCTCTTTCTCTAACTTGTTCTTCAAATTTCAATATTTCTTTTTTCCAATATTCGTGAGTAGTATCTTTTCTGCCTTTTTCTGTTATTAATTTTAAACGATGTTTTTCTGCTTGTCTTAATAAGCCTTTTTCCTGTTTTATCAATCTTTTTTTTCTTTTAGCCATTTTTCTAAAACTAATACTTTCTTATTAATATAATTTAATAGTATTTCTGTTTCACTAATAGATAATTCTTGTTTATTTTTTTTATCAGTTTTTACTCTTAAATATCCATTATATGCTGTTAACGTTCCTGTAATTTCCATTATTAAATTTAAAAAATCCTTATTAGTATATTTTTTGTTTTTTCTTACACAATCAATTATATATAATGTTCTCAATCTTAAAATAAGAGAATAGGCCATTCCATCCCATGTATATTTTTCTTTCAATTCTTTTGAAATTTTAAGATCTTCCTCAATTACTTTCATGGCTGATTTTGTTGTATCTACATGCCATCTAAGATTTTTTTCAGTTAATGGACTATTAATGTATTTTTTTATTAATTCCTCATTGATTATTATTTTAGCTTCTTTTATCATTGCTAAAACAGGAAGAGCATTTTTATCCAATTGTTCTTCCAATTCCTTTTTTGAGATATAGATTAATTCATATTTCTCCCTTACAATTCTTTTGTTTAAATTGGATGTTATAACTAAAATATCAATATCGCTTTCAATATTTTGTTCCATTCTAGCATAACTTCCTACTAGATAAACCCCCATTACTTCTTTTAATACGCCTTCTTCCATTAGAATACTAACAACGTCTTTTTCAATATTTAACGGTTTTAAAACTATTTTAACCTGGGAATTCAGATATTTCTTAGGTAATAACACCCCAGCCGAGTTTCCTACCTTAATTGCTGTTTTAATTAACTCCATAATTGTTATAACATGTTATAACTATTTAAATGTTTCTATTATGTTTATGGAAAAGTACGACTAGGTTACTATAACAATAATATAAAAAAATAAGGTTTCTAACTATCTTCTTCTTTTCCTAGAACTCTTCTCTCTTAAATTCACAACCAAATAATAAATTAATGCACCAAGTATATGTGTAAATATTATAACTAAAACCCACACGACTTTTTCAGTGTCATTCTTAAAATCTCTAGTCACAGCATCAACCAACATCCAAACCCAAAAAATTGCAAATAATAATACCAGTATAATCCCAACTAACCCAAAACCCAACATACCATTATAAACAGGCCACATCCAACTACCCCCAAATCCCATTATGTTACCGCCACCAAAGTTCATCATATTTTCACCATAATAATTAAAGTTAACCATATTAAACTAATTAGTTTCATAGTTTAAATACTTTCTATAAACTCTAAAATAGTAAATTTATTTGTAAAACAAAAAGTTTATAAGTAAAATTTATTTTTTAACTTTATGAACAAAAAGCTTTATAGATCAAGTAAAAATAAAATAATTTTTGGTATATGCGGTGGAATAGGTGAATATTTAGATATTGATCCAACAATTATCAGGCTTTTATGGATAATTTTTACACTTCTATCTCTTGGCGTGGGTATTTTAGCATATATAATTGCAGCTTTCATCATACCTAAAAAATAATTTGTTTTAATCAAAATCTTTTTAAACAAGCCAAATACAACACAATAAGCCCAGCAAGTGTGCCATTTACGAATAAAAGTTTTACTTGTTATGAATAAATGGATTTAAACGCTGGGCACATTTTTTCTCAGTTAGATAAAGAAAGGATAAAACTAGTCTTTTTCTTAGCCTCTATTGAATGAACAACGCCTTTTTTTAGAGGGATCATAATGCCAGAACTCATTCTGATTCCTTCTCCCATCATATTAAAAATACCATCTCCCTCTAAAACAAAAACAAATCCTTGTCTTGTTGAAGTATGTTCACTTATCTCGGTGCCTTCTGCCATACAAAACAACGTAATATCATTTTTATCGCTTTTATTTAGTACTTTACTTAGAATACCACCTTTAGAATATTCTATTAATTCTTTAATATTTTTATAATACATCTTCATTTTATAATCAATCACTTTTATATATTTTGCTAAAATCACCAGAGATTTTATAAACTAAAATAATTCTATTTTAATTGATGAAAATAATGATAGGTACAGAGCATCATGTACAGTTAGAAAACTGTAAGAGCAAATTATTTTGTTCTTGTCCTACTTTAGGACCAGAAGAGCCAAATACAAGAACCTGCCCTACTTGTTTAGGTTTACCAGGTTCCAAACCTTCCTTAAATAAAAAAGCATTAACAGAAGCCATAAAGGTAGCTTTAGCCTTAAATTGTAAAATAAATAAAGAATTTTTTTTCTCGCGTAAAACCTATTTTTATAATGACTTGCCTAACAGTTTCCAAATAACCCAATATGAATTACCTTTAGCAGTAAATGGCAAACTTAACAATATAAGAATTAGAAGAATACATTTAGAAGAAGACCCAGGAAAATTAATCCACGAAGAAAATCATACATTAATTGATTATAACAGATCTGGCACACCATTAATTGAAATTGTTACTGAACCAGACTTTACTTCTCAAGAACAATTGCGTTTATTTCTACAAAAATTAACTATAATATTAGAGTACTTAGGCGTTTATTCGCGTAAATCAGAAGCCTCATTAAGAACTGACGTAAATGTAAATATAGAAAACCACCCAAAAGTTGAAATAAAAAATATCACAGGCATAATAGACCCCATAAAAGCAATAGAATGTGAGATACAGAGGCAATCCAAGATCATAAAGTCTGACGAGAAAAAAGTACAGCACACAAGAATCTGGAACCCAGAAGCAAAGATTACAACAGAAGTTAGAACAAAAGAAACAGAAGAAGACTACGGCTATATAACAGAGCCAAATTTAACAAAGATAGAAGTTTCAGAAAAGGAAATCAAAGAAATAAAAGGTTCCTTACCAGAACTAGCAGAAGAAAAAACAAAACGTTTTATCAAAATATATAGAATGAAAGAAAATGATGCTGAAGTTATTACTTCTGATTTAATTTTATCCAATTTATTTGAAAAAGTAGCAAATAAGATTGATCATAACTTAGCGACTAGATGGTTTGTTCGTGAAATACCAAAAGTCTTAAACTATAATAAAATAACAATAGAAAAATGGGGCATAACTGAAAAAAGATTAATAGAACTATTAGATTTATTACAAAAAAATAAAATTACTGAAACAACAGCACAAAAAATATTAGAAAAATTATCTCAAAAATTGTTTTCACCAAAAGAATATATAAAAAAAGAAAACCTAGAGATATTATCTGGAACTACAGATATAGAAAAATTGTGTGATGAAGCAATAAAAGAAAATCCAAAGGCAGTTCAAGATTATAAATCTGGGAATAATGTCTCTCTAAATTATATATTTGGTCAAGTCATGAGAAAATCTAAAGGCACCGCAGACCCTTATCAAGTAAAAAAAATATTAGAAAAAAAATTAAAGTGATAAACCAATTCTCACTCTAGCAATTGCATTTCCATAAACTCTTTGAGCATAAGAATCAATTGCTTTGTTGTGTTCTATCCTTACCTGGCTTCTTATCCTATCAATCTTACTCCCAAAACTTTTATGATCTGCTTCATGATCTCTAAAAAAGTCCAAGATAGTTCTTTATCGAGAGCACCATGAAGTTCAACTAGCTCTAGTTCTGTCATTAACCTATAACCAATTTTAAAATGCTGGTCATATAACGCGAAAGCTAGTTTAAACCCTACCTCCTCACTGATTAAATGATCCAAAATATTCTCTACTTGTTCAGTCTTAAAAACATTATAAATCGTATCCATTTTAATAAACATCCATAAATCTTAAAGACAACCCCTAAAGACCCAAAAGTCTCCTATGGTATTCCTGCATAGCTGTCAAAGTGTAATCATACTTCCCAGCTTGTTTTCTAAATTCCTCATAATTTCCATTAAAACACCTTTGAACATGACCATCTAACGCTGACCACGCTTGTCTAACTCTTTCATCATGAGAACCACTAGGCATATATTGACTTAAATCCGCTATAGCTCTCTCAATCATTTCTTTCATTTCCCCCTCCATTTGGATTAATCTAAAATCTTAAGTTCAATTGACCACTGAGAAACCTCAGGGATAATCTAAACAAAATCTCAATCAAGAAAAATTTAATTTTCACCATTTATAAACATTTACTTTAAGAAATTTAATCTTTTTGTTCTAATAATATCTCGGTATAATTGCCATCAAAATATTTTCTTACCACCCTTTTAACATCATTAACAGTAACTTTTCTAATCTCATTAAAATAATTCTCAGCTCTTTTACAATCTTCTACAAGTTCCCAAAAACCTATAAAATCAGATCTTTCTTTGTTATCTTCCTGCTTTATCTTCATATTTCCCTCAATATAGTCTTTAGCCTCTTTAAGCTCTTTTTCATTTAAACCCGGTAAATTAAATTGTTCAAGTAATATTTTTCTTGCTTCGTCTAGATTCTTTTTATCAGTGCTTAAAAAACTAAGAAAATAACCTATAGTGCTCATTGATTCATGAATCGCTCCAACATTATAAGCTAACCCTCTTTTATTTCTGATTTCGTCCAGCAATCTTGAACTGAAACCCCTGCTTAATAAACTTTGGATAACATCTAAAGCATAGCTATCCTTATTAGTCCTAGGAACTGTTTTATAACCAAGGATTAAATAAGAATGATCTATATTTTTCCTCAATTTATAACCCTCTGGTTTTTTGTCTTTTACCTCTTTAATAAATTCAAAAGTAATCTCTTTTCCAGGTTCAATATCACCGAAATACCTTTCAATTTTGTCTAATATATTCTTAACGTTTCCGCTTATAGCCAAAACCATATTGTTAGGAACATAATATTTTTTAAAATAACTCACTAAATCTCCTCTTTTCATTTTGCTTATCGACTCTTTAGTCCCAATAACAGGATACTTGCTCGGGTGTTTTTTAAATAATTTGCTCATAAAATAGTCAAACTGGAATAATTTAGGGTCATCCTGGATCATACTTATCTCTTCCAAAATAACTTTTCTCTCTTTTTCAAATTCTTTTTCACTAAAAATAGAGTTCTTAATAATATCAGCTAGTATCTCTAAGCATTTATCTATATATCTCCCTAAAATGTGAATATAAAAAATAGTTCTTTCATTTGTTGTAGCTGCATTCATTTCTCCACCCACACTTTCAATTTGTTGTGCTATTTGTCTATTTGTTCTAGTCTTGGTACCTTCAAAAAGCATATGCTCCAAAAAATGGCTAATCCCCCTAATTTTATCATTTTCATTATTACTGCCCACTTTAACTAAAACCTCTACTGCTACAGAATCAGTATCTCTTTCATCATAGATCACAGTTAATCCGTTTTTTAATACCTTTTTTTGCATAAGAAAATTATATAAAGTTTCATTTATAAATCTTTATCTACATGATTAAAGAGATAAAAAAGGCTTGTCAAATATCAGATAACGTATTTTCCAATTTGATTAATAATTTTGATTTTAAAACAGAAAAAGATGTTGAAAAATTTCTTAAATCTCAATTTAAAAAATATAAAGTAAAACAAGCTTTTCCAATTATAGTTGCTTCTAAGAAAAGGTCTAATAAAATACATTGTAAATCAACAAAAAATAAACTAAAGGGTTTTACAGTTATCGATTTTGGAGTTGTATACCATAAATTTAGATCAGATATGACCAGAACTATTTATATTGGAAAACCAACAAAAAAAGAAATAAAAGATTACGATAAATTACTTAAGATTCAAGAAAAACTGATATCTTTAATAAAATTAGGTAATTACTATTGTGATTTAGACATTAAAGCAAGGTTATTGTTGGGAAAAGATAAAATCTATTTTAATCACGCTCTTGGCCATGGAGTAGGCGAGAAAATACATCAACTGCCAAGAGTAAGTCCTGCCTCTTCAGATAAAATAAAATTAAATGATGTAATCACAATAGAACCAGGAATTTATAAAAAAGATTATGGAATAAGAATAGAAGATATGGTTTTAGTAAAAAACAAACCAGTTATATTAACAAAGGCTAATAAAAAATTAATTTGTATTTAGCCAAATAATTTAGTTAGCCAACTAAATATTTTATCCCAAAATCCTACTTCGGTACATTTACTATCTAAACAAGAATTACTACTGCATTCAAAGTCATTATCACAATATTCCTTACCTGATTTCTGATCTTCCCACCCAAGATTTATATTACAATATTTTCCTTTTTCCCT
>CAYSNL010000004.1:0-41792 GCA_964432435.1 Candidatus Woesearchaeota archaeon | reverse complement strand
TAGAAACATTTATTAATTTAAAAACAAGAGGTATAAAAATATGAATAAAAGAGGACAAGTCTCTACTTTTGCCATAATCGGGATATTATTAATTGTACTAATTGCTTTATTTTTATTTTTAAGAGAAAAAGTTTATTTTGGGACAGCTACTGAAAAAAGTTTACAAGACGAATTCCCACCAATAGAAGAACATATACAAAACTGTTTGATCCAAAAAGGAGATCAAAGAATAAGAGAAATGGCTTTACAAGGTGGTTACTTAAATCCAACAGAAGGTACTTACATAAATTATCTCAATAATAAAGTTTCTTATCGCGGATGGAATATTCAAGATCAAAGAAATTGTAGAACCAGAATATTAACAGAAAGTGATATGGAAAAAGAGCTCTCTTTAAAACTAAAAGATGATTTAAAAACACAGTGTTTAAACATACTTTCATTTAAAAAAATTGGTTGGGATATACAAGAGATAGGTGACTTATCAATTGACGTTGATATAGGTGAAGATACAACAGCATTAACAGCAAATCAAAAAATTAGGATATCAAAAGGAGGTAACTTTGTAGAAAACGATAAATTCACAACTAATGTAAACTTACCATTTGGAAGATTATTTGAAGCATCTCATGATATCGTAAATGAAGAATGTATCTCTGGTTTTTTTGATACTTTACTCTTTAATGTAGCAAAAACTCAAATTACAAATAAACCATATATTTGTCAAAAACTTCAACCATATCCCGATAAATTATACATTTGTAAAATTAAAGATATTCCTAGTCCAGATGATGAATTCCTATTTCAATTTGCCATTGAAGACGAGCCAAGAAGAGGACTTTAAATGATCAAGGTAAAGCAAAAAGCTATTCTTATGATATTTTTAATAGTCTTTTCTACTTTATCATTTCCATCCTTTGCACCAAAAGTAAAAGCTCAAGAAAATAAAGAATGTTGTGAAAAAACAACATCAGGAGATTTTTGTGTTTATACAGATTCGTCTCAATGTGATCAAACAAAGCAACATGCTCTTACAACCTGTGAAAACACCGACTATTGTAGTTTAGGTTGTTGTTTTGATTCTGATTCCGGTGAATGTTTTAATAATGTTGCTAATTCAGAATGTAAAAGCGCCGGAGAAAGAACTTTCCAAAAAGGTGATTGTTCTCAAATAGCCCAATGTTCAGTGGGTTGCTGTCAGTTAAGTAATCAAGCTTTTATTTCAACATTAACAAAATGTAAACAAGTAACCTCCCAATATCCAAATGTTGAAATGAAATTTGATCCAGGAATTCAAGATGAATATACTTGTTTATCTTCAGTAAAGTCAGGGGTTAAAGGTTGCTGTGTTCAAGCTCGTGGTCAATGTTCATTTACAACAGCAGAAGAATGTGGAATCCAAAAAACTTTACCGCCATCTCCAGAACAGCAATCTCCTGGATTTGAAAATTGCATACCTAAAAATTCAATTGTTGATACTTCCCTAAATCAACAGTGTTGCTCTGGTTTAGAGCCAGTTCAAATAAGCACTGATCCAAATGCTAAGCCGGTTTGCAAGAAATCAAGCACAGAAACAACAACCTCTCCAACATCCTCTTCAACATCACAAAGTAATCAAATTTCAGGCCAAGCAGTAGCCAATTTTAATCAAAACACCGAAGTACAAGAAAAAACGGGTTTTTTTGAAGGTTATTTATGCAGCAATGACGAACTTCCATGTGAAGTTGCAAAATTACATCATTTAAGTTGTTATAATGAAGACGTTTACTGGTTTGATTCAGGTAATAATCCTGAAAATGTTTTCCTAGGAAACTCTCAAGAAAAAAAATCCTTATCCTATAGTCAAGGTAGAGTTTTACAAGATCCTGATTCTTTATGTACAGCTTCTCCAAACGATGAAAATTGTGGAAACTGTGATTATACTCAAGGTACTCTCTGTGGGGAAAAAGATGGTGAATTTATTTGCGAGGATCTTAATTGTAAAGACACCACAAAAGATAATAATTCTCCAGATGCCTCTGGTGGCAGCAAGGAATTAGGCGAGTCTTGGTGTCTTTATGATGGTCCAATAGGCCCAGATGAATACGGGGCCCCACAAGATAGAGCAGGTTCACGTCATTTTAGGGCTTCTTGTATTAATGGTGAACAAATAATTGAACCATGTAAGGATTTTAGGGAAGAGCTTTGCACCCAATCGTATTCAAATGATCAATCAACTACAGGCGAAGGAACATCTTTATTTCTTGAAATTACAAAGAATTTGCCTCAACTTCCATTTTCATCTTCTCCTTTAGGTAATATTTTTGATCCTTCTAAAAATAATCTCGGATCCTCAGATTCAGGTTATTCAGAAGCAGCTTGCCGTCAAAATAGGTTTGATACATGCGCGCAATGCAATACTTTATCTTCCCAATCACAAGTCCAATCTTGTTGTGAAGATATTTCTACGAGAGATTGTTCTTTCCTCAATTCCGGGATCTCAAATAAAGGAGGCATTTGTGTTCCTTTAGTAAAGCCGGGATTAAGATTTTGGGCTGATAATAATTTAATTTCATCCAGACAATCAACAACAAATAATCCAACGGGTAGTGCTATTTTAGAAATAACAGGCGCTCAGGTAGTTAACCCGAATCCTAATCCAGTAATTACAAACCAACCAAATCAACAACCGATCATAAATACACCAGCAACACCCGGCCAACCGTCAGGTTCACCAGCAGATACACCACAAATCAGAGGAAATCAAAATTTAAATTTAGGTACATCTAATCCTACCAACCAAGGGGGTGGAGTTTATACTGGTGATTCAGTAGGCAATGATATTTGTTCTCAAGCTAATGTTGATTGTGAAGTTGGATTTACAAGAACAGGTTGGGATCATATATTAGGTAAAAGTTCTTGGAAAGTTACCTATAATCCTCAATGTTTAACAGATGATGCATTTACAGCAGCACATTCTGTTTGTAGATCAATAGGAGATTGTGGTGCTTACTTCAATTATGTTGGTGTGTTTACAGAAGGTGGTTTTGATGTAAAAGCAGAAGGTCCTAAAGGTGCTTTGGCAATTCCAGATAGAATTAGAGAAAAATTAATGGAAAGGGCAAGACCAAATTTATTGAAATATGCTCTAGAAAAACCACCAAAAACAGGTGGTGGTCCTAAAAAACCAGGATTTTCTGATTTCTTTAAAAAATCAGCTTTACCCTTAACTATAATTGGGGGTACCAGTTTGATAGGACTAGCTTCCAACAGCCTTTCAGGATTGGCAGGTGGATTTTTACTTGGTCCAATGACTTTGATAGCACCATTTGCCGGTATTGGTGGTGTTGCTGGTGCTGGAAGAGCATCAATGGCAAGCTCGTTACAATCAGCAGGATTTGGGAAATTAACTACCCTACCACAAACTTTTGCAGCGAGACAGACAATTCCAACACGTACAGTATTTACACAAAGCGAACTTATAAAAGGAGGATTTAAATTTACAGAGACGCAAACTTATACATCAATAAATCCAACAGCTATAGTTAGTGGTGATCAGGTTATTGTAAATCCTTCCATTGTAAATCCTTCTTTAGGTGTTACACCAGGTGTGTATTCTATCAACTCTCCACAAGCTCAGACATTAATAAGCCAAAAAATTTTAACCCCGACAACAGTTCAAACTCCTCCTGCAGGTATTTCAGCTGTTGAAGGATCAAAAGATTTATTTAGAGTTACCGGAAATAATGTTGTAACAGAAAATAGCATAACAAGCACAGCCACAGCAGCACCTGCACCAACATACGCAGGTTATGCTTTGGGTATAGCAAATGCAATAGCTTGGATCTGGACAATTTATGAATTAGTTGATTGGTTAGCTGCAGATACTCAAAAAGGAAAAGTAGGGTTTATTTGTAAGGCATGGGAAGCGCCAGATGGCGGTTCTGATTGTGAAAAATGTAATGATGAAACAAAACCGTGTTCAGAATATAGATGTAAATCATTAGGAAAATTATGTTCAATTGTAAATGCTGGAACAGATCATGAAATTTGTACAAATATTCAACCAAATGATGCTGCCTCACCAAGAATAAGACCAGACAAAGATTATATGAAAGCTTATCAAATCCAGGAAGATTCAAATAATGGTTTCACAGTTGTAAATAAAATACCACCATTCACACCAGTAAAATTAGGATTAATAACAGATGAAGCTGCCCAATGCAAGTTCACAACCAAACCTTCTGAAAAAGTAAATTCAAAAGATGCATTTGATGCAATGGAATTTGATTTTGGATCAAGCTATTTCTTAATAAAACATAATATGACCTTCATGTTACCTTCAGATTTAGCAACCCAACAAGCTTTGCAATTAACAAATGGAGGCCAATACACTATTTATCTAAGATGTAAAGATTCAACAGGTAATGCAAATGGTAAAGATTATTACATTAAATTTGCAATTGAAGCAGGTCCAGATTTATCCCCTCCAGAAATTACGAGCACTTCAATAACTTCAGGTACGTATATGCAAGAAAATATAAATGAAGCACCTATTTCAATATTTGTTAATGAACCAGCGGTTTGTAAATGGGAACCAAATAGAGACATAGATTTTGATGCAATGCAAAACCAATTTAACTGTGCTTCTTCAGGAATTGATATCTCGTCTAATATGGCTTATCAATGTTCAACAACTTTAAATTTAGAAAAAGCTCAGTCTACATCATCATCTGAATCAACTTCATCAGAACCAACACCAACACCAGGGAATATAAGAAATGTTTATTATTTCAGATGTAAAGATAAAGCAGGAAACAAGAACATTCAAGGCTACCCTTACACTTTAATTTCAACTAATAAATTGGAAATAGTAGATAAGTCACCACAAGGCGAACTAAAAACAGGCAGTGATATAGTTTTATCAGTTACTACATCAAAAGGAGCAGAATCAGGGAGGGCAATTTGTGGTTATTCACAGCAAGAAAATATGCCATTCACTAATATGCCTGCTTTCGTAAATACTTTATCAACAGAAAGTACACAACCTTTATCTCCTTTAAAAGAAGGGAACTACAAGTTCTATATAACTTGTGTAGATAAAGCTGGTAATGAGGCTAAAGATATCATAGAATTTTCTATAAAAGCCGATAAAGAACCACCCAAATTAGTCTCAGTTTACAAAGAATCAGGCACGTTACATATAACAACAGATGAACCTTCAACATGTCAATATTCAGATAGTGACTTTAGCTTTGGTTCTGGTTCAGATATGTCAAATCCAAATTCAATAACCCATGAAGCTACTTTAATAAATCAAATTTATATAATAAAGTGTACAGATGAGTTTAATAATCCACCATCTACATTTACAGTTTATCCTTAATATTTTAAAAGCATAGCAAAGTTTATAAATAAGTCTAGCTTAGTTAAAATAAGGTGAAATAATATGGTACAAGCATTGATAAATTTAGATGAAAACAAGAATAGGATTTTAAACATTGTTAAAGCAAAATATGGTTTAAAAGATAAATCAGAAGCAATAGGCATTATTATTGAAAAATACGAGGAAGAAGTATTGGAACCAGAATTAAGGCCAGAATATTTGGAGAAGCTTGAAAAAATAAGAAAAGGCAAGTATATTAAATTTAGTTCAGTAGAAGAATTAAGGAAAGCTACGAGTTAAGGGGCAATATGCATAATTTTGAACTAAGCGAGAATCTACAAGAAATACTTAAAAAACTGTCCAAAAAAGATAAAAGGTTATATGAGCAACTAATAAAAAAGATTAATGAAATAGTAAACTGTATCGATATAGATCATTACAAAAATTTAAGATATTCTATGAAGGATTCAAAAAGTGTCCATCTCGGACACTTTGTTTTAATTTTTCAATATAATAAAAATACTGATACTATTTATTTTGATGATTTCGATCATCATGATAAGATTTATATCTAAAAAATTTAACAAGAACATGAAAAAAAGAGCCCAAATTTTCGGTGAACCATTCATTTTTATCTTTGCCATAGTTGTAGCAGCTATGGTTCTTGTTTTTGGTATTAAAATTTATTATGATTTAAGTGAAAGAGCTAATTTTGCTCAGATAGCAGATATAGCCAAAAGAATAAATGAGGATGTTACAACTTTTTATAATCTAGAAGAAGGCTCAAGTAATAAATTCACTTTCACATTTCCAAACTCCGTAGAATGTTTTTGTTTTATTGATTCCCAAAATAAAGATTTTGGTAGTTTAACAGGTAAATGTAATGATCCAAGCTTTAAGAGCAAACTATTAGGTTCAGTAGGTACTAGTAACGTTGTCTTTTGGAAATATAGTGAAAAAAAGACAAAAGGAGAAAATCCAGCTTCTTTGCCAGAAAAAGCAAATATAAACAGCAAATTTACAGTTGCTCCTAGTAATCCTTTATGCATTGATTTAGCAGCTTCCAGATATAAATTAAATATTAGGCTAGAAAGTAAAGGAAATGAAGTACTAATAGAAAAAATATAAACAAAAAATTATATAAACTTTCTAATTCAATATTAATTTTATGGAAAAAAGAGGAGTATCTATTTTTGTTTTTACTATTATGTTTACTATAATTGCTGGTGCTATCATCTTGGTTTTCTTTTTTAGTTTTGGAAAGGATTTATTAGGTTTTTCAGAAAAATTAACAAAAACAGAAAACATATTGGTTTTAGAAAAAAACTTGGCTTCTTTCGCCCTAGCATCAAATTCAGAAAAAGTAATCCAATTTTCAGAAGACTCAAAGATTAGAATAGAGTGCGATAATACAGATAAAAAGATTTATTTAAAGATACCAAAAAATGAAAAAGATAAAAGAGAAACAAAAAAATTAATTTTCGTGCCGTTTGATATCGAAGGAAAATCAGTTCAAGCTTGGACTTTAGCCTGGAATTATCCATTTAAAATTGATAATCTATACTTTGTAGCAGACCAAAACACCAGGTTTTATTTTGTTAACCCAACAGGAGATTTACCTAAGTATTTTTTTGATAAATTCCCAAAAAGATTTAACCCACAAAAGGTCACTGCTTTACCAAATTTTTTAGATAAAACAGTATTAGTTTATTTTGATAGCAACCCGCCTGCAAATTTACCGAATAATGTTAAAACAGTTCAGTTTATTGGTTTAGACAGTGAAAACCCAAAAGTTAAATTTAAACAAGGAAATGAACTTCCAGTTTGGGGTGACACAATGGTTTATGCAGCTATTTTTTCAGCAGATTACGATCAGTTTAACTGTATCATTAAGGGACTAGCAAAACAAAGGATAAGCAACATTGTTGAAATTTACCAAGATACCCTAGGAAGACTAGAAAAAGCAGAAGGCTGTGATAGTTCCTATAATTTCGAAGAACAACTAAAAATTCTAAGCACAACCCAAAGTATAGATGCTGCCAAGAATATTAAAACAGATAATGAAGCCCTAAAAACAACTAATTGTCCTGTTTTATATAAAGGTACTGAAACTACAAGGTTGTTAATATGAAAAAAAGAGCCCAAGTCCAGTTTATGGAAATGATTTTTGTATTATTAATACTAATAGTAATAATCTTTATAGGGATGGTTATTTATTATTCTTTCCTAAATAAAGGATTAAAAGAAACTGGTGAAAGATTTACAGATGTAGATGCGATAATATTAACTGATTCTGTTTCTTCAATGGCAGAATTAACTCATGAAACAGGAGTTATTAACTCAATTAAGATATTCTCCTTGGCAAATATTTTAAATTCTAACGACCAAAATTACAAAGAGTATTATAGTGGTTTTTTTGGAAATGATAAAAAAGTTATTTTAGAAATAATATACCCGCCAGTCAAAGAGGAAGACAAAAAGACAGATTGTACAATAGGTGACATAGCTAGTCATTTTAGTAATGATTATCCAGACAACAAGTGTCAAAAGTTCACAATCTATGACCCAGGTATTCCTTCATCAAATACAAATAAAGAAGTAAGAAAAAACCCCATTTCAGTCTATTATCCTTTAAAAAACGAATATAAAATTGGCATTTTAAGTATAGAGGTGTTTAAACTTGACTAAAAAAGCCCAAATAGAGATAATAGGGCTTATGGTAATAGTCCTTATACTAGTATTTGTTATTTTAATGGCTATAAAATTCCTCATAGTGCCTAAAACTGACTCAGTAGAATTACAAAGGCAAAGTATTCAAGCGAGCAATATGTTAAATGCTATTTTAAGATCAAATACAGAAGATGGTTCAACAATAGCTAAAAAAATAGTGGAATGCTATAATTCAGCTAAAATAGAGTCTGACCAATGTAAATTTATGAAAAATTGTTGCCAAGATTCACCTGCAAGACCATCTAGCTGCGAACCGATAACTTCACAAGGGGAGTTATGTGATTCAAAACCAAGTTTTATTAGGGATATATTAAGAAGAACATTCCAAAATAAAAAATATAAGCTTGAATTTACAGCTCATGGCACTAATCCATTACCAATCTACAACCCAAGTACAAATTGTGAATCACTAAATCAAGCATCAATTACAGGCTCAGCTACAGTTAGTGTTTCACCACAAATAACAGCTAAAATTACATTATGTGTACAACCACAAGAATCAATTTAATGATTATTTAAAAAGTAAAGGTTTTAAAGACGAGATTAATACTAATAACATAGAAAGATACCATAATAAGTTTAGAGAATTTGATAAAACAAGAAAAGGATTTGGAAATATGGAAATTACTCAAGAATGGAATGATGGTTATAGATTATCCATAATAATGTGATAAGGAAGAATATGACTTTGAACGGATTAACTCTTTTACAGAGGGCATAGGTAGATCTAGGTTTAGGTGGGAATCAGATGGCCGGAATTATTAAAAAGGAGTGTTGAGAATGGAAAAAATAATTAACAAAATAGGCAAGTCAATATATTTCATCTTTAATAATGAAGACAAGAAAATATATTTATTATTAGTTTTGATGTTAATTATTGATATTATATTTGCTATCATAATATCGTATAATTATAATGTTCCAATTAAATATAAGATAATAGGGAGTCCATAATGGTAGGAAGCGTTACTAATACAAACGGATTATTTTTTTTAGGAATCTTAAGCATAGCTAGTTTATATCTCCTTATTTGTATTATTTATGATAAAATAAAAGGAAATGAAAATAATTTAGAGCTTTTTCCAATCATTTTTATTTTTTTGTTTTCAACAATACTAGGGGTGATGTCTTTATTGTTAATAAAATAGATAAGGGTTCGTCTGATAGATTTGGGAAGCAATGGAGTAAATTTAATTCCATCATGCCAGAACATGAAGAACAATTTAATAAATGGGTATATCCATTAGCTAAGAAAGATTTTATTAATAAAACAATCTTAGATGCAGGTTGTGGGAATGGAAGAAATACTTATTGGATATTAAAATATGGTGCTAAAAAAGTAGTTGCTTTTGATTATGATAAAAATACAGTAAATATAGCAAAGAATAATTTACATGATTTTAAAACCTGCAGTGTTGGATATAACTCAATTTATGACCTGACTTATAAAGAAGAATTTGATATTTCTATTGCTATAGGAGTCATACAACATCTAGAATACCCAGAAAGAGCAATAAATTCCCTAGTTGAAGCAACAAAAAAAGGTGGCTTGGTTTTAATCTGGGTTTATGCCTATGAAGGTAATGAATGGATTGTAAGATATGTTAATCCAATAAGAAAAATTACCTCTCGTTTACCTGTATTTTTAGTTAATGTATTAAGTGGCATATTGGCCATAATCCTTTATTCTTATCTTCATCTAATCAAGCAACAAAAAGAGTATTTTATCCAGCTTTCAAAGTTTAGATTTTGGGTGATTCATAATATTATATTAGACCAATTAATACCAAAAATTGCAAATTATTGGACAAAAGAAGAAGTTTTAGAGATATTTAATAATAATAAATTAAAAGATATAGAGATTTATAGAGTAAATAATAATTCATGGACTATTATAGGGAGAAAAAAATGAATGAAGGGTATATTAATACTGAACCTATCCCAAAAATTATATGGTTTTTATTAATAGGATTTATTGCTTTTTTAGTTATAGGATACTATTATTATCATTATGAAAAAGATGGGATAGATACTCGTTGTTTAGAGGAGGTAGGAAATAAGTATTGTAAAGAATTAGACCCAAACAATTTACTATACACCGTTTTTGATAATAATGGGTTTAGTTGTTATTCAAATCCAAGCAATGTTTTTTTATTTCCTAAAGAAGCATTAAATGAATGTACTTTAAAAAGAGGCATTTTTAGATAAAATAGAAAGAATAGCCCAACTAACGATAATACGACAGCTCTATTCAACTGACGGATTTATTGATAGTGCCAATTTAACATATATTTTCTATACCAGTAATATTTATATACTTTATTTTTTTCACTACAACTAGATAATTACGAATAAAGCCTTTAATTTCATTCCTAACCACTTTAAAATAACAAATTTCTAATACAAATATAGTGTAGAGAGCAGAAATATTTATAAAGCCATAACAACCTAAAACTCTATAATTTTAACCTATTATAAAATAGGATTATTAAAAAAACAAGAAGGTATAATCCTGATATTAACAGGAAAAAACACGGAGGTGTTTTATAAATGCAAAGATTTAGAAAAGCCATTAAAAGAATGGCCGCTATCGGCGCAGGTGTTGCAATGTTAGGTGCAACAATGGCTGGTGCAGTAGCTCAAGACTTAGCAACTTACCCACAGCCATTTATCAGCAAAGAGGGAGTTTTTAATGACGCAACAACAATAGTAGTTGGTGCAAATGCAGCAGCTTCTGATACATTAGGAGCGGTAAACATTGCTACAAAACTACAATTTGATGCAAAAACTCCAGTAACATCTGGTGGTGGTGGGTTACAAGTCTCAGGTGGAGTAACAGAAGATATTCCACTAGGCAAAGCTATTGCTAATACAACAGGCTTTGGTTTTGATTGGAGCCTAGATGATACAGACATAGAAAGTTTTCAAGACACACAAATAAATTTCCAAGGTAAAGACTATGATATGCATGATGAGTTAGTTTTATCTAAAGCATCACCATCAGTAGAAACGAGTCTTACAAGTGGAGATGATGACTATGAAAGTAATGTATTCTTAGAAGCAGTATCAAAAGGAATTAAGTATTACTATGCGTTTGATGACAAAATAAACGTATCTAAAGCAACAGCATCAGATCCATTAGAACTAAAGTTTCTTGGAAAAACTTTAAAAATTACAAGTGTTGGCTCAGCCACAAAGTTTACAGCTTATGTAGGTGGCGAGTATTTCATGGACGTAGGTGATGTAGTTACAGTTAATGGTAAAAAAATTACCTTGCAAAATGTAGGTGAAGGTGGTTCTATTTTAGTAGATGTTGATGGAACAAGAGAAACTATTTCGTCAGGATCCACTAGAACTGTTAATGGCATTGAAATAAGCAATGATGATACTTTCTACACAAATGAAATGTCAGAAAGATCAGCATCATTAATAATTGGTGAAGATTCACAAGCCACTTATGAAGATGGAGATGCTTATGTTGGAGAAGATGAAAACGATCCAGATTGGGAATGGACAATAGCTAATTTAAGAGCCGACGCATCAACAACTATAAACTCTACACAATCTGAATTTCCACAACAATCGCCAGCAGGTCCTACACTAGGTATTCAAAATGCATTTACAAAAGACGATGATACAGATAATCCGCCAGGTATTGGAGAATGTTATGATCTACCAAATGAATATGTATCTCTTTGTTTAGATAGCTTAACTGTGCCTGACAACGATTATTTGGAAGTAACCATGAAGTATTCGTCTAGTATTGATACTGCTAAATCTGGAGCACTAGGTAGTTTAACAAGTGCTAAAGTAATAGATATTAGTGCCCCAGGAACAGATAGATTTGTGATCAAAACAGCTGACCTTAATTTCACAAATTCTTCAAATAGTCCGTCAGACGCTAAAACAAGTCAGATCTGGTTACAGTTCTATGTTGATGTTAAAAATGAGAAAAGCGCTATGCTTTTCTACAAAGACTCAAATAAGAACCCAAATGTAGTTTATGCAGGAAACATTACACCAGATTTGTTAGGATCAGCTAAATTTGCAGAACTTAACTTTGGAGACACTAAGCAAAGTAATGTCATCTTTAGCTTAAGTAACGTTTCAACTATAGATTTAGACCAGAACAAGGTACAAATAGTAGTGAACACTACAGGTGATTCATCATCAGAATTAGGTAATGAGGAAGATGTAATCAGAACAAACTGGACCTTGGCTAGTGATTTAGTAACATCATTAGGTGCTACAGCTTCTACTGAAGAAGTAAGCGAAGTAACTTGGTTTAATAGATTGTTAGCAACAACACATCATAACATTGGTAGTAAAGATGAAGACCATAGAACCTCTTATGGCATTATTATAAAAGACCCTAAGTCAAATGGTGCTTCAGACCAGGTTGTATTGTTAATACCATCTGATGAAGTCCAAGCTAACGTTGTAGTTAAAGGACCAACAACAAAAGTATCTGGTGGTGCAGTTTCATACATACCTGCAGATATTTCAATCAACACAAGACTAGATACAGAAGTTTCTGGTTCAGAAGCTAACTACGATTTAATCTTAGTTGGTGGACCATGTGCTAACAATGCAGTTGCTGCAGCAGGTCTAATGACTTGTGAAAGTGCAAGGCAACAGTTATCTCCAGGAGAAGCTATTATTCAAATGGCTAAGAATGGAGAACATGTAGCATTATTAGTAGCAGGTTATGAAGCAACAGAAACAAGAATGGCAGCTAAAGTACTTGCAAACTACGAAAACTACGCAGGTAAACTAAGTGGAAAGGAAGTTAAGGTTACAGGTACAATAAATGAACCTGTAGTTGCCGCTGTAACAGCTTAAACAGCTGTTCTTTTTCTTTTTTATTTTGTTTTTAAGTCTTAATCAGAATTAGATATTTTTTCTCCAATACTCTAACATATCCTTCAAGGTTTGTTCATATTCTATTACTGGTTCCCATCCAGTTTGTTTCTTGAATTTGTTATAATCTCCTCTTAATACTAGAACATCCGATGGTCTCATTCTTTTAGGATCTTGTTTTATTTCAACTTTTACTCCACCCAACTCAATCAATTTGTTTAACATTTCTTTAATAACTATACCTTTTCCAGAACAGATATTGTATACCTCACCGGGAATTCCTTTTTCAACAGCTAATAAATAAGCTTTTACAATGTCTCTAACATCACTAAAATCTCTTTGGGCATCTAAATTCCCAACATATATAATTGGTTCTTTAAGTCCTTTTTCAATTTCAACAATTTGTTTAGCAAAATTGCTATCAACAAACACATCTGTTCTTCTTGGACCAGAATGATTAAAAGCTCTAGTAACTATAACTTTTGTTCCATAAGATTTAAAGTACTGCATACTTAATAAATCACAAGCTACTTTACTGACACCATAAGGACTCAACGGCCGCAGTGGATTAGTTTCTTTTATTGGAACTTCCTCCTCTTTCACAAAACCATATTCCTCAGAAGAGCCAGCTATATGAATTATAGTATCTGGATAGTCTCTTATAGCTTCTAAAATATTACAAGTTCCTAAAATATTATTAGTTAAAGTATGATGAGGTGCACTCCAGCTTTGTGGTACATAACTTTGTGCTGCTAAATGAAACACATAATCTGGTTTAGATGTGTTAAGTGCACTTCTTACAGAGGCCAAATCTGTTATATCCGCCTCTATCAATTTAATATCTTTTAAAATGTGTTTAATATTACTTAAGTTACTTCTATGTCTAACAGTACCATAAACTTCAATACCCTTAGATAATAATAATTCAGATAAGTGACTTCCAACAAAACCAGTAATTCCAGTGATTAAGGCCCTTGTCATGTAGAATCAGCAATAAAATTAGTATTATAAATTTTATGTAACTCTAGAATAGGATGAAAATACCCTCTATTAAGCAAGTGTTATTAAAGCGAACAATACTAAATCTCCCATTTTAATGAAGCAAGTAATATTCTTTTTACCGATTCTGTCCTGAATTTTTTAATATGTTCTTCAAAATTTTTATTGTTTTTCTTTAATTCTGCTGTTTTTAATATAACACTTGTTAAATTATCAACATCATAGGGTTTTGCAAACAAACCCGTTATATTGTTTGTTATTGTTTCATTTGGACCCGCATTATCATTCCATGCAGCAACTGGTGTTCCACAAGCAATAGACTCGATAGGTGTTAAACCAAAATCCTCCTTTGGTGCTGACAAAACAAAAACCGAAGCCAAATTATATAATGCAATTAAATCTTCCTTTGGTATTGGCCCCAATATTCTCGCTCTATCTTCTAGGTTTAATTTTTTTATTAGTTCTAACAATTTAGATTTATAACTCTCTGATATCATACCCGAGATTACCAAATCATAGTTTTTATCTTGTAATCTGTCAAAGGCTTCTACTACCCATTCGAACTTTTTATCTGGGATTATACGACCAGCAGCATAAATAAATGGTTTTTTTAAAGCATATTTTTCTCTAATGTGTCTTAAATTTTCTTTATTTTTAACTTTAAAAATGTCAGCTAATGGTGGGTATAATATGGTATAATCTCTATTTCCATAAATTTTTATCGCCCTTTTTCTTGTATAATCGCTGATAGGGAAAACAAGATCTGCATTTTTGATCGCCTTTACATCCATTCTTTTTAATATTGGATTAAATAATAAACCTAAGATTACCGCAATTGCCCTTTTTAGATTATTGGTGTAGGCTATCCTATCTTTTAGACTATCAAAATACAAGAAGTTTGGTGGATGACATAACACTATAGAATAGGGTATTTTATATTTTTTCTTTATTAAGTAGCATAAGTATGAACACAAAAAACTATAACTAATTAATGAGTCTGGTTTTTGTTTTAATACTTCTTTTTTACTAAAAATCAAAGATAATATCTTGAAAATTTCACTAAATTTTAATTTAGAAAACTCCATTATTGGTATGTTGTTTTTTAAGTCAAAATCTTTTCTTAATGTTTCTTCTGTTTTTTTATTAACTGAAGCAAAAGCTAAAGCTGATTGATAACTATCACTTAACCAATTAGCATGTATAAACATCATCCTTTCTAAACCACCAAACTCAGATAAAAAGTCATACATTAAAATTATTTTTTTCATCTTTAGGTCCTAATTAGTCAGCTTATGTTATATCTTTAATTTTTAAATAAAAACCCTAAAATCTATTTTTAAGCTTTTAGCTTTTCTAATATTCTCTGATATGTAGAAAACAGAATAGAAATTATCTCCTTTTAGCCAATTTATCCTTTAATTCATTAGTTATTCTCTCAATATCCTTCGGATTAGTTTTATCTATAAAAGGGACTATTTTAGGATCTGGACTTTTTGCCTTAACATTCATCTCCTGGACAAAGGCAATATCTTCTTTACTCATCGGTCTTGGTTTATATAGTGGTTTTTTAACGATTTCAGGTTCTGCCTTTTCTATGTTAATATCTAAATTTTGAGGTTGAATATTTCCGATGTTTTCATCTAAATCCTCTTTTTTTTCATATCCCAACAACCATGCCCAAAATCCCATTTTAGTAAAATTACTACTTTCTAGCTTTTTAATTTTTATTGTGCTTCGGTATAGGTAATTTATTTATAAAACAGCAAAAAATATGCTTAAACTAGTATCTTCCATAGTTATAACAGTTTCTTAAGAAGCAATATTAAATAATTTCATATTAATAAAAGATGTTCGAAATACAATTTTACCTTAACAGTCTAAAACAAATATGATCTGATCCTATTCTTTTATTCCAACATCCTTGCTTACAACCTTCCCTCTCTCCACAACAATCAATACACTCTCGATATGAGATAACATTTGCATCAAAGCAGTCCATAGGGGTAACAAAAGGGTTAGCAGGAGCTTTCCAACAACCACCGGCATCCACATTAGCAACATATGCCCCAACTTCTACATTATTAGTTTTTTTACCAAAAACATTTGAAAATAAAGAAAGGATAAAAATAATGCTAATAACAACCAATATAATTTTAGATGTTTCCACAACAATATTTTATTTTTTACATATTTAAACGTTTATAATCACTATATGATAGTATATCACATACTATTACCAAAAGTAGTTCTAAAAAGCTAATATCGCCGCGACCCGGATTTTCATAGTCTTCTTTTCAAGAAAGGCTCTTTGAACCGGGATGCCCAAGAAGGGCCAGGCTCTCAAGGCCTGTGCAATCTCCTGCAACACTTTTTTTCATCAACGCTTTTTTATAAAAAGGGTTGTACCAGGTTATGCGATCGCGGCATATCTAAAAATAATTATTTTTTGTATTTATATAAACTTAACTAAAATATTTATATAATAACCAAGAGATATAATTTCATTCCAATAATATAGGTATACCACCTTTTATTTTATATTCTTTACCACATTTAGCACAAGTTAAGATATTTTTATCCAAAATAAGGTCATTTTTACATCTAGGACAAGCAATTATCTTTAAAATATCATTATCTATCATATAAAACAATAGAATGGTCTAATTTATAAGTATTAGGGTTTCATAATACCTAATAAAATAAGCATTAATCTATCAGCAACCCGAACTAAGTCCATCTCATTTTTACCTACAACAATTACACAACCGTTTTTAGAATAAATCTCGGATTTATCCCCAATTTCAAAAGAGATAACTCCTATATCTTTGTTTACATTATCACAAGTTATTATAGTCACATTTTTTCCTTCAACAGGACCCATTAGTGCGCCAAAGGTTTCTTTTGGATACTTAAATACAAGGCCATTTCCAGTAATTTTACTAATTTCAGTAGCAGCTAAAACACTTACACCTGTTGCATTAGGATCCATCGTAATAAACAAAGCCTTTTTATCATAAATATCGTTTAGATTAAATCTAGTGGGTATTTTCTCTAATTCTTTTGGGTTATATCTACTTTCTATAGCATAGAGCTTATTGTCGACTAGTGAAACCAAACTTATCTTATACACAACATAACCCCTATCAAGAACTTTATGTACATCAAAACCATTATAATTAAAGAATACATCAGAATATCTTTCTTTTTGATAAGCATATAGAATAATCCCACCAATAACTAACAAGACTATTGTAACTATCAAAAAAATATTAATTTGTCTCAAATTAGCTTTTTTCATATTAATGTATTCAAAATTATTTTATCTGTTACTCTAGATATAAAGTTGTAATCTCCATTAATTTTTAAACAAGATCCATTCTTATAAACAGAATTTTTATCATCTATGATAATTTCAATAACACCAATGTTATATGTAGCATCTTCACATTTCTTTAACGGCAAGTCTTTACATCCTTCCAAATCTTCAAAACAGCTATCGACAAAGATTATATTTAAATTACTCCTTAATATCCCAAGTTCATTATTTAGGCTATATTCAGGGTCCCTGGATAAATAAACCTTATTAACATATTTTAAATTATATCCATCAAGATTTATGTCATTTAAGGAATTTGGGTCATTTACTAATACTAGCTCTTTTCCATCAATATAAGTAACCCATAAATTGTTTACAAGAGTAAATTTTTTATCTTTGTATTTAGTTGTTTTTTCATTAGAATTTCTATCAAGAAAACTAAAACTTAGTATACTAAAAGACATTATAATAATTATAAATATTGGTAAAATTAATCTTCTTTTTTTAATTCTTTCTTGCATACTAATAAAAAAATAGTAATAGCTTTTTAAAGATTACGCTAAAATAAAAAAGAAAAAGATAAACTAATATTTATCTTTTAGGCATTAATTCAGCTCTACTGAATTTTATTTGTCCTTTCTTTCCTGGTTTTCCCTTTACTAGGAAGTAAATAATGCCCCCTGCAATTACTACTATACCTACTATCACTGCAACAGTTGTACCTGCGCCGGCTTTACCGGTAGTACCAGCTCCACTAGGAACAGCTCCTTCTCCGCCAGCTGCAGCAGCACCAGTTGGTCCAGTAGGTGCAACCTCTTCTCCAGCTGCTTCTCCACCTTCTATTTCTTCTATAGCTTTAGCTTTCTTTCCAGCAGCAGTTGCACTTGAAACACCACCTCTAGCCCATACATCAAATGTTTTTTCTGCCACAGTTTCTTTGCCTACCCCATCAGTAACCCTACATTTGGCTGTATATGTACCAGTTGAAGCAGTATCAGTTTCACTAAATGTATGTTCTAGCGCATCAGTATCAGTATAAGTTATAACATCACCATTTGGTTTTACTAATTCTAATTGCCTCGAAGAGGAAACTAAACCAGCACCACCAGTAGGATCTGAATATTCACATGTAACAGTCTGTTCTCCTCTAGTGTATACTACACTATTTGTATCACTAGTTGTAACACTCACCGCGGGCGCAATATTATCTATATGTATATTTAAGATAGTTATGTTTCTGGTATTTGCCATATTAAATAAATAATTTTTTCCTGCAATACCACTTCCATTAGTTAAATTAGTAACTGCTAAAGTTATATTATACCAACCATCAGGTAATGAACCATTAGCTGTATCAAATACCAAGTCAGTACCACCTATCGTATGATTTGATCCAAGAACTACCTCTGTAGCTCCTTTAATTGCATACCAAGTTACGTTTGAAGTCATATTATTACCAGCGGCTATACTAGCATTAAATCTAACAGTTCCAGTAACATTAGCAAATTGAGTTATATTATTAACAGCAGTACCATCTGCCTTTTTATAATAACCATTAGGAATAACAGTACCATTACTATGCCCTCTATTCAATTGATTTGGATAAATCTTTATAGTTAATATCCTAATCGTTTGGTTGCCATTACTTGTACCACCAGCACCACCATATCCGTATAGACTTCCATTATAAGTTGATAAGTTTGTTGCATTTATCCTAATTCTATAAGTTCTTGCGTTATCTCTTGTTATAGCAGCAAAATCAAGATTTGTTGATAAATCATAGCCAATAAACCCTGTTGCATTTGAAACATTTAAATCAGTTATAAATATCCATTTTTGAGAATCATCAGACGCATTAGCAATATACCAAGAAACATTTGTTGTACCATTAGCAACATCAAGAGTTATAGATAGATTTAACACTCCAGCCATTATTTCAGAATTATTTGCTAAAGCTGGTTGTTGACCACCATTACCACCAGTCCAATTGATTAGACCACCTCTATATGTGGTAACAGTAAAATTAAAACCAATACCACCACTATTTCTATTTCCAGGTAATTGTTCAGCAAAAACATATATCACCATTAAAAGAATTAAAACACTAAAAAGAATATACCAACGTTTATTATTCATTTGAGTTCCACCTCGCCTCTTGTTAAAAATTAATCTATAAATTATTGTATTTAAACAACAATTGCTAATATATAAAGCTTTCGAACAACTATATCTCTTTTTTTCTAGTATTTATATACAATAATATAGATATTAATACTATAACTAATATTAATATGCCACCTAGATAGTATAGTTTATAACTTTTTTCTTCAGTTTTTTGATTCTCGGCAATAACATTCCCAGTTATATCACTTAAAGTATTTTCACTATCAGGAGTATAAAAAAATATTAAACTTTTATTACTAAAATGACCAGCATATCCTAGATATAATTCACTCTTTCCATCCTTGTTCACATCAATCTTAATAGTTTTACCTTTAGAAGCAGTAAGATAACTTACTCTTTGATCTTCATCAACAAATAAAAAGATATCCAAATCTAATGATTCTGGCATAACTTTCTCAACGTTTATAACATGTCTAGAATTGTTCAAATAAAATTCAATCATGTCTCCTTCTAATACTGGCACAAGCATCTCCTTTTCTAAATTCAAATCTAGCTTTATTTTGTTATTAGCAAGAACAGTACTAACTAACAAAAATATAAAGATTAATAGAAAATATTTCTTCATATAAATTGATTAATATACTCTGTTTAAAAGTTTTTCTATACAATAGTTATTACTTCTTCTTTTAATAAGTTTAAACTATGTTTTAATTTGTTACTATCTTCAGAGTAGATTGCAAACAGCTTATCTCCATTTTTTACATAATCCCCTTTATGTACAAATAAATATATACCAGCACATTTATCACCAGGAGCTCCTGAAAATCTTGCTATTTTATTTATCATTAAATTATCAACTCTTTTTACTATGCCTGTTTTTTTTGATTCAAAAACATAAGAGTATCTTCCAAGTTTAATATCTCTTGGTTTTATATTTTCATTTCCCCCTTGCACCTCGATGATCTCTTTCATTTTCGAATAAGCTTTACCAGATTCTAATATTTCTAATGCAGTTCTTTCATTACCTTTACCAGCCATCTTTAATATCAAACCAGCCATCATAACTGCTTTATCTTTAAGATCTTGCGGAGCATCTTCCTCACATCTTAATACTTTTAATATATCTATTGCTTCTAAACTAGGACCAATTCCATCTCCAATAGGTTCACTTCCGTCTGTTAAAATCACTTTTATATTCATACCCAATTTCCTTCCAAGTTTGATAAACCTCCTTTTTAGGTTTTTAGCTTTAATTTTATTACCTATCTTTGCGCCATCCCCGTAAGGAATATCTATTAAAACATGTGTTGCACCAACAGCTTTTTTCTTTGCAAGAACACTACTCAATAAAGTGCCTTCCGGATCTAACCCGAGGGTCTTTTCAATTTTTATTAACTTATCATCAGCACTCGCTAAATCTAAAGTACCACCCCAAACTATACAACCATTTGTTTTACTTACAATTTTTTTTATTTCATCTGCTGAAAAAGAAACATTGGCCAAGACTTCCATAGAATCTGCAGTACCAGCTGGGCTAGTAATAGCCCTTGAACTAGTCTTTGGAATACAAACGCCAGCAGCAGCCACAATTGGAACAATTATCATTGTAGTTCTATTCCCAGCCGTCCCACCACTTGAGTGTTTATCAACTACAATTTTTTTACCCCAACTCATTGGTTTACCTTCACTAGCAATAGAATTTATCATTGCTAGAGTCTCTATTTCATCTAAACCATGAACATAAATACCAGCTATAAAGTAAGAAGCTTCCACCTCACTTAATTTATTTTTTACTATATCATCTATTATTTCTTTTATCTGTTTTTCATTTAATCTTTTTCCTGAAAGTTTGTCTTTTATATAACTAATAGATATGGGTTTATTTTCATATTCAACATCAACAAAATCCCCTTCCTTTACCTTTATACTGTCAATTACTTCATCGAATAATCCAATCTCACTACTGCCAACATTATGATTAGCAGCTATGTTAACAACACAAACCATTTCTCTTTTCTTGTATAAAATTCTAACTCTATCAAGAGCATTTAACCCTGTTTTTATAGCATCTAAGTAATTAATTATTACTATTAAAGGACCGCCACTAGAAAGGCCCACCCTTTTAACTCTAAGATTCATATTCTTCACTTGTATAAATCTCAAAAAATACAGTTAATATAGCTAGTATCAAAGGACCGATAAAAACGCCCATTAAACCAAAAACCTGTAACCCCCCCAAAACACCTAAAAAAACCAAACCAGGATGAATTTTTCCTTTGCTTCCAATTAATTTAGGTCTTATAATGTTATCAATAGTACTCACAATTAAAATACCATATAACAATAGGCCTATACCATTAGTTATATCCCCAGAGGCAAGCTTTATTAAAGAGGCAGGAAACCAAACAAAAGCCGCCCCTACTAAAGGAATCATGGCTAATATTATCATTACAAAACCCCATAAAAATGGTGAATTAACCTTAAAAATTAACAGCCCTATTGTTCCAATTATACCTTGTATTATACCGGTTAAAACAACGCCGTATAAAGTAGCAGATATAGTATCATTAAATTTTTTAGCAATATCTTCTTTATATCTTCTCTTTAAAGGCAAGGCCTCTTTTATATTGTTCATTAGTCTTTTTCCATCTTTTAATAAATAAAACATTAAAAAGAAAAGCACAAACAACGCCAATATTTTTTTTGGTATGTCAATAATAAAGTCATGTGCATTTTGCACTAAAGTAGTAGACAGTTTATTTAAAGCATCTTTAATAAATGAACCAACATCAATATTACCACCAAAATAACTATTTATATAGTCTAGCCCTAATGTATCAAAATTTATAGTTCTTACACTATAAAAAAAAGTAGTAGTTTCATTTAAAATTGAAGTCCCCAAAAATACAAAAGGTAATAACATTAAGATGAACACAAGTAGAGAAGTGATAAGAGAACTAATAGTTTCATTTTTTAAATATCTCAATATGAGATCATAGATGGGATAAACAATATATGTAAGTACTATTGCTCCAACAATTGCACCAAGAAAGGGCCAAACAGTAATAATTGAAGCAAGTATAATAATAACAAAACTACCAACAAAAAAATAATTTGAGTGTTTTTTTAATTCAAATCCTTCTTCCATAAACAAAATATTTGTTTTTTTATTTATAATTGTTTCTATGCATTTTTTTGTGACTGTAAAGTTTATCACATATTAAGGGACACGAAACTTTTAAAAACATAATTGCCAGTTTAAATACTTAACAATTATGGAAAAAACAATCTTAGGTTTAATTGAAAAAGTTAAAATTAATGGTATAGAAGTCAATGCTAAAATTGATACAGGTGCGGATAGAAATTCTATCTGTAGATCTTTAATCAAAAAATTGAATCTTACACCGACTGGAAAAAAGGTTAAAACTAAATCATCCCATGGTTTTACATTAAGAAATATATACACTGCGGAATTAGAAATAAAAAGCAAAAAGATCATAACAGATTTTAATGTTATTGACAGGAATCATCTAAATTACACTGTCTTAATAGGTAAAAACACTTTAAAGAATAACGATTTTTTAATCGATCCATCAAAATGAATTTTGCATTAATAAGTTTAGGTGGCAAAAGTAGCAAAAAGATATTAGAGGAAGCAAAAAGCTTTTTCGATACGGTTGATCATTTAAATATCAAAGACCTTGAAGTCAGAGCGAATTCAAAAAGGTTAGACGTATTATATCAAGGCAAACCAATAAAAGAGTACGATTGTATTTACATAAGGGGCTCTTTTAAATATGCCTTATTACAACAGTCTTTAACAAGAGCACTACATTCAGATATTTACCTCCCCCTAGAACCTTCATCTTTTACATTAGGCCACAATAAATTTTTAACATTATTAGAGTTGCAGAAAAATAAAGTTTCGATACCACAAACTTATTTTGTAGCCAATGTTGATGCAGCAAAAAAGCTTTTGGAACAAGTAAATTATCCAATAATAATGAAAATCCCATCAGGTACCCAAGGAAAAGGAGTTATGTTTGCAGATTCAATTAGTTCCGCAAGATCTATGTTAGATGCACTAGATGTTTTTCATCAACCATACATGATCCAGGAGTTTATTGAAACAAACTCAACAGATATAAGGGTCATCGTATTAGGTGATAAAGTAGCTGCTTCGATGAAAAGAAAGGCATCAAAATTAGAATTGAGAGCAAATATTCATGCGGGCGGTGAAGGAATCAATTTTGAATTAGATTATGATACAGAGCAAGTAGCAATAAAAGCGGCAAAGGCAATTGGAGCAGATATTGCAGCGGTAGATATTCTTGAAAGTAATGGCAAACCCTTAGTCATAGAAGTTAATCTTTCACCAGGCCTAGAAGGTATTACAAAAGCAACCAAAAAAAATGTAGCCAAAGAAATAGCAAAATTTCTTTTCGATAAAACAAGAGAATTCAAAAATAAAAAGACGTCTCTTCATATGAGTAATATATTAAAAGAAATTGAAATAGAATCAATTCATTCTAACAAAAAAGAAGTTCTTACAAGTTTAGATATTAAAGCAGGGATTATTAAATTGCCTAAGATAGTTACAGATATAAGTAAATTTAACCCGGACGATGAAGTTTTAATAGAATCAAAAAAAGGGGAAATAAAAATAACAAAACAAGAAATTAAAAAGAAAGATTAACGATGAGCATCATAAGTTATCTTATCATTGTTTTCAACTAAGAAATAAGCTCTAATTTCATTTCCGGTACTACCATCAATACCTCTTAAGTAAAACCTTTGTGTTGGTGAAAAATCAGAAATTATATTAGAATGTACCCTAAAATAGGTTGTAACCTTATTCTTACACCTGTTATGATTGCAAACTTTTAACCTATAGGCAGTACGCTCACCATCCCCCACACTACTTACCCTGTACAAATCTAAATAAACAGGAGAAGTAGGATATGCTCCTTCATTTATTATACCTTTACTACCCGGTCTTATAGTAACTTTTATAGTACCACCTTCCATTACTTTATCTTCATCTATAAAAATTAGACTCGCTTGATTACCAACAGAATGCCCAGTAAGATCTGGTGCAAACTTATAACTAATAAAACCAATCAAAAGTATAATTAGACTAACTAAAATCACTTTTTTTTCATCCATTATATTTCACCTCTCTTAATTGTAAAATCTTCAATTATAAAATCCTTTCGGTCATAATCGTACACTTTAACATGGTAAACTCCTGGTTTCCATCCATTAGGAATCCAATAACTAACAGTAGTTTCATCCATACACTTATAATCACCCCCACAAAGTTCAATCGAGGATTTTCTTAAATCATCTTCAGCATTATAAAAATTAAGATTGTTATTTGCCCCTTCTGGTCCAGGATATACTGTAATGAAAATTTTATCATTATTCAGAACTACCTTAGGACTTATTTTTATAGTGGAGGTATAAACATTTTTCATACCAAAACCAGTTATACTAGAATTAAAAGAAAAAATAGCTATTACTATTATAAGTATTGCACCCAATAATATTTTTGATTCATTTTCCATAATAAAAAAAATAAAAAATTAACCAACATGATTTACAGTAATTATGTTGGAATCTACTTTAAAGTTGTATGAAGGATTATCTCTTTCAACTCTTATTAAATAGTCACCAGTATCAACGCTTGAAGGGATAAGGAATTGTTTACTGATTACACCAGTACAAATACTTTTTGTGCCGCATAGTTTGTCACTTACTCCACTCCCAACTCTATTAGTATATCCTTCTTTTACAGAATATAAATCCAATTGGTTATCAACACCAACAGACCCAGTATCAACGGTTACAGTAACTTGTTTCACGACTTCATTTCCACTAAAAGTAACCAATGAAGGAGAAACTACAACACTAACATCACTTCCATCATCTACAACCTTACCACTGATCTTATTAAAGTTAAAAGCTACCAAAGCTAACAAAATTATTAATACTGCAATCAAAAGTGTTTTATTATTTTGTTCCATAAATTTAAACCTCCTTTAAATTATATTAAAATCTGCTGTAGCATAAACATTTTGTCTTATGCCTCCTGCTGATCTTGACTCTACATTTTCCTCTGCTTTTACTGTATAGGTAGCATCAGAAGGCCAAGCATTATCATTAGTACCTACTAAATATTTAACATTTGACATATCATAACAAACAGCTTCCTTTGTTCCCTCTTGAGGACATACTTGTTTAAGAGTTCCTTGCATTCTTACCCCATTCCTTTCTATCCACATCCATTCATTTTTTACACCACTAGGACCAGGATAAACAGTCACTTCAATAATTTGATTTCGTCCTACAGGGTTAGGACTAACATCAATTACAGTTCCACCACTATCTTTAATCTGATATCCAGATAATGGAGCTCTAAAACTACTAGCCAACATAGCCACTAGCAATATACCAACCGCCAAAAACATTGTTTTTCTTTCATTCATATTTATCACCTTATCCTAAAAGGAGCCTCAATTGTGAAGTCTCCAGTACATACATCTTTTAATTTAACAACATAATCTTGATTACTAATCCATGCGTTATTAACATCAGAAGAAAAAGTTTGTATTATAAATTCGCCTTCTTTACATCTGTATTTACCACCACAAGCACCCATTATAGCTTGACTTATCCTAGAGTCACGTACTTTACCATTTCTATCTAGACCCCTTTTGTAAACTCTTGCTTCTTCATAAAAACCATCCCCACCACTAGCTTTGATCGTAACAGTTTCGCCACTATTAATCTCATTAGGAGAGGTAACAGCATTACTTTTTACACAATTTGCAACATTACCTGTAAGACTCAAGAAACTAGAAGACAGCATAGCAATCCCGAGAATTAAAATAGCACTTAATAGTATTTTATTCTCTTGTTGCATTAACACACCTCCTTTAAAATCTATAAATCTATACAGTTTCATTATTTAAAAAACTTTCGGAGGATTATTTGACTAATACCGTTAACTGCCTATTAGTCTTGTTGGTATATTTAACGCATCTATCATATATAATGTAAATCCAATAATTAATAAAAGTACAAATAATAGGATAATCAAAGCAGTTAACAAATTATTTGTTTTTTGTTGCAATACTTGACTATAACTAACTTCATATCTTTTCACTTTACCTTTCCCGTCTTTGATTTCATACTCCATAGTTACTACTTTAAAATGCTTAATATTTATAAATATATTGATGAATTAAACTATATATCCAAATATTATTTTCAAAACAGCATCTCCTTAATATTCAAATTATCTTCTTCATAAGCTTTGAAATATACCCTTGTTAATATTTCACTAAGAAAACCAAACATAATCGATAAGCTACCAGTAATGATTAATAAAACAATTAGTATTAATAAAGGTCCTACAGCAAATGTCCCTAATATAACAGATTTAATAATTTGTTCTACTAAAATTAATAATGCCAAAAAATATTGAACAAATCCTAATCCACCAAAAAAATGTAAAGGCCGATTAGAATAACTTGACCAAAATTTTATATATAATAAATCTAAAAAACCCTTAAATAATCTTGCAGTACCATATTTAGTTTTTCCCCTAATTCTCTCCCGATGGTTAACTTTAATTTCACCAATTTTAAAACCTCCTAACAATAAAATAGTTGTTATATATCTGTGCATCTCACCAAAAATATTTAAATCTTTTACAGTTTCTCTTTTATAAATTTTTAAAGAGCAACCTGCATCATGTATCTTTTCCTTAACTAAAGATCTTCTAACAAAGTTTGCAATTTTTGAATATATTTTTTTACTAAATTTATCCTTCCTATTCCATCTCCATCCTGAAACTACATCATAGCCTCTTTTTAGTTCATTCAATAATAATGGTATGTCTTTAGGATCGTTTTGCAAGTCAGCATCCATAGTTATAGCAATCTTGCCATTAAAATATTTAAAACCTGCCCTCCATGCTGCAGTTTGTCCAGAATTTCTGCTAAACCTTATAACTTTAACCCTATTGTCTTCATCATGAAGTTTTTTTAATATAACAAAGGTATTATCTTTGCTACCATCATCAACGAATATAATCTCGAAAGAATTAGTTATCTTTTCTAAAACACCCATTAACTCTCTATACAAAGGTCCTATATTATCCTGTTCATTATAAGCCGCTATAATGACTGAAATATCAGTTTCCATTTAAATCAAGTAATCAAGCCTTAGCCTTGCTTTATTAATATTTTCATTATCAATAAATATTCTATGCCAAAGTTCAAAATTTAAGATACTCCACATTTGTCTTGCATAATACAGTTTAGATTTATCTCTAAATTTTAGCATCTTTTCAAAATAATTCTTTTTTCCAAGTCCTTTTTTCACTAAAACAGAATTTTCTAAAATTTGGTTAGTTAATTCTTTTAAATCCTTGTTAATCCAACCATCTATTGGAACAAAAAATCTCTCCTTTTTAGCGTATACTATCCCCTTTGGTAATTTATTGATCATAGCTTTTCTTAGTAAATACTTATCTTTTAATCCTTTTAATTTTAGATTATTATTGATTTTAGCCATAAATTCAACCATCCTATGATCTAAAAAAGGAACTCTCGCTTCAACAGCATGAGCCATGGTCATTTTATCAACTTTCATCAATAGATTGTCACATAATGGAATTTTTATTTCACATTTAAGAGTTCTGTTCAATAAACTGTTATTATCATTAAAATGAAATCTAAAATCTTTTATTAAATCTTGATAATACATATTTATTTTTTCATTTCCAAATTCATTTAAATCATCTTTATCAAATAAAGTTACTAAATTCAGGTAGGATAAAGTGTCATCATTTAAATTTTCAAGATACCTTCCAAATCTTTCAATTCCTCTTTCACCCAAACTTTCACTATACTTAAAGAATTTATTTAACAAAACACTAGGTGCATTTTTTGCAAGAGACAGCATAATTTTTCTAAAAAACAAAGGAGTTTTAGAACCAATATTTTTTCCTAGTTTCATTATTTTATATTGTTCATAACCACCAAAAACTTCGTCAGCACCCTCTCCAACTAGGCAAACAGTAGCTTTTTTCTTTGATTTCTCAGATAGAACATAAGTTGGAATCGCGGCAGGATCAGCTAAAGGTTCATCAAAATGCCAGACAACTTTAGGTAATAACTCTATTGAATTGGGTTCTATAATAATTTCAGTATGATCAGTATTAAAAGCATTAGAAACTAGTCTAGCATTTTCTAAATCTTTTTCGTTTCCAAAACCAACAGAAAATGTAGAAACGGGTTCTTTTTTTAAACTGCTTGCTATTTGAACTATAGTACTAGAATCTATTCCTCCAGATAAAAATACCCCAACAGGAACATCACTTATCAATCTTTTTTTAACGCTATCTTCCAATAATTCATAAAGTTCTTTGCTTAAACGATTAATATCATTCCTTTCTTCACTAAAACTAAAATCCCAATATTTTACAATTTTAATTTCTTTTTTTTCGTATCTTATATAATGCCCTGGCTGAAGTTTATTTATTTCTTTAATAATTGTCTTTGGTCCTGGGATAAACCTTAAGGATAAGTAATAACTCAATGCTTGTAAATCTAATTCTTTGCTTATCTCTTTATCAATTAACAAAGATTTAATCTCAGAAGCAAACATTAAAACTCCATTTTTATAATGATAATACAATGGTTTAATCCCAAGTCTATCCCTAACAATCATACCTTTTTTATTCTTGATATCCCATAAACAAAAAGTAAACATCCCAATCAATTTTGATAAAAATTCTTCTCCATACTCTTCATATAAATGGACCAGAACTTCAGAATCAGAATTTGAATAAAATCTATGTCCTTGTTTTTCTAATTCTTTTCTCAATTCAAGGTAATTATATATTTCGCCATTGCAAATAACTAATACGTCTTTATTTTCATTAAACAAAGGTTGTTTTCCTTTCTCACTTAAATCAATTATGCTTAATCTTCTATGACCTAGGCTTACATCTTTATCATTAAAAAAACCATGGTTATCAGGTCCTCTGTGGGAGAGTAAATCAGTCATCTCTTTAACCAATTCTTTATCTTCTCTTCCAATTATACCTGTTATACCGCACAATTTTACCCCCTACTCTTTTTGTGCAATTACTACTATTTCAACTCCAAACGGATATTTCATAAAACTCATCAAAATTATTTCTAATTTAGCAATTAATAAAAACAAACCATTTAAAAGCTTAGGGCCTGTTCCAATTGAGACCTTTTTATCTTCTTTATACATTAATCTCTGAAAAAAGGTTAAAACTAAATCTGGAAAAAATGCAAAAAAATTACAATAATTTACATACTCTATTTTTAAATTATTTTTCTTTAAAAGGTTTATTATTGAACTTTTTGTATATCTTCTTTTGTGATGAGAACTATAATCAATATCCCCCCATAAAAAATTAAAAACAGGCACTACAATAAAAATATATCCCTTTCTTTGTAATAAAGAAATTGAATTTTTTATAGCCAAATCGTCATTTTGAGTATGCTCTAAGACGTCAGATAATAAAATAAAATCAAAACTTCCTTTTGGCAATGTTTCTTTTTTTTCAATATCAGATTTATAACATTCAATCCACTTACTTTTACAAATTTTAATTGCTTCTTCCATGAAATCAATGCCTATAACTTTATTTGATTCACTTAATCCTTTTAAAATGAATGAATTTTGTCCTACATTACAACCAACATCTAATGGACTTTCAAACCTAATTTTTAGTTGTTTTACTAATTTTTTAATTAAAAACCCCCTAGAAACATTATACCAATTATATGAAACCCTTTCATTCAATAGTTTATAGTTTTCTATATCCATAATGCCCCCAGTATCCTAAAACCTTTTAAACCTTTTTAAACCATATTTTATCAAATTGATCCAAAAAATTAAAAACAAAGGCATAATCTTGATAATACTAGGGTTTTCACTAGCTGTAGTAATATTAGATATATTATTAAAAAAAGTCCTATTTACTGATGTAGGTGATTATTTAGCTGTAGCAAAATACTTCTCAAATAATATAGTTTCTCATATAAGAAGCACGCACTCATGGGTTTATGGTCTATTTTTAGCTCAATTTTTAAAAATATATCCATCATTATTTTTTGCTAGATTAGTAAATAGTTCTTTCTTGGTGTTTACAGCTTTATTATTGTATAATATAACAAAAGATAAAAAATCATTATTTCTTTGGGTATTATCGCCAATTGTCTGGTATATGATCCCTCAGATAAGCCCAATATTACCTTCTGCTTTCCTATTATTACTTTCATATAAATTCATAAAAGAGTATGAATCAAAAGAAAAATTGAAGTATTTAGTCTATTCCTCTTTACCCTTAGGTCTATCATCAATATTATGGGACTCTATGATCCCAATTTCAATCATTTTTATTATAGTTTTTTTCTTTAATAGAACTTTAAAGGAAAGTCTATTCTTTGCTTTGTTTTACTTAATCGCTTTTTCAATAAGATTAATAGTAGATTATTCCTTATTCAACTTCCCTTTCTTTTCTTTATTCAGATTTTTTGGCGGTTCACTCCTTGTTTATTTGAGACAAGGAAACTATACATATATTACAAACCCGATAATAAACTATGTTTTGTATTTAGTAATTATTTCACCATTTTTATTTAGAATCTATAAATTAAATTTAAAAGAGTATAAAAAAGAATTAATCTTTTTATTACTAACAACCTTAATGTTTTTTTCATCAAGTAATCAATTAAGGTATGTTTTAATTTTAGCACCTATTGCTGTTTTATTGTTAACTAAAGTTATTACAAAAAAAGAATTAATCATAAATTCAACAATCTCGATAATTCTAATAATTTTCTTGTTATCTCCAAGTTTTGCAGATAATTCTGAAAAATTAATTCAACAAGATTTAAACCAGATAGCAAAAGATTTCCCTCATGAAACTTTCTTTGCGGGAAACGAAAATCAATCTGATGCATATTTAGAATATTCATTAATTTACTGGGGAAAAGACATCAACGAACTAATAAGCTGGCAGGATCTTCAACTAGTATTAAATAATAAAACAAATTTTCAAGAGTATAAATATCAGAGTAATTCTAAAATAAATGAAACAAGGAATGTTTGGTTTGAATTTGGGGTTTCAAGAGTCGACACTAGGACTTATGAAGATGTAAATTATTTAATTTCATCAAAGAATACAACATCATTAAAAAATTTTAAACTTATGAAATCATATAAAGTTTTGAATGTTTTTAAAAAAATCAAATAGGTCTTAAATAACCAAATTTATCTAAGGCTTTTTTAAGTTCTAAATGGTTTTTAGCATATTCTTTCAAACTTATTCCTTGGTTATATGCTTCAATTGATTGAACTATTGATTTAGCACCATCAAAGGGACCCAGTGCTAAAGTTCCACCACCTACTTGAATGACTATATCAGTTGTTCCGTAAATCTTAAAAATATCTGGCAGTAAACCTGCATGTAATCCGCCACTAGCAACAGGTAAAGCTGGCTTAATTTTCCCCCATTTTTGTTTTAATCTTAGATTCTTAATCTCAGAAACTTCTTTTTCAGTTAACATTTCTTTCATAGCTATAATCTCTCTTTCATTCCCTTCTAATTTTCCAATCACGGTTCCAGTATGTATTTGATCTATTCCAATCAATCTTAATAGTTTAGATAAAAATAGCATACTCATGCCATGTCTTGGATTTTTTGTAAACATCGCATGCATTGCCCTATGACCATGAATAGCCATTTTGTAATCATGAGCAAGTTCACAAGCAGTTCCAACCGCAGTAAATCCAGAAACAACAACATCCAACATAAAATACTTAAAATCATGTTCATAAATGATCTTCACTCTTCTCTCAAGTTCTTTTAAGTTTGGAGAAGTTACATTAATAAAAGCATCTTTCACATCACCAGTTTCTTTTTCAGCCTTATCCCTAAATTTTGAAAGTAATTTAACTCTCTCTTCAAATTTATTAAATTTTTGACTAGTTAAATTTTCATCGTCTTTAACACAATCTATCCCACCTTTCCAAACAGGATAAGCTACTTTTTCTGCATGTTGTCTAGCAGTATATCCTAGTTTTGGTTTAGGAACTACAGAAGTTATAGGACCATTTTTTCTTTTGAATATTTTTTTAATAGCCTCTCTTCCATAAACACAACCTTTAAAATATTTCACATAATCTAATGGGAGTTCAGCATCTAACAATTTTAAATTTTTCACAGCTTTCATTCCAAAAATGTTTCCGCCAATTCCAGACATTAAACCAGGAACAGACCCATCTTCAGTAATAATCCTAGGGTAAGCAACTTTCACATATTCTTTGTTACAATCAAATGCATAAGCTTTCACTTTGCTTAACAATCTTGGTTCTTGCGTTAGCTTAGTCCAAGTTCCAGAAGAGCTCTCAGAAGCAACCCTTGCAATTGCTTCTTTCATAGAAATACCTTTAGCAGGTTCAACTCTAAATAAACAAGTTATATCATTTTTCTTAGGTTTATATTTAAAATTAACAAAATCGAGATATTGGCTCATTTAATCACCTTTAAAAAATATTTTTTTAAAAAAGTCAATTATTTTTCTCATAAAAGACTCTTTCTCATCATCTTTTTTTTCATCAGTAACATTATTTAATTCGCTTTCATTTTTATTATTATCCCATTGAACAGCGTTATTAGAAATACATCCTTCTATTTTTGTATTAAAACAATCAAAGCTTTTACATTCGTCTTTTGTACATTCATCCCCATCATTACAATCATCATTTTTTTCACATAATTTTCCACCAATATGCTTACATTCTTTTGGTGAACCAGTACACCTATCTTCAGTGCTAGGATCATTGTCATTACATTCAGCGTCACTATTACATTTATTAATTGGTTTTTCCCTACATTTATTATCGTCACATTCTAGCTCATTTTTACAACCACAATCTTTACAACAGTTATCAGAAGTTTCACTTTCATCACAATTGCCATCACCACAGGCGTAGAGCGATTCGGCAGTTACATCAACTTGGCTTCCTTCAGAACCAGAATAAAATATATTGCTAACGCTTACTTTAACACCATTTATTGTCTTTGCTTCATCCAATTTTACTATGTTAGAAACACCACCAACATCAATAACCGCAGAGCCCTGAGATATTCCCTTGACAGTTAATTTTTTACCACCAATCTCAATTTGTCCGCCTTTACTTAAAGTATCTGCAAGAACTAAATTTATTAAAATTAATAAACCCAATATTAAAAAAATACCTATTTTCATAATATCTTTTCCAACTCTTTCAAATTTTTAATAATATAATTTGGTTTATACTTTTTTAATTCTTTTGTTTTATAATAACCGGTAGTAACAGCAATAGTCTTTACTTTAGCTCTCTTAGCAGCAATAATATCAAAGATAGAATCACCAACAACAAACTTTGGTTTGGTATTGAAAAGTTTACCTGCTTTTAATATTTCATCTGGATACGGTTTTGAACGTTTAACATCATCATTCCCGATTAAACCGTCAAAATATTTTTTACCAATACCAGTACCTTTCAATATAACATAAATATTATCTCGAGAACAATTTGAAGTAATAACAACTTTATACCTCTTTCTCCTTAAAAAACTTAATATGTTCAGAGAATAGTTAAATCTCCTAGCATAAATGTAATATTCATTAGCTAGGTACTTATCATGTAATCTTTTTATTTCTTCTCTAACTTTATTACTCGCGTTTGGTACTAATAATTTTATAAGTTCTTCCTTGGGTCTTCCTAACAAACTAAAGTAACCTTTTTGTGATACAGTTTTAAACCCAAATATTTTTAATGCCCTATTGTAAGATTTAGCATGTGCTTTAACGGAGTCTACTAAAGTGTTGTCTAAATCAAAACAAATTAGGTCCATTTATATTTTTCACCAACTTTTTTTGCTAATTTTTCAGGGCTTAAAGTCCCTAATTCAGTAATAATACCAGTGATATGTTTGGGTTCAATAATGTCAAACGCTAAATTTTTAATTTTTATCTTTTTTGGGGTTCTTTTCCATATTTCTTTTAGATCTCTTTCTTCTATTTGCATTTTTTTTGGAGCAACCTTCCAACTATTTCCCAGTATATAAACCGGAATCTTGTTATCATAAGCAATCTCGGCAAACATACTACTCCCTATCTTATTTACAACACCGGTAATTTTACCTTTATTATCAGTAATAATAGCATCCGTTCCCAACATAACTACTTTTGATTTTTCAATAAAAACCTTTGCTGCAGAATCAACAAAAGTTGTAACTTTAATTCCAGCACTTGAAAGCTCTTCCGCAGTTTTTCTACCCTGGAACAGAGGTCTAGTCTCTGTGTTAAAAACTTTAAATTTCTTCCTATTTTTCTTTGCATAAATTAAAGTATCAACTACGGTAGAAGAATGACAGTGAGTAAAAACAACTTTTTTTACTTTTTTATATCCCAACTTAATTATTTTCTCTTTACTTTCTTTGATATAATTTAACGTTTTCTTAGCTCCATTTTCTTGTGCATATTTCAAAGCATTATATAACATTGGCTCAGTTGACCTCAAACTTAATAATTTTTTAATAGAAATATCTTTTAAGGACAGAGCTTTAACACCAGCAATAGCAATGCTCTCAGCCCCTTGTATCTCTAAATTTTTAATTTTCCTGTAAACCTCTTTTGCTTTCATATCAATTATCAAAATTAAAGGTTTATATAAACTTTTTTTATTTTGTGATTAATCATATTTTAAGTATAACAACGAAAACTATATAAACAAAAATAAAGTAAGTTAATATAATGGTCTTGGAATCTTTACTTGGCCCAAAAAGAGCTGAACGAAAACCAACAAGCCTTTTTTTGTTGGGTGTTTTATACGCATCTATAGCTTTATTCTTAGGATTATGGATTTTTAAAAATCAAGCTAGCCTAGTTTTAGTTTTTCTTACTGTCATGGCGGCTATTCCTTTAGTTTTTAGAACCAACATACTTGAAGAAAAAAAAGCAATGTATCTTAAAGGCGAGATTAAATTATTAGGAGCACATTCAAAGGCTTTATTGGCTTTTATTTTTTTATTTTTTGGTTTTGTAATAGCTTTTTCTTCTTGGTATATTTTATTACCAGAAACAATGGTGCAATCTACGTTTCATTCACAGATAGAGACTATCAGAAGTATTAACGGGAATATTTTTGGCATACCTATTCAGTCAAATATGAATATTGATACAAATTTTAATCAAAGTGGTATTTTTCTACAAATTTTTACTAATAACGTTAAAGTATTATTATTCTGTATATTCTTTTCTTTTTTCTATGGCGCCGGCGCAATATTTATTTTGACCTGGAATGCGTCTGTTATAGGCACAGCAATAGGTAATTACATAAGATCTAATATAGCTGTAATTGCCGTAGAAAACGGATTCCTAAGAGTAGGAAGTTATTTTGGTGTATATTCCTTAGGGTTGTTAAGATATGCAATACATGGGATTCCTGAAATCTTAGCTTATTTTATGGCCGGATTAGCCGGCGGCATTATCTCAGTAGCCATAATAAAACATGATTTAGACTCAAAATATTTTAGAAAAATAATGCTGGATTCAACAGATCTAATAATCTTATCTATTTTATTATTATTAGTAGCTGCTCTATTAGAAGTGTATGTAACACCACTAATATTCTAAAGACAAATTTATAAAGGCAGTTATTACAAAACTTGAGTAATGGCATTTAAACTTTTATACTTAAGTCCAGTACTAAGTTTCATTGTTACTTTAATCGCTACTCCAATACTAATCAGATATCTAAATAAGATTGGTTTACAAGTTAAAGATCAAAATAAAGAGAATAAACCATTAATACCAATCTCAGGTGGTTTAGCAGTTATTTCTGGTATCTTGGTTGGTATAATGTTCTATATTTTTATCCTGACATTTATTTACAAAGACCAATCCCAATTTGCATTAATATTTGCTTCTTTAACCACTATATTACTGATAACCTTTATCGGCTTTATGGATGATGTAATTATTCATAAATCAAAAGATTCGTCAATAGGTTTAAAACAGTGGCAAAAACCATTTTTGACATTAATTGCAGCTATACCGCTCGTGGTAATAAATGCCGGTACATCTAAGATATCAGTTCCGTTGTTTGGTTTAATCGACTTTGGTTTATTGTACCCTTTATTGTTAATACCAATTGGTGTAGTAGGTGCCTCTAATATGGTAAACATGCTAGCAGGTATTAACGGACTAGAGACCGGGATGGGTATAATTTATTTTGCCATGCTGGGTCTTTACGCTTATTTCAATATACGATTTGAAGCAGCAGCCATTTCAATAATAATAGTTGGCGCATTAATAGCATTTTATTACTATAACAAGTTTCCAGCAAAAATACTGCCTGGCGATTCATTAACTTATCTCTTGGGCGCATCAATTGCCGTTGTGGCAATAGTGGGGAATATAGAAAGGGCTGCCATAATCATATCAATACCATTTGTAATTGAGTTTTTCCTTAAGGCTAGAAGTAAATTTAAGGCACAGAGTTACGGGACTTATGTAAATGGAAAAATACAATCTTTATATCCAAATGGGATATATTCATTAATTCATTTAATGACAATAAAACCAAAATTTACTGAAAAGCAGATTACATATACCTTCATTTTCATAATGTTAATTATTTCAAGTTTAATTTGGTTGATATAAAATGTTTAAAGAATTATTTGATAGGAAAGATAGTCTATTTAGAGACAATTTTATTTTAGTCAGTGCTTCTATGTTTGGGAACGTAGCTGCTTTTTTATTTCATATTTTCATGGCAAGGGTTCTAGGTTCAGTAGATTACGGTGTTTTAGGTGTGCTATTATCAATAATCTATGTAATGAGTGTTCCCTTGTTAGTGATTCAAACAGTCATTTCAAAATTTACTTCTCAATACAAGGCTAAAAAAGAATATGAAAAAATTAATGCTTTGTTAAGAAAGAGCTCTATCAAATTTGTTAAATATAGCGCGCTCTTTTTCATTTTAAATTTAGCATTAATACCTTTACTATCTAGTTTTTTCCATATACCAAAGATAAATTTCCTGGTTTTATCTCCGCTTATTTTCCTAGCAACCATAATTCCAATTGGAAGAGGGGCTCTGCAAGGATTGCAAGAGTTTAAAATCCTAGGATATAACATAATTCTGGAAGCCTTTCTAAAATTAATCTTTGGCGTACTCCTGGTCTTAATAGGTCTAGCAGTTAATGGAGCAATCCTAGCTATCATTCTATCTTTTATTTTTCCACTCTTGTGGTTATACAATAAATTAAAAAAATATTTAAAAGAGGAAAAACAAATAAGCTTGGACATAAAGGAAATTTACCGTAATTCATACTCTATTTTATTTGCATTATTAACGCTTACTTTTTTTTACACAATAGATCTTTTTCTAGTTAAACATTATTTTCCAGCAGCAGAAGCTGGTTTTTATGCAACCGCTTCCCTATTAGGAAAAATAGTTTATTTTGCTTCTCTCGCAATAGTCTTAGTAATGTTCCCAAAAACAACAGAGCTTTTTACAACTAACAAACCTAGTTCAAAAGTTCTAGTAAAATCCCTTATCTTTATAATCTTAATTTCTCTTCCGATATTATTAATCTATTTTTTATTGCCAAACTATGTAATTCTTCTGTTAGGAGGCAAAGAATACCTACCGATTTCTAGCATTCTCGGTCTTTTTGGCTTAGCCATGACTTTTTTTACATTATCTTACACTTTAGCATTCTATAATCTTTCTGTTAATAAATACTCCTTTATCTATGGCTTGTTATTACTGAATCTAATCGAGACTATAGCGATATACATGTTTCATTCGTCACTTAGGGAAGTAGTAATTATTTTAAATATAATAACACTAATATTATTATTATATCTCGGAGGGTATACTATTAAAAGTCTAAATGGTAAAAGTATCAATCATAATACCAGCACATAATGAAGAAACTAGGATTATGAAGACACTAAAAGATTATACTACTTTTTTTAATACAAAATTAAAAAATGATTATAAAATAATTGTAATACCAAATGGTTGCAAAGATAATACCGTAAAAATTGTTTCTGATTTTTCAAAGAAAAATAATTCTGTTAGTTATAAAGGGTTAGAAATTGGTGGAAAAGGTATAGCCCTGATTGAAGGATTTAAACTTGCAAATGGGAATATAATAGGTTTTGTTGATGCAGATAATAGTACAAGTCCCAAAGAGTTTTATAGATTAATACAAAATATTAATGGTTATGATGGTGCAATAGCATCAAGATGGATGAAAGAAGCCATAGTAGACATTAAACAGCCTCTACAGAGGGTAATCGCCGGTAGGTGTTTTAATTTTTTAGTAAGACTACTCTTAGGATTAAAATTTTATGATACTCAATGTGGTGCTAAAATATTCAAAAAAGAGGCAATTAAAAAAATATACTCTAATTTAGGTATTACAAAATGGGCCTTTGACATAGATTTGTTATACTTAATGAAAAAAAGTAATTATAAAATAAAAGAGATTCCCATTGAATGGAATGATACAATAGGTTCTAAATTGAATATACCAATAGCATCTTTTGAAATGTTCTTAGCTTTGATAAGACTAAGATTAATATACTCTCCACTTAACTTTATCATTAAAGCCTATGATCTTTTACCAGAAAAAATAAAAATATATCACAAACTATGAAATCACCATTAGACATAATATTGGACTTCTTTTTTGATAAAGATAAAACTAAAATTTTACTGATTCTTGCCTTAATTTTGGCTTTTCTTTTAAGACTCTGGGCAGCAGCTACAATACAACCATTTGCAGATGATTTAGTCTATGGAACTCATGCAATTAATTGGTTATCTACAGGCGCTACAAGTAATCAAAATCAAAGTCCTTTATGGTTCGCTTTGGCAGACATTTTTTATAGAATATTCGGAGTTACCTTAATAAGCGGAAGGTTAACATCAATACTTTTTGGTTCTTTAACAGTATTAGTTGTTTTTTTAATAGCAAATTTGATTTTTGATAAAAAAATTGCAATTATCTCCTCCTTTTTACTAGCAATTTCATCATTTCATATAAAACACCAAGTCATGGAAATGGACATGACTTTTGCATTTTTTACCATATTAGCTGCTTATTTTTTCTTAGAAAAGCTAAAGAATGAAAATAAAATTTCAATATTGGCTTTTTTATTTTTAGGTTTAGCCATATTATCTAAATCAATACCAATAACAACAATTCCTGGGTTTATATTAGCTTTTGTAATATTTTATTTTCATAATAAAGAAAATAGAAAAATATTGATCGAAAAACAAAATCAAAAAAATATTCTGCTAGGAATTGTAGTCTTATTACTCTTGCTTCTTCCTTTAATTAGTTACAATTATTTACTTTTTAAAGAAAAGGGCTTGACAGATGTGATGTTTGCTAGATTTTTTGACATCGGAATGGAAAACTTTGCTTCCATACAAGCAACCTTGCCTTCTTTCTCCTTTGAAAGATTTTTTGAAGGCTTAAGAACCACTATAATTTATTTTTTCTTGAAATTTGATCCAATAATTTTCCTCTTAAGCGTAGTTGGTTTTTTCATTTCTCTTAAAAAGAAATATCCATACAACCTGATGTTAATTTCCATATTCATCTTTACATATATATTTTTGACAGGAACCTCTGTACTTTCAAATCATTTTGTTTTCATCCCACCACTATACGTAATTTTTGCAGCGATTCCATTAGCCTGGTTATCCAAAAAAATAAAATTTCAATATTTAATATCAATAACAATATTATTAATTCTTATAGTAAACTTATATTCTATTTCAGATTCAATTTTTAGCAAATCACCAACAGGACAGCTAAGAAAATTTGCAAATTCACAAATAGATGACAATTCTTTAGTAATCATGGATTCTAGGATCTATATTGGTCTAACATCCTGGTCTATGAATGATAAACATTATATTGATGCCTCTTTGTTGCCAGCAGTGCTTGATGAAACAAAAAAATTAGGCATGCAAGAAGAAAACATAAAAACCTTCTTTATAGAATGTGCAACTGACAATTGTGGTGGGGTTTCTGTAAATCAAAACTTAAATGAATCAATGGAGAAATTGATTCTACAATTTGGTGAGCCAATTAAAACTATCTTTAGTGGTGGTGGTGATGGAAACCCATCAAACCTATATTTTAAAATATATCAAACCACAATTTCGCAAAAACCACAAATTTTAAATTTGGTAGACCAAACTCATATGTTCTTTTTTTATCCTGTAAGGTGGGCTTTAAAAAACCAGATTTACGATAGCTATGCTCCTAAAGGAGTAATAGACAATAGCATTGATATACTGGCCCATTTAATGCTATATTTAGCCATCTTAATAGCATTATTATCACCAATATTCATAGTCTATAAATTATACGAAACATTTAAAAAATCTAATCAAAGTGAAAGCAATAATGAAGACCGCAGTAATAGTACCAGTTTATAACGAAGAGAAGACAATTAAAGAAATTTTAAATAAAATACTGATCTCTAAAATAGAAAAAGATATCATAGTAGTAGATGATTGTTCTACTGATAAATCAAGAAAAATTCTCAAAAAATATGCAGATGAAAATATTATTACTTTACTGCTTCATGATAAAAATCAAGGAAAAGGAGCAGCAATTAGGACTGGTTTAAAAGCTGCAAACAGTGATATAATCTTAATCCAAGATGCAGATTTAGAGTATGATCCAGAAGACTATCCTAAACTTATCCAGCCAATATTAGAAGAAAAAACACACGTAGTTTATGGAACAAGAATGCATTCCTTATCTAATAAAGATATGCATACCTTGCATTACTTTGGAAATAAACTTTTAACTTTTATTACAAATACATTATTTGGCTCAAAAATTTCAGACATGGAAACCTGTTACAAAGTATTTAGGTCTAATGTAATCAATGATATGAAGTTAAGAGCAAGAAGATTTGATTTTGAACCAGAAATAACAGCAAAAATATTAAAAAAAGGTTATAAAATCCAAGAGATACCAGTAAAATTCATCCCGAGATCATTTAAAGAAGGTAAAAAAATAACTTGGAAAGATGGTATCAAACATATGTACTATCTTATCAAGTATAGGTTTATAGACTAGATGGATAAATGGACAGGTTTAGACAGAACACCGGAAAGTATAAGAAATCCAAAAATAACTAGTGATATATATCTTCATTTTTCTACATTATCTGAAGACATCAAGAAAAATTCTCATTTAGCTTCTGGCATATTACTAGACATTGGTTCTGGTACATCTCCTTATAAGCC
>CAYSNL010000003.1:37989-47506 GCA_964432435.1 Candidatus Woesearchaeota archaeon | reverse complement strand
TCCTCTCTTTAGCTAGATTCATTTTTTATGATACCTTCCCTTATATTTTATGATAGAACCTTCTCTGACTAAATCAATCAAATAATTCCTGATTAACTGCTCAAGATATTTTCTTCTGGAACCATACTTAGATGACCATTCCTCTAATTTTAGGGCTTCATCAGCTAATTCTTGGATTGTGTAAGCAAAGTCTGGGTGATTTAATAAAAAATCCTTAAGAAAGTCTTTGAATTTAGCAAAACCTTGTCCTGATTTATAAAGTTCTTTGATAGGAATGGGCATTTATACATTTTTTACACCTTTTATTATTTATAAATCTTATTATGTTTATAAATCTATTAAGATTAATACATTAAATACATTTTTTATAGAACGTATGAAATAAATAGGAAGATTTATATACTATCTATTATATTAGATATAATATGTTAGAAATTGAAAGTAAAACAAAGAAATGGGGATCTTCTTTGGCGTTTATTATACCAAAGGAAATTGCTAGAGAAAAAAATCTAAAACCAAACCAAAGAATAAAAGTTATCTTGGAAGAGGACGATAATGTTTTGGAGAAAAGTTTTGGGTTACTTAGAGATAAAATTAAAAAGCCTACACAGGAGATTATGGATGAAATTGATAAAGAGTTGTGGGGGGAATAAAGATTTATTTCTTTGATACTTACGCTTTAGTTGAAATATTTAAAGGAAATAAAAGCTATGAAAAGTATAAAAAAGAAAAATTTATCATAACTATTTTGAATTTAATAGAACTACATTATTTCATGCTAAAAAATAACGGTGAAGATTTTGCAAGGGAAATTATGATTGACTATTCAAAATTTATTATCCCAGTAACATTAAAAATAATAGAAGAGGCAAACATTTTTAGATTGAAGCATAAGAAAAAGGATATTTCTACAACAGATGCTATTGGTCACGTATTATCTTTAAGAAACAATATTAAATTTTTGACTGGAGATATAAAATTTGAAAATATGGATGATGTTGAATTTGTTAAATGACTTTTGATTTGTTATGGATTCATTAAATTTAAGTAATTGAACTAAAAGGTTTAAATATTTTTACTTATTAACAAATGATTAAACCAAATGGTAAATTTATTTGAGCTGTCGGGCAATAGCAACTAAATTATCTTGAATCTAATTTTATTAGCTATTTGTTTTGCTTCCCCTTCTTTATATTTTTTGGAGGGAAACATTTTTAGGCCGTCATTTTCAAACCTGGGCATTATATGAATGTGTAAATGGAAAACGGCTTGAGCAGCTATTTTTTCATTACTAATACCTATATTGATACCACCAGCATTGACTGCTTCTTTAATAGCTGGCGTGATCTTCCTTACAGTTTCCATAACTTTTAAGAATTCTTTGGATGGAATATCTAAAATATTTTTATAATGTTTTTTTGGGATAACTAAAGTGTGACCTTGATTCACCGGGTTAATATCAAGAAAAGCCAAAGTATCTTTATCTTCATAGATCATATCTGAAGGTATCTTTTTTTCTATTATCTTGCAAAAAATACAATCATTTTCCATAACAATATCCAAAACTTAATAGTTTAAATAATTTCTTATGGACCTGCCGAGATTTGAACTCGGATTTCTACCATTATGGATATATGCCATGGTAATGTATTAACCAGGTTGTACTACAGGCCCCTAAAATTTTCATAAATAATTGTGTTTTTAAATATTTTTAAAATATATTTGGTTTTTTAATAGATTAATTAAAATAAATTAGCTAATAGTTAACCTTTTAATAAGCTCTGAAACGAGAAATTTCTTTTTTTCAATAGACAAAGAAAATAATTCTTTTTTAATCATTTTTTCGGATATTGTGAAAATATAATTAAGTTTGATAATACTATCTTTTACAGCACCTTCTTTTTTTGATAAAGGAATACCTTCCATTTCTGTATTACTAGTTATACCAGCTACCACAATATTACCAAATTCTTCAAAAAGAACTACTGCTGGTCTTTTTTTAATCTCGAATGTATCTGTAAACTGTACTTCTGCCAAAATAACAGAACCAAGTTTATGCACTTTCCCAAACCTCATCTTCCTTATTATCCCAAAGTTCCTTCATTTTTGATTGTTGGATTTTATGTAAGAATTCATCATACTGATTTCTTTTTTTAAGCTCATTGAATAGTCTAATCATGTGCTTTAGAAGGAGATCATATGTTTGCCTAGGATATTCTTTGGTTTTTTTAAGCAAACTAACAGTTTCTTTGCTTAGTAGTATTGTTGTTTGATTACCCATATATAATCACCTATATATCTACTATATATTAACTATATAAATCTTTCTATGGTTAAAAAAATATTCTGAATAATGTAGAAAAGATGGGATGGGACATAATTAATAATCTTCTATTATCCAATCTACATCAATAAAAAGTTAGTTAATTTATTCTCAAATTCTTTTCTTAATACTTCGTCTCGTGAAAGACTCAGCATAGCATCTTTTAGTGGACCATTACAAATGCCATAGTTTTTTGTTATTTCATCAAAAGTTCTATCTTCTGTATAAGTGCTTATATTCAAATTACAATTTAATCTTTTTCCAATTGCTGCGTTTGTTTCAACAGGGAATTCCTCATGAACTTTTCCTTCTACTTTATTGATTTTGAATGAAATCCTGCATAAGTTGTCACTTTCTCCTTTGATTATTGCTTCCATAAAAATTCCTTCCTGTTCTACTGAAACTATGGATCTCTCACAATTTTTTAAACTTTCTTTAAAACAAGCTAAATCTTCTCGACAGTCTCTAAAATTAAAACATCCTTGAAGTAGGATTAATACAAAAAAGGCCGTTATGATCAAAATTGATTTTTTCATTTATTTACTTTCGAATAAAAACTTTAACCATCCAATCAAAATTAATAAAGTAATCCAACTTATAAATTTATATATATTTATTATTACGTCTTCGATTCCTGCACCATTTAACATTATATCTTCTAAAGATTTGCTAACAATGGCAAGGGGACTATTTGTTGCGATAAAACCCATAACTGGGGTAATATAAGCTGTTTTTATTATTATACCACTAAAAATTAGTAATATAAGTAAAATAATAGGTACTAATTCTATTGCTTGTTCTTTTGATCTAGAAATTATAGATAAAAATAAGCCGAGGGTTAGACCAAACAAACCAGTTAAAACAATTATTAAAAAAATAATGTAGATGTTACCATAATTCCTTACGGGGAAAAGGTAAAACATCGAGAGATATATCAAACTAGATTGGATTAATACGATAAGGAAATTGGCTATTAACTTGCTTAAAAATAGTGATGTTTTTGAAATACTTAATAAATCTCTGTCAAGGGTTCCATGAGGAGATCTTTCACCTATAATCCTTAGGATTGTTAATTGAATGCTAATAAATAGAATGATCAATGGGAAAATTCCTGGTGCAAATAGGTCATAACTATTTATTCCTAAATGTTTATAAACTCCCCAGTCAACAGGAGTTCTTGCTATTAAATAAAAAATACCACTAACCAAAACTGGTGCAATAATAAAGAAAAAAACACTAAGCTTTCTAGCTTTTAGACTATTTATCTCGAGTCTTATTCCTTTATAAATATCTTTGATTATCATCTTGTATAATAAAAAAATGCATCATCAAGAGTTAGATTTACAAGACCAGCATTTTTTATAACACACCCCATCATTTTGAGTTTATTCTGATAATAATTTAGGCTCGGTTTTTCGCTAATGATCAAAACTCTTTTTCCAGTTCTTTTAATTTTATTTACCCTTGGTAATTTTTTTAGATTATTATATATTTTATAATTAATATTTTGGATGATTGCTGAGATAGCGATACCACCCCCAGGCATGTTCTTTACTAATTCTATGTAATTTCCTTCTATAATTTTCTTACCTCTTGCTAATAAAACAATTCTATCACTTTCCTTCGCATCACTCATAAAATGGGTGCTCATTACTATGGTTTTTTTACTGTAATAAGCTAAATTACTTAATGCGGTTACAATATCATTTCTTACATTTGGATCTAAACCGCTTGTTGGTTCATCTAATATAATTATTTCTGGGTCTCTAATAAGTTCCATAGCTATTGAAAGTAATCTCATTTGACCGCCAGATAATTTATTTGCTTTAAATTTTTTATAGTTTAAAAGACCAAATCTGACTAGAACTCTTTCGATCTTTGCATCTGCTTCTTTTACAGACCATTTTATTGCACTGTTTTTTAGATTTTGATAAACTGTTTGGTTTAAGTATATTTCATATTGTTGTGGAACAAAGGCTATTTTTCCTTTAACATCTTTATATTCCCTACCAAAAAATTTGATATTGCCGGTGGTTGGTTTTTTTCTGTTTACCATACATTCTAATAATGTTGACTTTCCAGAACCAGCCGGGCCAATTATCGAAACAAATTCGCCTATATTCATTATTAAATTTAATCCACTAATTATAACTCGTTCTTTGTATGCTTTAGAAAAATCTGATATTTTGATTGGGATACCTTGCTTTGATTCAAATAATTCTTCCTTTTTTTCTTCTATTTTCCTTATTAAACTTGGTGTTGTGATTTCCCTTGTCTTTCTTATAGTGTACTGATCTATTAGAATAGTTAGTTCAAATAAGACTAAGGCAAAGAGCCCGACGGTTATATAAAAGGCTAATTTATTTTCTAAGTATATTTTTTTTGATAAATAATTCATTAAATATAAAAAGGAGATTACTATAACCGAATAAAAAAACCATAGAATTATTTCTAATTTTCTCTTTTTCATCTCAAATCCACCTAAATCAATTTTCAAGCTTTCTAAAAACAGAGTTATTTGAAAAGGCTTCTTTATTAAGTAAATCTTTAACTAATCTTCCTTCGCTGTCTCTAATTTCAAACCTTTCCATTACTCTTATAATATAGTTCCCAATAACTGGACAACTTTCTGGTGGTTTAAATTCAAGGCAAATCTTTTCACCTTTCTTTAAATCATATCCACATGGCATAAAAAAGAAGGGCTTTTTTTGCATATATAAAGATTATCAAACTTTAGCATTTATTATTTTACCTGCCTTTTCGAAAATGATTTCATTATTTAACAAATTTTTAATAGTTTCTTTTAAATCTTTTATTTTTACTCTTATCTGTTTAGTACTATCTCTATCTCTGACTGTAATGTCTTCTTTTTTTAAAGAATCAAAATCAATAGTTATACAATATGGCGTACCTACTTCGTCTTGTCTGAAATATCTTCTTCCTATACTTCCTGACTCATCAAAAAAACAAGTAAAATCTTCTTTTAATAAATCAAAAACCTCTTTTGCTTTTTCCATCAATTCTGGTCTATTTGAAAGTAAAGGGAATACTGCTACTTTAAATGATGCTAACTTTGGATGTAATTTTAGTACTATATTTTCTCTTTTTTTATCGTAAGTATAAGCATCAAATAAAAATACTAAGAAAGTTCTATCTACCCCTAAGGATGGTTCTGAAATTACATAAGGGACTATTTTTTTCTTGGTTTCTTCATCAAATAAAGATAAATCCTTTTTTGAGAATTTAATATGCTGTTGTAAATCATAATCAGACCTGTCTGCTATGCCTTCTAATTCCTTCCAGCCAAACGGAAAATTATATTCAATATCCCATGTGTCAGATGAATAATGAGAAAGTTCTTCTTTTAGATGTTGTCTTATCCTGAAGTTATCTGGATTTGCTCCCAGAGAAGTAAACCACTTATGCTCTGTAGCTAACCAGTAAGCATGCCAAGGATTTTTAATTATTTTTTTGTCTAAGGCTTCGGAAATTTTCATTTTTTTAGCTTTGTAATCCTTTTTTTGCATTTCTTCTGAATAAATTGTTATTTCATGATTAAGAACTTGATTAATATAAGGGCATTCATTTCTTTTTTCTGGATGAACGAAATATTCTATCTCCATCTGTTCAAACTCCCTACAACGAAATAAAAAATTTCTTGGAGAGATTTCATTTCTAAATGCCCTTCCAATCTGAGCTATACCAAAGGGCAACTTTAATCTTGCATTTTCTTGTACGAGCTTAAAATTGGTGAACATCAGTTGGGCAGTTTCTGGTCTTAAATAAGCTAAAGATTCTTCATTTTTTTTAGGGCCAACATATGTTTGAAACATTAAACTAAATCTAGATGCTTCTGATAATTTACCTTTTTTACATAAGGGACAGGTTAATTTATTTTTTTTGATTAAAGAATTTATTTTTTCAACAGACAAGCCGTCTGCTCTAATCCTTAGTTGATCTTCTATTAATTGATCTGCTCTGTAACGTTCATGGCAGTTTTCGCATTCAGTCATAATATCTGAAAAAGAGGATATATGACCAGATGCTTGCCAAACTTTAGGATGGGTAATTATTGAACCATCTATACCGACAATGTCTGATCTAGATTGAACATGGAATTTCCACCATTGTTGTTTAATGTTATTTTTCAGTTCAACACCTAATGGACCATAATCAAAGAAACCAGATAAACCGCCATAAATTTCTGAGTTTTGATAAATAAAACCCCTACGTTTACAGAAAGTGGTTATTTCATCTATTGATATCATAATTCTTTTGGTAAATCAGACATGTTTATAATATTTTTGCCTTCTATCCTTGGGCATGCTGTGTTAATCCACATATTAATATCTTGGAAATTTTCAAGTTCATTTAGGTCTAAATCATTACAAATGAATAAAAAAGAGGGTTTTTTCAATTTTTTTTGGAGATTTAAAGCTTGATAAAAAAGATTTTGACCTGGTTTTGTTGAAACTATAATTCCTAATTTGTTGGCAGAATAATACCTCAATCTTTTACCTTTCAACTGTTTTTCTAATCCTTTTATTTCTTTTTCTGAGATTTTACTAAATTTATTAGTCAGTGGATTTGCTATGTAAATTGGTTTATTTAATTTTTTTAAAGTTAAAGGATGAAAATTACCAGAACCTATATACAAAAAAGCATCTACTTTGTTTTTCATTGATAAGATATTATCTATGTTGCAACCGAGAATTGGGCCAAGGTAAACAAACTGTTTATTTTTTATTTTTTTAACTTCTTCGTCAAATTGCACTGTTGTGATTAATCCAACTTTTTCTTCTTTTATTTTTAATTTTTTTAGAATTGCATTTAAATCTATTTTCACTCTGGCAGGTATAAACAAACGTTTCATTTCTTTAATTTTTCTATTTTTGCTTTTTCTGAGATTATAGCGGAATTACCAGATGGATCTTCAATAATTATTTTTAATGGTATATCTCCGAGTTTTGCTTTCCAAATTCTTTTTAATAAATTTTTAGCGTGATTTTTAATATCTTCTTCCTCTGCAGAATCTCTTTCTTGTTCAATTATTTCTTTGAATTTATCTAATAAACCTTCAATATTGCTAATAAAACCTACTGACGATGTACCTGGTTCCATTGACATCTTTAATGTTGGAATTTTTACAGTTGCTGTTGATGACTTTACAATCCTGATACTCATGTCTTTATCTGAATTTGTTTCTATACTATATTTTGATGGTTCTTTTTGTTCTTCTGCTTCTACATCAGATATATGATATTTGCAGGAAGAACAGTGCATTGAGAAAACATATGCTTTACCGAAAAATGGTATTTCTGTTATATCTTCAGTTAAAGTTAATGTTTTACTATTACAAATTGGGCATGGTTGATTATCTAATTTATCCATGTAACAGACTCAATTAATTAAATTTAAAAAGATTTCTTTTATTCTTTAACTTCTTCTGTTTCTGTTGTTCGATAAACTTGAGCGAAACTAGGTGTAACAACAATCCAATCTTCACCAAAACCAGCAATATCACCTTCAATTGCATCACAAGTTTTCTTTAATTTATTAATAGCTCGTTTTAGTTCCACAATATCCTTATCTCTTATGGGTTTTATATTAATCAAAGCAATAGTATAACCTTCTCTTAAGGCGTCTAAAGCGTCTTTGACATCTGTAAACTCGCCTATAATAAATGGCCTAACTACCACTTTTGATTTCTTTCCAATATCTTTTTTTGTATCAATTTCAACATAATCATCTGTAAATTCTTCAGAATAATCTATGTCTGTGCCTAATAGTTTGTTTTTTATACGGGAAAGTGTACCCATTTTTAAGTTCTCACATTTGATTTATATGAATAAAGCTACATCTTCTATATAAATATTTCTATTTACATTCTAGTGTAGAGACTATGTTCCATATCTGTGTTCTTGTATACACTGGTAAGTTAGGATCATTATCTATCTCACTTAATTCCTCTAATGCTTTGTCGATTTTTACATCAATTTGTTTATTATTATCTTCAAGAGCTAAAATGGCACTTTTTATTCTACACCTAACGTTTTTCGGGACTGAAATATCATCTCCTATTTGGCATAATCCTTGTAAAACAATGATTATTTTTTCTTCTGTCATTTTTTATTCATACTCTCTAATATTTCTTTTTGTATTTCTTTTGCTCTTTCTCTTAATTTTGACTCTTGTTTTTCTATATTTTTAATCTTAAGATTGAATATTTCCTCTTTGGAATTTAAATCTTTTTCTATCTCTTTTTTATTTGAACCAACCATGATTTGGCCTATTATTTTATAAACTTCTGAAGATGATTGTTTTTTTAATTCTTCCAATGCATTTTCTGTTTCTATTTGTTGTATTTGAATACTTTGTTTTTGTGCCAATAACTGTTGGAGATTCTGTTCTATCATTTGCAATTCAGATATTTTTTCTTCTCTTTCTTTTTCTATGTTTTTATCCATATTAAATAGCTCTTACCTTTGTTGTTAAAGTTCTGGCCTTATAAATTATTTTGGATCCACAATGAGGACATCTTATTTTCTTTTTTATGTACTCATCTTTAATTTTTTTTCCACAATTTAAACATTTGTAATTTATCATTTTTAAACCTCGTATGCCTTTCCAGTGAATTTTGAGTCACATTTTTTGCATAAAAATATCCCTAAAGCAACTCTTTTAGCGGTTGGCTTTTTGCAGTATGGACAAATTTGCTTTTTTTTCTGTTTTTTTTCTACGGCTAATACTTTTTGTCTGATAGTTTTTCCATATCTTGCACCAAAACGTCCTGTAGATCCAACTTTTTTTGTTTTCATAATAAGTACCTGTATTTTCTTTTTAAAGGTTTCATTGATTAATTTGGTTTTTAAATGTTTCTTATTAAAATTGGGGCTGCCAGGATTTGAATTTCCAAAGCCCGTCTTTCGAAGGCTTTCCTGGATCGCGAGGTCCCAAACCTCGAATTCTAATTACTCCTAGTTTAGTAGTCCAAGTTAGACCACAGCCCCTGAAAGTTAGGTTTAGAATTTAATTTATAAATTTATTTATTTCTTTTTTTCAGCTTCTGGTTTCTTTGTTTCTGTAGCCTTAGCTTCTTTACCAGGGGTAGTCTTACCAGGAACCCCTTCTTCTTTAGGAGCCTCCACGGCTACTTCTTCTTTCTTCTCTTCTTTAGGTGCGGCTTCAGCGGCT
>CAYSNL010000003.1:0-37889 GCA_964432435.1 Candidatus Woesearchaeota archaeon | reverse complement strand
CGGCTTCAGCGGCTTTTAATTTTTCTAATTCTTTGGTTATTCTTTCCTGGACTTCTTTTAATTGTGCTTGTAATATTTTTTTCTTTTCTTCAGAACATTCTGTTTTTTCTGATTCTATTTCGTTATTATACATTCCAGAATCAATTTCTTTTTTGATTTGATCTGATGTTTTGCCTTCAATCAATATACCTAACGAGTTACAAGATCCTGTTACTGATTTTAAAGCTGATTTTAAGTTATCTGTAAACATGGAGTCCATTTTCATTTTTGATATTTTAATGCATTGTTCTATAGAAATATTGGCTATTTTCTGTTTATCAGGAGTACCTGAACCTTTTTGTAGTCCTAATTCTTTTTTGATTAGTTCCGTTGTTGGTGGTGTTCCAATTTCTATTTTATATTCTTTTGTTTTTGTGTCTACAGCTAGTTTTACAGGAACCTGCATACCTTCAAGTGAAGCAGTTTTTTTATTAACATCTTGGAGAACTTGTTGTATATTTATCTTCAGAGGCCCCAACTTTTGACTTATTGCGGGTACTGCAGTGGCTTTACCACCTTCAATCATCATTTCAATATTTTCAGTTGGCATCTTCTGTCTTTTCCTCTTCCTCTCTTCTAATTACTTTTACTGCATCTAATTTTACAGTGATTGGTATAGGGACCGCTGCTTCTAATAATTCTACAACTACTTCTTCTTTCTGTTGATTAATCCTAGTAACCTTTGCCTTTTCTCTTATAAATGGGCCAGAGATTATTTCAACTATATCATTTTTTTGAATGTTTACTTGAGTTTTTACTTGTTCCAGCATTGGTTCAATTTCCTTATAATCAACCGGAGTTGGCAGTATACCCTTTGCATAAGGAACACCATGAAATGATTCTTCTGCTGTTTGCTTGTCTTCTGCTTCTATAAAAATATAGCCACGTAATCCGTGTGGTCTTATTATTGAATAAACATTTAATTTCTTTTTTTGAGCATTAGATGTTATAAAATCCAATACTTGCTCTTCTCTATTTGCTGTTGTCCTAATTGTGTATATCATAGTAATTCCCAACCTATATAAATTAAAAAGCCTATAATACCTATGATTCCTATTCCCATAGCTGATACTTTTACTACTATTGAAAATTCTTGTTTACTAGGTTTTTTGGTTATTTTAAAAACTCTAATAAGTTCCTTTATAAAGCTCTTTAAACTTGTAAGCATACGTTTAGTTTAAAAACTGGGTTTTTTAAATGTTTTGGAATTTTACTTGTTGCTCTTTTAAAGTATTAAGTATAACTTTAGTAAAAACCCTTTCTACAAAGTCGTAAGTTTGTATTTTTTTCAAAAAGGTATCCATTTTTCTTCTATTTTCAAATCTAGCTAATATTACGGCATCAAAATCGCCTGTTACGTCATAAACTGCAAAAACATTAGGATTAATTGCTATTTTCTTTTCAACTTCAATTAATTTTCCTTTTGATATCCTAATTTCTATTATAGCCTCAATATCAAAACCAACTTTTTCATAATCAATAGATATCGTGTAATCTTTGATTATATTCTCTTTTTCTAACAATTTAATTCTGTTCATTATTGTTGCTGCAGAAACTTCAAGTTTTTTTGCTATTTGTCTATATGATAACTTAGAGTCTTCTAATAAAGTGTTTAAAATTTGTTTATTTAATTGGTCTTTTTTCATTTTTAATTGTTTGATATTAATTCAATAGATCCAATAGAATTGAACAAATATTTAAATTTTTCTAAAAAAATATTCAATTGTTTAATAAAATGTGGAAAAAATATATATAAATGTTAATTTTTATGTAATATTAATGAAATTTAAAATTTTAAGCTCAATCATTTTATTTTTAATTTTTGGTATTAATTTGGTTTTTGCATATGAGGCAACACCAGAGAATAACGCAAAATCTATTGATTTTGTTTGGACTTTAATAGCTGCTTTTCTAGTTTTCATAATGCAAATTGGATTTGCAATGGTTGAAACTGGTTTTACAAGAGCTAAAAATGCTGGTAATATTATGATGAAGAACCTAATTGATTTCTGCTTCGGTTCAATGGCCTTTTGGGCAATTGGTTATGCTATTATGTTTGGTGCAGGTAACCTGTTTTTTGGTACAGAAGGATTTTTTTTAAGTAGTGCAAAAAATGGTTCAGATTTATGGCAATATGCTTATTGGATGTTTCAAGTTGTTTTCGCCGCAACAGCAGCTACAATAGTTTCTGGTGCTGTTGCAGAAAGAATAAAATTTATTGGTTATATCTTTTATTCTATATTTATTAGTGCCATTGTATATCCTGTTGTTGGCCATTGGATTTGGGGAGGTGGTTGGTTAGCTAAATTATCAACACCAATGATTGATTTTGCTGGCTCTACTGTTGTTCATAGCGTTGGTGGATGGGCGGCTTTAGCAGGGACTATTGTTTTGGGACCTAGAATAGGAAAATATATGAATAATAGCATAAAACCAATAAGGGGGCATTCGTTAACATTGGCAGCTTTAGGTGTGTTCTTATTATGGTTTGGCTGGTATGGATTTAATCCTGGCTCTACGGTTGCAGGTACTAATTGGAGTATTGCCATAATTGCAGTTACTACAACCTTGGGAGCTTCAGCAGGAGCCATAGGTTCTTTAATAACTTCGTGGATAAGATACAAAAAACCAGATGTTAGCTTAACTTTAGGAGGAACGCTTGGTGGCTTAGTTGCAATTACTGCAGGTACGGCAAATGTAAGTCCTTTAAGTTCTATAGTAATTGGTTTAATAGCAGGAATTTTATATGTTTTTTCTGTAAGCTTCTTTGATAGAATAAAAGTAGACGACCCTGTGGGTGCAGTTTCTTGTCATGCAATAAACGGTGTTTGGGGGACATTAGCAGTTGGATTGTTTGCTCAAAAAGAGTTTGGTGGAGTAAATGGATTATTTTTTGGTGGTGGGATATCACAATTGGTAAGCCAATTTGTCGGAGTGATATCCGTGTTTATGTGGACATTTGTTATTATGTTAATATTTTTTAAGTTAGTAGACTTAATAATTGGGTTAAGAGTAAGTAGAGAAGAGGAATTAAAGGGCCTAGATTTGTCAGAACACAATACAGAGGCATATGCAGACTTTCCTATTTCAGCTACAAATAATTGAGGTAAATTATGAAATATATAATTGCAATAGTAAGGCCAGAAAAACTTCCTGATGTAAAAAAAGCATTATGGGATGAAAAAGTGTATAGAATGACTGTAACAGACGTCCGTGGAGCTGGTGAGCAAAAAGGTTATCCAATAGAATTCAGGGGTTTAATTGAAGAAGTCAACTTGTTAAGAAAAGTTAAAATTGAGATAGCAGTAAACGACAGTTTTGTCGATAGCACTATTAAAGCAATAATAAGAGGAGCAAGAACTGGAAATATAGGTGATGGTAAAATATTTGTTTTGCCCTTGGAAGACTGTATAAGGATTAGGACTGAAGAAAGTGGAATTGAAGCAATAGGTGGTGAATCATTAGAACTTAAAAAAATCAGAAAAAAGTGAGATAATGGAAATTAAAAATGTATTAGGATTAATAAAAAATTAGAATAAAATCTCTACCTGATTCTTTTGAAGAATCTTTAAACGAACCTGAGCAGGATAACTGTTTTTTATTGGAGGAAGATATGTTTACTAAAGATTTAATTGAAACATGAATTGATTATAAAAGAAAAAATAAGATATCTTAGGTAAGATTAAGACCATACTCTTGGAATGTCATTTATATTTTGACATTTAATTAATAAACTCTATGCCTAAATCTGATTCCATTTCTTTTTTAAGTACAGCTGATCTTTTTTGTTTAGCACCAAATATTTGAGGTGATGAAACCCCTGTGATTATTAACATAACCTTTATTGTATTTGCTAAATCGTCTAATATTTGAGCACCCCATATAATTCTTGAATCATCTGATAACTTACCTGAAACCGTTTCAACAACTTTTTTTGCTTCTTCTAATGTCATATCTGGACCGCCGGATACATTAATTAAGGCACCATTTGCCCCAGAAATGTCTACATCTAATAAGGGATTGTTTATTGCTTTATGTACGGCCTCAATTGCCCTATTATCAGTGTCTGATTCACCTACTCCTATCAATGCTACTCCGCCATGCCCCATTACAGTTCTTATATCTGCAAAATCTAAATTTACTAATCCTGCTTTTGTTATTAATTCTGCTATTCCTTTAGCTGCATTTGTTAAAATTTCATCTGCAATTTTAAAAGCAGTTTGTAACGGTAAATCGGGAGCGAGTTCTAGTAATTTATCATTTGGTATTACTATTAGTGTGTCTACTGCTGATTCTAATTTTTCTAGACCCTTTAATGCATTTTCAATTCTTCTTTGCCCTTCCATTTCAAAAGGCATTGTAACTATTGCCACAGTTAAACAACCAAGTTTTTTAGATATTTCAGCAATAACTGGTGCTGCACCCGTTCCAGTTCCACCACCCATCCCGGCTGTTATGAAAACCATATCAGCACCCTGAAGTTTGGCTTTTATTTCGTGCTCTGTTTCACGAGCAGCTTCTTCTCCTATTTCTGGCACTGAACCAGCACCTAGGCCGCCTGTAACTTCTCTGCCAATTAAAATTTTAGAATCAGCATTGCAATAAAGCAAATCTTGAGCGTCTGTGTTTACTGCTATTGTTTCTGCACCTAAAATTCCTACTTCTGTTATCCTATTTATTGTGTTATTACCACCACCACCAGCACCCACTACTTTAATTTTGGCTTTTTGTTTTGATAAAATCTCTTCCAATTCTTTATCTATTTCTTCAGTAGACTTTCTTTTTTCTGTAGATATTGGGTACATACTTAAAGTGGATGAATTATATATATTTAAACTTATTTATATTTTACTTATTGTGTTAGTAAATTTAATTTCTTTTATATTCGGAACCAATTTTTTGATTTTTTCTTCTAAAATCTTCTGTATTGGCTCGGGTATTTTAGATTCTATGGATAATTTGTTCTCTGTTAGTATTATTTTTGGATCTTTTACAAGTGATTTTAATAAAGAGATTACTTTTTCATCATCTTTGGTTACAATCCTATTTATTTTTATGTCATAAACAAGATTATGACCTGATAATGGATGGTTAAAATCAACTATTGACCTTCCAGATGAAACTGTTCTTACTATACCTATTATTCCATCTATATTAACTTGCAATCCTGGAAATGGTTGTATGTTCTGTTTTTTAAACAATTTCAAAGGGATTAATCTTAAAAGTTTAGGATCTTTTTTCCCAAAACCATTTTCTGGTGAGATTTCAACATGGTATTCTTTATTTGGTTCTTTTCCAATCAAAAAAGAGTCTAGTCCCTTTATTATCTGGTTCTCACCTATGCATATGATGATTGGGCCGTATTTTATGTTTTTATTATAAATCTTTTCTTTTTTTGCCAAATTTTCATCTGTTAAATCGAATATTTGGTTTGTTTCCTTTATTCTTGCTACAAAGTCTATTTCTACAAAATACTTTTCTTTTAGTTGCATAGTTGTTTCTCTTTTTGGGTGGTTTTTAAAATTTTGTATGTAATCACTGGAGAATAGAAATTCTTATATAATTGATTACAGTATATTATTAAGATGGATTGGAAAGATCAGATTGATCCTTTATTAAAAGTTCATTTGGAAAAGGAAATAATGGAATCTATCAAAAATAAGAATGCTTATCAGAGTTCTGAGAATCCAGGAATTGCACAATTATGGATAGCTATTAGTAATCTAAGCAAGAAAATTTTTGATTTAGACTTAAAATTTGATTATTTAGACAAAACATTAAAAGAAATTAGGGAAAATACTAAGAAGAGTGGAATATCTAAAAAAACATTTAGAAAAATTAAAAAGAGAAACCAAAAGTCTTATAAATAAATTTTTTTTCTTATATTTGATGTCTGAAACAAAACAAGTTATAGCAACTAGTCTAAAAAAAGGAAGTTATGTTATAATTGATGATATTGCTTGTGTTGTTAGGGATGTTCAAACTTCTAAACCAGGTAAGCATGGTCATTCTAAGGTGAGGATAGAAGCTATTGGTATGGTTGGTGGACAGAAAAAAATTATAGTTGTACCAGGACATGATAAACTATTTTCTCCTATAATAGAGAAGAAGAATGCTCAAGTATTAAGTGTACATGATGATATGGTCAATGTTATGGATAGTGAAAGTTATGAAACTTTTGATTTGAAAATTCCTGACGAATTAAAAGGTAAGGTTATTGAAGGCAAGGAAGTTTTATATTGGGTAATATTAAATGATAAAGTCTTGAAAGAAGTGAGAGGTTAATATGGTCAAATTTCCAGAAGCAACAAAAAGATTGTTTCATAATGTTTATGTTTGTAAAAATTGTAACACAAAAATGAGAAGCATACCTAAGAAGATTAATCTTAGGGAATTGGTTTGTAAAAAATGTGGTAAAAGAGCATTTAGGCCTATTAGAAAAGGTCAACAAAAAGCTGGGCCAGTTTAAAATAGTAGGAGGTTGATAATGAATTGGGATTTATTATTTGCACTGTTATTCTATGGTATAATCATTCTATTCTTTTTTAAGACTAGACCTAAATGGGAAATACAAGGTAAAATTCTTGCTCTTTACAAGACAAAAATTGGACTAAAATTAATGGATAAGTTTGCTATGAGATTTCCTCGATTGTTAAAATATCTTGGTTACTCTGGTGTGTTTTTTGGTTTTTCAGGTATGTTATTTATAGCTTATTTATTAGTGAAAGGTACTTATGATCTTATTTTTGTGGAAGGTGCTGTTTCACAATTGGCGCCTGTGTTGCCTGGAGTAAAAATACCTGGTTTGCCAACTTTGGGGTTTTGGCATTGGGTAATAGCAATATTTGTTGTTGCTGTTGTACATGAGTTTTCACATGGAGTAATTGCAAGAGTATACAAGTTAAAGGTTAAAAGTTCGGGTTTTGCATTTTTAGGGCCCATAATGTTAGCTTTTGTAGAGCCTGATGAAAAACAAGTTTTGAAGTCTAGTAAAAAAGCACAATTAAGTATGTTTGCTGCTGGTCCATACATAAATCTTATAATGGGTGCATTATTTTCCTTACTTTTCATTTTTGTCATAGTGCCTCTTAATGGGAATTTGTTTGTGGTTGATAATTTAACTGTTAATCAATTTACTAGCGGTTTGCCTGCTGAGAGTTCTGGTTTAAAATTGCCTTTTGAAATTATTAGCATAAATAATAGTGATATAGCCGGAATTAGTCTTACAGGTCTAGAAACTATGTTTAATGAAATAAAACCTGACGATTTGGTGGTTTTAAATACTGATCAAGGTAAATTTGAAATTAAAGCAGTGAAGGATGAAAAAAGCGAGAGAGGGTTAATCGGAATTAATTTTGGGCTTGAAACAAAAATAAAAAATGGTTATAGTAAAAGCTTTGGGGAATTCTTTAACTGGATTAAACTTTTAATAATGTGGTTAGGTTTAGTCAATATCGGGGTTGGGTTATTTAATTTATTGCCTCTTGGACCTGTTGATGGTGGCAGGATGTTTTATACTTTATTATTGGGGATTACAAAAGATGAGGGAAAATCAAGAAAAATTTGGTCTTTTGTTGGGCTTGTGTTTTTATTTTTAATCTTAATTAATTTAGTGCCTTGGTTTGTTAAACTTTTTAGTTTTTTAATTGGTTTTATTCTTTAGAAAATAATATAAATATTAATTATTAAAACTAATTTTATGTTAACGGATTGCCACTCGCATTTGGACCATAATAGGTATAATGATTTGGATAAAGTAATTGAAAGATGCAGGAAAAACAAGGTTTTTGTTATAACCTCTGGAATTAATAAGGAATCTAACAGAAAAGTATTAGATATTAGTAAAAAATATAATGATACAATTAAAGCTTCTTTGGGGATTTATCCTTTTGATGCAATTGGGATACAAGTTGATGAAGAATACTTGGGTAGAAAGCCTATGAAATTTGATGTTGACCTAGAATTAGAATTTATAAAGAAAAATAAAAATAGAATAGTCGGGATTGGGGAGTGCGGATTAGATGCTTCAATTGAAGATTGTAAGATTGAAGAGCAGAAGAAAGTTTTTCTAAAAGTGATAGAATTAAGTGAAAAAATAGAAAAACCATTAATAGTTCATTCAAGAAAAGCCGAAGGTTTGTGCGTTGAATTATTAGAAAGCTGTAAACATAAGAATGTTGTAATGCATTTTTTTTCTGGTAATATGAAATTGGTAAAAAAAATTGAGGATAATGGTTGGTTTTTTTCGATTCCTTGTGTGATTGATAGACTACAGCATTTTCAATTAATATGTGAAAGGGTAAACATAAATCAATTGTTAACTGAAACTGATTCTCCCTATGCTCCGCCTTTAGGTAAAGTGAGAAATGAGCCAATTTTTGTTAAGAATATAGTAAAAAAAATTTCTGAAATAAAAAAATTAGATCAAGATGAAGTTGAGAAAAATATTTTTATGAATTTTCAAAAACTTTTTTGTAAAAAATAAGAAATAGAAAACTATTTAAACAAAAAATGTGTTAGTTTTATTAATAATACTTATAGGAGAGGTGATTTTAGATGGCAAAAAAGAGTAAAAAGAAATCAAGTAGAAAATCTAAGAAGAGAAAAAGATAGATCTCTTCTTTTCTTATTCTTTTCTTAAAAAACTTTATAAATCTTTTTTATTTTAAATTGTTATGGGGGAAATTATTTTACGAGATCATCTTAAAATATTAAAAGATGAAAGTATAGAGATAAGAAGAAAATTTTTACAGAAGCAGGGTTATAGAATAATAGGAAATCACTCTGCAATTAAATTGTGTCATTATTGTAAAAGTTCTCTAAAAGATAATAGTTCTTGTTACAAAAACAAATTTTATGGAATAGATAGTTGGAGATGTATACAAGCTAGTGTAACTTTGGATGTTTGTAATTTAAGATGTCAATGGTGTTGGCGAGACATAGACTATAATCCTAAAAAAATTAAGTTTTTAGATAACACTAAAGACATAGTTGAAGGATTTATTAAAGAACAAAAAAAAGCTTTAATTGGTTATTTTGGTTATAATAAAGTAAATAAAGAAAAATTATTAGAAAGTATGAAGCCTAAACATGTTGCATTAAGCTTAACTGGTGATGCTTGTATGTATCCCAGATTACCAGAATTAATAGAAGAAATTCATAAGAGGAAAATGACCAGTTTTTTAGTTACAAATGGCACTTTTATAGAGATGATTAAAGAATTAATTGATCATCAGCCAACACAATTGTACATTACTTTGCCCGCACCTGATGAAGAAACATTTGAAGAAGTATGCAAACCATTGGCTCCTGGTTTATGGAGAAAGATAATGAACTCTCTTAGTTTATTAAAACATTTTAAAAGGAGTACGGTAAGATTAACGTTAGGAAAAGGATGGAACTTCAAAGCTCCAGAAAAATATGCTGAGATTATCAATAAAAATAAATTTAATTTTTTAGAAATAAAAAGTGCTATGCCTGTTGGTGGTGCAAGATATAGGATGGGTTATGAGCAAATGCCCAAACATGAAGAAATACAAGAATTTAGTGAGAGAATTAGCGAGCTTACTGATTTTAGTATTATTGATGAGCAACCTCAAAGCCAAGTTGTTTTAATGAGTAAAAAAGATGATAAAAAAGTTAGGTTCCTTGAGGTTTAGATTTATATCTTTCTGTATATAATTGTTCAACTTTTCTTTGTATTCTTTCTACTAGCCCCTCTTTTGTTTCTCTTAAATCTTTTCCTTTTATTCTTTTTAACCTTACCATAGTTCCTATTTGTAATTCTCCCTCACACGATTTTGACGTACTTTCTACTTTATATGCTCTCTTTCCTATTATTATACCAACTACTTTGTCGTATGATCTGGTTTCTACATTGGGGAATTGATGGTTAATAAAATATTCATTAATATTTTGCCCAATTAAACCATATCTTCTTGGTAGATTAGTAATTTGTATTGTTCCAGATAAATCTGCCCAGATTCTTGGAGTCCTGCAATCATAAATTCTTCTTTGTATTTGGAAGATCCTTGTGGTAAGTTCAGTTTTAAGTCTTTGAACTAAATAGTATTGTTGGCTCCATGCTGTTTTAGTCTGTTTTAAATCTTCTTCTGATGCTAACCTTGCTTCATGTTCTTTATCTGCGCGTTGATTAGATTCTTCAACTAATTCCATCAATTCTTCTAATCTTTGTTCTGATTCAATTCTTAACCTATTTAAATATAAGCTTTGTCTTAACAATTCAGCATTTCTGTTTTTTAATTTCTCTTCATCCTTTTGGTATGGTTTTCTAATAAATTCAAAAATTTCCTGGAGAGATCTTGGTAGATTATGAAAGTATTCAAAGAATCTTTTTTTGAGCATAAACTAGACATTAATTTTTTATATTTAAATTTTTATGTTCTTTATCACATAAAATCCTTGTTCATTCTTCTAAATAACCAGACATAAACGCTTCTTCTTCTGGGCTTATCTCGTCATTGTCCAGCATTTCTTCTATATCATCTTCAGTATAAATATTTTGCATCTTAATCACCTCTTAATTTTTTTCTAATGGTAGGTTTCTTAAAACTTGACTAAAAATTTCTTGTATATCTTTTGGTTCTATCATCTTTATCCCCCCTTTGAAATAATATTCTTTAGGCTTTTTCTTGCTGTTACAGTCATAAAAACCAGCCTTTCCCTATCTTCTACAAGTTTACAATATTCTTCCCAAGGAAGATAGCTCTCGCTAAATATAGTAAATTCCATTTTCACCTCCAAAAATAAGGGGTTTACCCCTATCGATTCCTAATTATCTTTTTTTATTAGGTTAAATCGTGCAAAGACAAATTAGTTTATATAGGCTACGCGTGGTTGTCACGTAACGTTTGCCTAGAATATATAGTTTAGAGAAGTATTCTTTTATGTAGCTTATAAGACTTATATTACCAAATTACAGCCTTTGTTAAAATTTTTATTTTATAGTGGTTAAGAAAATTCGTCTAATTTTTTGATAGAACCAAAATTAATCACTGTTTTTTTGCCTTGGCCTATGTTTTCTTCAATCAAATGTATTAAATTAGCATTTTCCAAATCTTGTATTTTTCTTAAAAAAGTCCGATAAGAAACAGAAGGTTCGATTAATTTATACAGTTCTGTTGTTGCTTTGCCTGTGTTTTCTTTAATTAGATTTAAAATTTTATTTTGTTCTTCTGTTAATAAAGAAGAATCTTTTATTTTGAATTCTGGTAATTTTTCAATTGCTTTTTCTGCGTCCTCTTTTTCAATTTTTCTTTTAAGTTTTTGTTCTGCTAAATTGCCTGATTCCTTTAACAAAAATAAACCTATCCTTATGTCTTTTTTTTCATAGGCTTTTTGTGATATTAATTCCAAAGCTTCATCTGAAAGAACACTATGCGAAAAAGCATATTCTGCTCTTTGTTTTAATATACCTCTTGTTTCATCTTGATTATATGGCCTGAACTCTATTGTTTCGGGCATTAACCTAGATAAAATTCTTTGATCTAGATTAGAAAGAAAATCTTTATTATTTGTTATTAATAAAATCGCTTTTCTGTATAAATCTTCCAATAATGAATATAATATTTGATAATCTTGGATTTTGTCTGCTTCGTCTAAAACTACAACCGATGATCTTTTATTCAGTATTCCTGAAACTTCTTTAACTAACTGATCTGTATTCTTATTTTGTGTAAATCTATAACCTATAGATTCACAAATTGAAATTATTATTTTATATGGGGTGTCTTTCTGCCAACAGTTTACATATATAGGGAGAATATCATTTGTTTCTTGTTCTAATTCATTTAAGACATGTTTAGTTGCTACGGTTTTTCCTATACCTGGCTTGCCGGTAATTAATAAATTTCTTCCATTATGTTTTTGGAATAATGGTTTAATAGCAGAAGCTATCTGAAACTGCTCATTTTCCCTGTATTTGATTAATTTTGGTTGAAATTCGAAGTCTAAAGCTAACTCCTCTTTAAACAAACTTTCAGAATCTTTTAATGTATTATCAAATAATCCCATCTTGCTAGTAATATCCCATTAAATAAACGAAATTAGTTTTTAATAATTTCGTTGATTAAGCATAAGCTTTTTATACTAACTAAATTTTTAAACCTATTTATGGTTAGTACCCTTGTCTCTATTTTATTCAGCGTTTTATTGGTAAGTGTTGTTTCTTTAATTGGCGTAACCATACTGGGTTTGAGGAAGAACTTATTTGAAAGTATTTTACTAGTATTAGTAGCCTTTGCTGCTGGGTCTATGTTGGGAGCTGCTTTTTTTGATTTGATTCCAGAGGGACTTGAAAGCTTAGGTACTGACATAGTCATGCCACTCATTCTTTTAGGTATAATCCTTTTTTTTATAGTTGAAAGAGGTATACATTGGCATCATTTTCATGAAAAGTGTGATGTTCATCCTGTTAGTTATCTGATCTTAGTTGGAGATGCTGTTCATAACTTTGGTGATGGTGTTATTATTGCCGCCTCTTATTTAATCAATTTCCATTTAGGACTAATTTCCACTTTAGTTATCATATTTCATGAAATACCACAGGAGCTGGGTGATTTTGCTATTTTAATTAAATCTGGGTTTTCAAGGGGTAGAGCATTACTTTACAACTTTCTTTCCGCTATTATGGCTATATTGGGTGCGGTTTTGACATATTTTTCTTCTGATCTTATTGGATGGGTTGTTCCTTATCTTATCTCTATAGCAGCAGGAGGATTTATCTATATTGCTGTTGCTGATTTACTTCCTGGTTTACATAAAGAAACTGATAAAAAAAAGTTAGTATTGCATTTGTTATTTTTGATTATTGGAATTCTATTTATTTTTTATTTTGTTAGATTTTTTGAGGCTTAAACTTCTTCTATTCCGTCTTTTGTTAAAGCAATTAATCTTATTCCTAGTCCTAGTTTTAGTATTGCAGAAACTAAAGCCATATGTTCTCTGCCTGTTCCAGAAACAAAATTTATGGCAACTTCTGTGTCTTTAATCTTGTCTTTTAATTGATTTTTGATTTCATCTCTAAGTTCTTTTAAGCCAGAATTCATATTTACGGGAATTAATTCTGTTTTATCATTTTTATTGAAATTTTCCTTCCCATACTCGTTAGTTATTAAGATTACTTTATCCCAATTTTCATCTTCTATTAATCTAGAAACATGACCCCAGGTTCCTTTTCCTGTTGATAAACAGGCTATTAAAGTTGACATCAGATTGAGAAAAATTTTAGGTTTTATAAGGTTTTTGTTAAAAAGTTTATTTTTCTGTTTGTTGAGTTTGTGGTTGTATTGGAGCCAATTTTACAGTTAGGGTTTTATTGTTGTCTGTAGGTAAATTAATTGTAAAAAAACCCAACGTATTAAGTTGGGTTATTATGTTTTGTTGGAATTGAATATTTGCATCTCTCATGCCTGCTTGATATGCTAAATTTAAATTCTTATTATTATAGTCTCTTATTTTTAAATAAGAAATAAAACCCATCAATAGAAGAATAACAATAACTAGTATGATTATTATTCTGTTTTTGTCCATTATACTAATCTTTTGTTTATTTACCATTTAAATATTTTATTGTGATTTTATTTAATATATAGAGATAACTAGTTTACCTACATAATGTTTCTAGAATTGATCTTTTCTCTTCCTTTTATTGCCATCGTTCAATACGAATTTGTTTTTTATTGAAGCCTAACGATTCTAAAACTTTAATGGTATCTGAAATCATAATTGGCGGACCACAGATGTAAAAATCTAGGTTTTCCGAATATTTTAAGATTTTTGGTATTAAATCTGTGACATGACCTTTAAATATTTGTGTTCTTTTTTTCGGTCTTGAGATTACAGGAAGTATTTTGAAATTTTTGTGTTTTTCTTCTAAACTAATCCATTCGTTTTTTAATAAATACTCTTTCTCTGTCCTAAACCCGAAGATTAATGTTATCTTTGAATCTATCTCATTTTCTAATAAATCATTGATCATGCTTCTAAATGGAGCTACACCAACTCCTGCTGCTATAAATATTATCTCTTCTGGGTATGGTTGAATAATTCTAAAAAAACCAAAGGGTCCATGAATTGCTAGTTTTTCACCTTTCTTTATCTTTAGTAATAGTGGGGTTATCAGTCCGTCATTAACACTCTTTACTAATAAGTCTATATGTTCTCTATCTTTCGGCGAAGAGGCAATTGAAAAGGATCTCCTTATTTTTTTATTATTTATCTGTATTATAGTCTGGATAAACTGTCCTGCTTTGAATTCAATCTCTTTTTCTAACTTTAATTTTATGAGTGAAATATCGCCAGTTAAAACTTTGTTATCTTCGACTACTGTTTCCTGTATTTCTGGAGGATTCATTTTGAACTATGAAGAATTTACAGATATTTAAACTTTAGTCTAAATTTTTTTTGTATATTTCTTTTAATAAAATGGCATCTTCTTCTATATTGGGAGATTCACAAATAACTACCCCTTTACATTTAAATTCTTTTAAAGTTTTTAATAAATCTTCATAATTTAATTTAGAATCTTTTAAGTTTAAATGGTTCTTTTCTCCTTTTTCTCCGTAGGCTATGCCAGATAAATGAATATGCATATTGTTTAAGGCTATTTTTCCTAGACTTTTCTCTATCTCTTGTAATATTTTCTTGAATTCTTCTCTTGTGTTATTTTGGCCAATTGTTCTTGCATATAAATGAGAAAAGTCAATACAAGGTAAAACTTGATCTATCTCTTTTGAGATTCTAATTATTTCATTTAAGCTTCCAAATTGACTTTGTTTTCCCGATATCTCTGGTCTGATCCATATGTTTTTGTTTTGTTCCTTAACATCTTTTACAATCATTTTAATTGCTTCTTTTATTTTTTTGTAAACTTTTTCTGGGTCTTGTTTTTGATAATAACCAGCATGAAAACAAACCGAGTAGCCATCACATAAAGAGGTTATAATAGCAGAATTTTTTATATACCCTATCGAGGCATAATACTTTTTTTTGTCTTCCGAGTTTAGATTAATGAAGTAAGGGCAATGTGCAGTTAGAATAACATTATCGCTTTTGGCTTGTTTCCCTATTTCTGGTGTTTGGTCTTTTTTTATGTAAATTTGGCGAACAAATTCGAGTTCTAATGCATCAAGATTTAATTTCCTGACTTCTTTTATGCCATTAATGGTATCACGTGGTTTAGTTGATAATGGAATACCAGCTGTACCGAAATTAAGACGTGATATACTCATTTTCTGAAATCCTCTTGAATCTCCTCTTTTTTGGCATTACATAATAAACATTTTTCTGGTTGTTTCACTCCCTTATGAATATAACCACATATGTTACATTTCCATTTTTTCTTCATTGTTTATCTTTTTAAGATGTAATTCTAAAATATATAAAAGTTATTGTTTATAAAAAACAAAAATATTTAAACTTTGATTATTTGTTTTTATAAGAGCTTTTCTTGAAAAGAAAACCTCGGAAAAGAATATGCGAAAAACTATAAGTAAAGATATACCCCTAAGCGAGATTACTTTAAGAAGATATGAAAAACCTAACGATTTGAGTGGTAGGGATTTAATAAGAAAACTTTGTTTAAGCATCGGATTATTACAACCCGGTGATTCTAGAGACGTAATAGTTGAAGTATTGCAAGTTTTATTGGATGCTTCCAAAAGTAAAAAATTTTTGAATAGTTATGAAGTCATGGAAGAAGTTGTAAAATTAAGAAATAAAAATAAGCTGGCTCTAAAGGGAATAGCTGAAAGCAATATAAGGAGACAATTAAAAAGGTTAAGAGATTTATTCTTAGTTGAAAAAATAAATAATAATTATAGAATAACAGAATGGGAGGATTTAGGGAAAATATTTGAAGAAAGAATAGAAAAATATTACCTGGAGAATATTAAAACAAGGGCCAGGGAGTATTTTAATAGCATAAAATAAGGATATTCATTGTTGAAAAGTACTATACAAATTTTTATAAACTAATTTAAGAGTATGTTTTAGAGAAATTAAAAAAACTTAATTTGTTGGTGATTCAAATGAGGAAGATAATATCAATTTTACTGATTTTTGTAATGTTAGTCTCATTAGTGCCGTTAGGTTTAGCTAGAGAGAATATATATGCTAGAATGAATAATGAAGAAGATTTAGATGATAATGATTCGGAAAGTGATAATAATGATGTAGATGAAAATGAAGATGATAATGAGGAAGATGAAAGAAAAGGAATTGAAATAGGTGGAAAATCTAGAGCAGTGATGAACTTAGATAAAGTAAGTGAAGTTGCTTTAGAAAACATAAAGAAAGCTAGAGAGAATTACTTAAAGGCCCGAGAAAGATATGATGAGGCAAAAGAAAAGAAAGATGAAATTATGGATGAAATAAGAGGACTGAAAGAAGAATTAAAAAACTGTGTTAATGATAGCAGTGATGAATGTAATGAGGTCAGGGATGAAGCAAGGAATAAAACCAAAGAATTTTTAGGTAATTCCGCAGATGCAATAATTAATGCTCTAGAAAGAGTTAAAGCAAGAATACAGGAAAGCGATAGGTTTACAGAAGAAGAAAAAAATGAAATGATTTCAAGAATAGATGCAAAAATAAAAGAAATTCAAGATGCTAAAGAAAGTATTGAAAATGCTGTTACAGGACAAGAGATTAAAGAAGCTGCTAAAAAAATAAATGCTGCATGGAAAAATACTAAAGATGACCTAACTAAGTATTCGCATAAGGTTGCAATTGCAAAATTAGGAAATGTTGTTAATAAATTTGAGAAAGTAACCAGTAGACTTGAAAAGGCAATTAGTGATTTATCTGAGAAAAAAGTAGATGTTACAGAATTAAATAATCTAAAAGAAAGTTATGAAAATAAAGTTAATGAATCAATAGAGAAACTTAAAGAAGCAAGTAATGCTATTGAAACGGAGGATTATGAAACTGCCAAGGTTAAATTTGAAGAAGCGAAAAATATTTTAAAAGAAGCACAGGATATATTAAAAGATTTAGTAAAAAAAATTAAGGACGCAGGCGAGGTAATTACAGGAGATGAGGAAAATGAATAAGAAAATCATTTTTTTAGTATTTCTACTAATTTTATTGGTTGGTTGTCGGCAAAAAGTATCTGAGGGAACTACTAGTGATGTAAAGACTGGTTTAGAAGGTGATGTTGTTAGTTTAAATGAAACAGATACTGATTTTGATGATTTGAATAGTTTAGACTCTGAATTAAATGAGATTGAAGGCTTAGATATCTAAATTTTTTAATATGATTTATGAGCCTTCAGATGATTCTTATTTTTTACTTTCTTTTGTTAAAAAATATGTAAAAAAAGGAATGAGGGTTTTAGATATGGGAACTGGTTCTGGAATATTGGCTGAAGAAGCAATCAAAAATAAAGCTGTTGTTTTAGCCGTTGATATAAACAAAGAAGCTGTTGATTATTGCACAAAGAGAGGTATAAATGCGGTACAGAGTGATTTATTTGAAAGAGTTAATGGAAAATTCGATTTAATCATATTTAATCCGCCATACTTACCAGAGGAAAGAGATTATTGTGGAATAAAAATGACTAGTGAGGATTTTAATTATGTGAATGATATAGCATTAGTCGGTGGGAAACATGGTTGGGAAGTTATTGATAGATTTTTTTCTAAAGTTAAAGATTATTTAAATGAGAATGGTAAAATTTTAATTTCTTTCAGTAGTTTAAGTGGTGATGTTATAAAAATAATGGAAAAATATGGTTTTAAATATAAGAAATTAGGAGAAAAAAGGGTGTTTTTTGAGTGCTTATATGTTTATGAATGTTTTAGATAGTTTTTTAAATTTCAGATTATCTATGAAAATAGAGGTGTAATTTGTTACCAAAATTTAAATCAGCAGGGGAAGAAGCTATTGGAAAGTTCTTTGCATCTGAAAAAATACATTTTTTGTACGAATATCCCTTGGCTTTGGTAGATGAGCAAGGTCAAATTAGGATATGGTATCCTGACTTTTACTTACCTAAACTAAATATTGTGATTGAGTATTTGGGTATGAAAGGTAAGGATGAATATGATAAAGCAGTTAGCAGGAAAACAAAGTTATTCATGGCTTTAAGAATTGATTTTATTTACGTAACACCAAATAGATTAGAAAGGCCTGATTGGCGGCATTATATAATAAATAAAATATTAGAAATAATGGATAGTAAAGGTTCGGAATATCATAAACTAAAAATTTTAGCTAAAAAGTATAAATATACGCCTAGGAATATTGGTGATGATTGGGGATTAGGTTAAATCATATTAAACAATTTTTCACGAGGAATCTTTATATATGTATTAAAAGTATATTCTAATAAGAATGAGGAATAAAAAAAAGAGATACATGAATAATTCATTAAAAAAATGTATTCTAACAAAAATACCCATAGTTAAAAAAAATTATACTGTAAGAAGAGTTCTTTCAATTTTAGAAAAAGAGAGTAATACTTACGATAGTGTGGACTACATCTATGTAACTGACAACAATAAAAATCTCATAGGGGTATTCTCTATAGAAGAGCTTTTCAACAAACCTAAGGATACTAGCGTAGGAAAATTCATGCAAACAAAATTAGTAACTGTTTCTCCAGAAATTGAAATAGAAAGAATTGCCCATCTAGCATTAAAACATGACTTAAAAGCAATACCTGTTGTAAAGTCAAGAAAGTTGATTGGCATCATTTCATCTAGAAAAATTGTCTCTATAGTAAATAGAGCCTTAAGAGAAGACATATTCCATTTCGCAGGAATCCATAAATCTCATTTAGATTTTGAGAGTAGTTTAGAAGTACCCCTATTTAAAGTTTTAAGAGATCGTTTATCTTGGCTGATTGTTGGGCTCTTCGGAGCTATGTTCATAGCATTATACATTAGTCTATTTGAGGAGACTCTTGTAAAATATCTAATTGTAGCATCCTTCGTGCCTGCAATTGTTTATATAAGTGATGCATTAGGAACTCAGCTTCAAACAATATTCGTTCGTGATTTGGCCGTTTTAGGAAAAGGAATTAATCTTAAAAAATACTTCTTTAGGCAAATGATGGTATCATTTTTGATAGCAATGGTTATAGGAATTATCATGTTTTCAGTAATTTCATTATTTTGGGGGGTGCCTTTCATTGCTTTTGTTATATCTTCGGCGGTTTTACTTTCTCTTCTTATTACAAGTCTTACTGCTCTCTTAATTACCCTTGCAATTAAACGGTTTAGATTTGATCCGGCCTTGGGTAGTGGTCCAATTGCTACAATAATTTCTGATATAACCTCGGTGATAATTTACTTTCTCGTAGTTGTTCTGTTGCTTTAAGGGTAAAAATTATCGATTTTCGAGGTTCTGTCGCAAATTAGGGACTTTTAATCATTTTCTTTTCTCCTGTCGCTTGAGGGACTTTTAAGGAATTAAGTAGTAGAGTATTCCATCTGTTGCCTTCCAATTTGATACCGCCTCTTTCAGCAGGAGTTAAATTATCTTTAGTTCCTTTCTTAACAAAGTTATGATAAACCTTAAATCCATCTTGATACTCTTGGACTTTTGTAACTCCTTTTCTTACTTTATGAAATTCTTTCTGCAAGGTATGGTGGTTTTCTATCGCATTATTATTTACTATCTTTCTTCTTCCAACAATAGAAATATGCTTAACCTTTCTTTCCTTGCCCCAATTCCTAAATGTCTTTGAAATTCCAGAGTTATAGCCCATATACCTATCTGTTATTATCTCTTTAGGAATTTCTTTGTTTTGCTCTAAAGCTTCTTTCATGACTGTTTGAACATCTTTTATTTTTCTGCTTCTTCCAGAATTAACAGAAGCTAATAAAAACTTAGTTTCATTATCCATCACATTCCAAACATAATCAAAATTAGAATTATTGGCATTATGCTTTCTCTTGTCTGTTCCTCTTTTAGTTAAAACCATAGTTTCATCTGCGTTCCAAATTCCAGAAGTTTGTGGCTGTAATTCTTTAGAATATTTTTCCATAACCTCTGAAAACCTTAAAACCCATCTTCTTATTGTTTCATGGTGTAAACTTAAACCATAGAACTGCTTAAATTGGTCTGAAATATCACGATAGCTTAATCCTTTATAAAAGCAATCCATAGCCAAACAAACAAGTTTAGCATTACCCTTAATTTTCTGGATAGGGCTTAAAACAAATCGTTTCTGACAATCTTTACAGCTAAATCTTTGTTTTTCTCCAAATTTAGTTATCCTTACTCCTCTCTTGATTAAGTTTAAAGAAGCGCAAGAAGGACAGCAGTTTTCTAATGGCTCGTCTATAATTAAAGATATTTTCTGTTTTATCCTACTTTCTTCTACTTCATAATCGTTTTTTAATTTCTCAAATAGAATTATGGCTTTGATATGCTTACAATAAAGCCCTGTTCCTTGACATCTTTGTTTAAAATCTTCACATTCACAGGAATAACTATCTATATGCGTTACCTTATATTTTTTATCTGAAAATTGAGAAGGCACTAAATAAGTATATTCATCAATAGTTTCTGGCTCTCCTTTTTTTAAGATGGCTTCTGCTCTTTGGCTTCTTGCATCAGAAAAATTTTTATAGTTTAAATTTCCACTATTTTCTAAGTTCATTGTGTTTTGCGACATTTTGGACTCCTGTGGGCGTAAGCCCACTTGATTATTTATTTTTTTGAATAATCTGTTTCGATTATATTGTGTAATGAAGATACATTATCTCTTTTTACTAATCCACAATTAACACAATATTGAACAATGGTCAATTTACTACCAGTTCTATTTCTAATTTTATCAGCAATCTTAAATTTATGATTACATTCTTTATTGTTCTTTATTATCATTTTTACAGCTTGTTCTTTTGTTTCAAGTCTACTCTTTGCTTTATACATTTCAACTATTGTGTCTTCTTCTTCTGAAAGGTCTATTTGTAATTTTACCATCTTATATCACCTTGATATATAATATATCATACTACTATATAAAGGTTTCGGTAGTGAAAAAATGATTAATAACTCTTAAATAGATAAATACACTTTCCTTTGATATGACTCCTGTTAATTGTATCAATAAAAAGAGGATGAGGGATGTGATTAAAAATCCTTGTTCTGCCTGTCCTAAAAGATGGAAGGGGTGTCCTAGAAAGCACGAACTTGTGGACTCTAGTATCCTACTAAACGCCTATTTAGATAAAAAAGATACTGAAAAATGGTTAACTTTTCTTAATTCAAATGGGATAAAATATACTGGATTCATTTCAGTTATTCAAGTAGGACATATAATCAGGAAGTTTGCTGAAAGGTTTAGGGAGTTAAACTTAAAAAAATATGATAATAGAGAGATTCGTATTTCACAGCTTCAGGCAGATTTTGAAACTTGTATGAAAACAATAATAAAATTTCATATTCTAGATTTTGATTCTAATGCAGAAACAAGATATAAGGATTTAGAAAAAGAAAAAGAAAATTTATGGATGGAATCTCATGACTTAATGAATGTAGCTATAGCAATAGCCAATAAATTGTATATCCAAGTTGTAGACCGTGATTTAGAAAATGATTTTCCTACCATTAAAAAAATATCTGAAGATTTTGGTTGGAAAATAAAGATTAATGAAAAGTATAATTAAATCTGTTTTAATAAAATATCTGAAAGAATATCTCCATTTAATTGATACAACTTAGTTTCTAACTCATCTTTTAATTTTATAGACTCTATTAAATCCTCTGAAAGGTTATCTAAAAATTCAATAATCTTAAGTTGTATTTCCTTTTTAGGTACAGGTATTTCTAAAGAAGAAAGTTTAGTTTTATTTATATTTTTTTGATTTCCACCCTTAGCCATAACTTCTAAATTTCCTCTACTAGCCAATACCATATAATAAATAAATTTAGGCATTATTTCAATATTAATAGATATTTTCTTATCTTTTTTTGGCATTAATGCAACTATTGCTTGATTTGTAGTAGCATCAATATTCAAAATGCTCGTTTTACCTACATAACCAAAGATTGAAACTAAAACCGTGCCTCTTGGTATGATTTTTAGATTGGATAACCCCTTTTTCGTAATTTTTTCTTCAGTTTTTGTAATTAGAAATTGTTGTGGTAACATAAAACCTTGTCTTGTAGAACCATACATGTCTCCTATCTTAACCCAGTTTATATCACCACCAAAATTAGATTTATCTTCTCTAGGTGGCGTGCCCCCCGAAATCATATCAAACAAATAACCAAGAGTATACCTTTCTATTTTACTTTTCTCTATAAAATTGGGTTTATATTTCTTCTTTAGTTCATTAAGTTTATCTTGTAATCTCTTACTCAACTCTGTTAATTCATTTAAAGATTCTGAAACAAAATCTGAGGACCTTAGCACTTTTTTGCTAATTTTTGGGTTATAATCTTCTGGTATGAGTATATATCTATTTTTTATTACCTCTTTGATATTAATAAACCAAGCATTTCCACCCACATCTTTATGTTCCCATTTTTCTATTAAATCTGGAATATCATTTTCATCTATTTTCCTTCTTAATCCCGTAAGCTCGAAGCCATCATGTTCTATGCGGTAACACCATATTTTATCCTGTTGCTTTCTCTTAGATATTATTAGAATATTTGTTTTTACGGGAGTGTATGGTAAGAAAACTCCTTTGGGTAGCGATATAATCGCATCTATGCAATAATTTTCTAGAATATATTTTCTTAACTTCAGGTCTGAACTTCTAAATAAAACACCTTCCTGCATAATAAAAGCACATCTACTATCCTTATCTTTTAAGGCTTCTATTATATGTTCAATAAAAACAACATCTCCACTCTTGGAGTCAATAGGATAAAAAGTTCCATAATCGGTTGTAGTTCCGTAAGGTGGATTAGCTAATATAATATCATATTTTTGTTTTATAGGATTTTTTAGACTATCTGCTTGTTTTATATTGGTATGACCATCACCAATAATAATCATATTCATTTTAGCTATTCTTGCTGTGTTTGTTATCTCCGTACCGTAGATTGTTTCTTCTTTCAATTCTTTTATAATTGATGGTGTTTGTTTACATAACTTTTTTATATGCCTAAATGATTCTATAATAAATCCACCTGTTCCACAGGCTGGGTCGTATACTTTATCACCATATTGTGGATTTACTAAACTAACCATCATCTTTACTATATGTCTAGGAGTAAAATATTCACCTAAGTCATTACCAGCAGATAACTCTCTTAAAAAATATTCAAAAGCATCTCCTTTGATTTCTGATTCTGCATTAAGTAACTTTAATTTTGAAAATTTATCAACAAGAGTTTTTACGGTTTGTGGATTTTGTATTTGAAGTTTAGTTTGAAAGACTTCCCCACTATGATTATAGCTTTCAACTAGGTAAGGTAAAACTGTTCCATTTATATATTCCATCATTGTTTCTGCGTCTAATTTGTAGAAACTTTCCCAGCAATATTTTTTTGATAAAACTCTCTTTTCTATCTTTTCAATTTCCTTATTTTCTTCTATTTCACTAATTAACTTTAGAAATAAGATATTAGCAAATTCAATAAATCTATCAAGTCCACGCAAGCCCTCATTTCTTAACTGTTCATTAGCCCACTTAAAAGTTTTTATTAGTTCTTCTCTACTATACTTTATATCTTTAGGAATCTCAATATTTGCTCCATCCCTAAGAAATCTTAATATTTGACTTTCAGATAGTAATTCATGTATGCTTTCTCCTTCAATTTTTAGTTCTTGTCTACTTATAGTATGCCATGTTTTAACAAAAGAACCATCAATAGCAAATACAATTTTAACCCTCAAGGGATTAGCATATTTTTCTATTGCTTCTACCAAAGCTCTTTCTACTGATTGTCCTTTTCTTTTTGCTTCTATTACGGCGATTGGTTCATCAGTTCCATAACGATAAAGAACATAATCTGGTTTCTTTCCTTTAAACTTTTTATTTTGCTCTACGGTTTTGGCTCTTTCAGTAAAGACATTACAATTTAAAGAATCTTCATCTGTATTCCAACCAAGATTGTTAAGAATCAAGTCTATCTTCTTTCTAGTAAAACTTTCTAAAGATGGGGTTCTCATACCAATTGTTGATATCTAAAGATATTTAAACATATTCTACCACCGCCCAATGAAAATTTTTGACCAAAAAAGATAAATAAGCAAAAAATGAGGTAATTTCATGGCTTTTTATATTATAAATAAGATTATTGATTTAATGTCTATAGGCTTTGTGTATTAAGTAGCTCTTGTGTATAAAGTAATTATTCTGTGTAAAAAGTCATATTTAATCAAATTTACTCTCTTTTTGAAACCTTAATCCTCTTGGTTCATAGCCTAATGCTTTTTCTAAAGCTTCTCTCTTGTTCCTTGCCATAACTTTTTTTATTTTCCCTTCAAGTTCTAGTTCATATTCTCTTAATTTTTCTGTTACTGAAATTCCTACATTCTTTAGAGCCTCATAAATATCTTTAAACTCCTTATCACTTTCTCCATTAGGCAACCAAACCTTGAATACCAATTCTCCATTATTCCAAAACATCAAATGATGGTCAAAAATAGGACCATCTTTATTATGGATATACTCAATTTTATCGCAAAATATCTGGCTTTTCTCATTAGCTCCCCTTTGTTCTACTAAAACACCCAATCCTTCTTTATTTTCTATTTTATCTTTCATTTCTTAATCCACCAACTCAAAACCAAAAACCCACCTAAAATATATAATCCTAAAACAGTATAATTAAATCCTTGATAAATATTTCCTATTGCTCCAGCAACTATGAAGCCTAGTCCAGAGTATTTTGCTATTAATAACCAATTAGCCATCCCCATCTTAATCTTCTCACAAGTCTCTTAGCTAATCTTACACTATCCAAATAATGTTTCTCAGTCCAATTATATCCACCATCTACCTTTTTTAACCATCCCTTAATTAGAAGACCATCTATTACATTTTTACAATGCGGATAATCCTCTTCTTCAATATGTGGTGTGTCTATCATCTTCCTTTCATATCCTTCTTAATTAACTCTTCAATATATTCAGAAATATCCGTTTCTTTTTGAGCACAATACACCTTTACTTTTTTCCATATATCGGGGTCTATTTTAAGACTTTTAGTTACTCTTTCACTCATGGTAGTAGTAAAGTAATATCGTAATATATAAATATATTGGTAATACAGAATATGGAACCATCTAAAGAAAGTTAATTTGATTTTATTTCTTTCACATCAAAAATAGCTTTCTTTACAATTTCTTTAGCTCTATCTTTAGTATTTATATACGCAGAATATCCTTTTGATTGGTCTTGTTCTGCGACTCTAGTTGATACCTTTTTGCACTCATCTTGGTATGCAGTTATACGGTTTACCCTTAGTTTCTTATAAACGGCTATAGGGCTTCCTTGTAATAAGTTTTTAGGTACGGCTACGTTTTGATTCTCAATATTTTTAATATGATATGCTCCATAATCTGTTGTGTTATAAAATCTCAGTTTATCCTTTTCTATTCTTCCACCACCCCATATCACTCCACTTGTAGCATCTATACCATATACATGAGTTAGTATATCTGTTATTGGTGAGACTTCGCTCTGGGATTTTACAGCAAAACTTACGTTAAAAGCGTAAAATGTGTATTGTTTTTCTTTTGGGATATTACCCTTTTTTATTTTAAGGTGGTCTCTAATCCCTCTCACTGCTTGTCTTAAATGCGCACGAGGTATTGTTGCACCACTAAAATCCATAGCAAAATGCCTTATACCTTCCTTTACATAATCTTTAATTATTGATGGAATCAGGTCTAGTGCATCTGTCTTTGGAATGAGTCCCACAATTTCTTTATCTGAATTAAAAGTTTTCCTTTCGTTTATCGTTCTTTCAAAAATACGGTCAAAGGCTTTTTTTTGGTTTATATTGTTTGGAATAGGTACTATTATTGCACTAGCCCCTAATTCTAATTGAACCCCTACTAAAGCAGAAGCTTGTAAATCATCAATATTTTCAACAGCCAGTATATTATTACCCTGTTTTATATTATTGGGGATTCTTGGATAAACTAAATTAAGTTTTCCCATTACTATCTTTTCCTTAAGTCTTGAAAATAAAGCATCTGTTACTTGTGCTTCATGTCCTATTCCACTTAAAGTATGTTGGTTTAATGGTTCTCCCACAATAACCATACTATCTTTAGATATATTGTCTTCTTGACCCAATTCAGAAAAAATATTATAATCACTATGAGTTAAAGCATGTTGAGGGAATACTGCTTTTTTGTTGTTTAATTCAATTTCTGATATTTTCGCAAGAGTATTTGTATTATCATGGTATAACCAATCTATGGTCATATTAATCACCCACATATATTTATTATACACTCAGAAAACTACGAAGTATATAATACTTTCGTTTTATCGTCTTAGTAATTGGATTAATGAGGTTTCAATTACCTTTCCAATACTCATATCTTTCTCTAAAGCATACATTTTGGCTTTTTTCCAAATAATGGGGTCAACCCTTATGGATACAGTTTTTCTTTCCATTTTTGTAATAATTATTACATATAATTTATGTAATATATATGTAATAATGTAATTATTATTACTATTTATTTAAATCTTTCGTTTTTTGGATTTATGTATCATATGTGATATAAACCGCAAATTAGATAACAGAAATCTTTATATAGTAGTATATATTACTATATTACTATAAGAAATCAAGCGGGAATTAAATCCCGCAGGAGAGTTAAAATGTCTTGCGAACAAAATAACCCAGAAAATAAGGGTTTAAATGAAAATATAAATCTAACTGATTGGAAGAAATTAACCAGAGAACAGAGAGGGCAATTAATCTATAAAAATTGTAAAATAATTAAAACACCCAGAGGGTGGAGAGTTCCTTCTCAATCTTATAATGGAAAAGCCTATTTAGTTAAGTTTAGCGGTCATAATCCTCAATGTAATTGTCCTGATTGTGAAATAAAAAGAGTAAAATGTAAACATATTTTTGCAGTTGAGTTTTATATCAAGCAAGAAATAAGTGAAGAAGGCAAGATAAAAGAAACTAAAGGGATAAAAATATCTTATTCTCAAGATTGGAAAGCTTATGATAAGAGCCAGACTAATGAAAAAATAATTTTTATGAAGTTATTACATGATTTATGCTCCAGTATTGAACAACCAGAATATAGTTTTGGGAGACCTAATCTTCCCATGTCAGAATTATTATTTAGTTCTATTATGAAAGTTTACACTACATTTTCATTAAGAAGATTTATGTCAGATATTCAGATAGCAAAAGAGATGGGATTAATAGATAAAATTCCCTGCTACGCTTCTATTGGGCATTTCTTACAGAGAAAAGAAATAACTGATATATTAAAGAAACTGATTGAAGTAAGTGCAACTCCTTTAGCTTCTGTTGAAAACTGTTTTACTAATGATGCCTCTGGTTTTTCCACTTCAAGATTTGCTAGATATTATGATTACAAGTATGGAAAAGAAAGCAAATATAGGATATGGCTTAAAGCTCATTTGTTAAGCGGAGTTAAAACTAATATTGTTGTTAGGGCAGAAATAACAGAAGGTCATTCAAATGATAGTCCTCAACTTGCTCCCTTATTAAAAGGGGTTAGCAAGAGGTTCAATTTACAGGAAGTAAGTTGTGACCTAGCTTATAGTTCAAGAGAGAACTTAAAGCTAATAACGGATGAGGGCGCTTTGCCCTTCATCCCATTTAAAAAGAATGTAACAGGCAGAGCCAGAGGTTCTTATTTGTGGATGAGGATGTATCATTACTTCTTGTATAAACATGAAGAGTTTTTACAGCATTATCATAAACGCTCAAATTCTGAAACGGTTTTCCACATGGTTAAGACAAAGTTTAGAGATAATTTGAGGAGCAAGGATAAGACTGCTCAGGTTAATGAATTGCTTTGTAAGATGCTTTGCCATAATATTTGTGTTATTATACAGGAGACGAATGAGCTAGGGATTAGAGGAGAATTTGTGGTGGAGGAGAGGAAATGAAATTAAAAAAGGATAATCAATTTTCATTGGTTGGTAGTAAGTCATCTTTAAATAGTAATAACGCTTTTAATGATGATATGAAAAAAAGAAATATAAAACCTTCTCAAGTTCATGCTTATGCCTATATTCTTAAGGAATTGAAAGAAAAAAAAGGATGGCAGAAAAATAAAATCTATACTCAACAAGAATGTTTAGAACATGATGAATTTAAGAAATATTTTGGTGACAAATATCCTGAAAATATTTTAGAGATTAATGAAAAAAATTATTATCTTCTTGAAGCTGAGAATGAAAGAAAGAAATTAGAACAAGCATTAAAAGATGCCCGTGAATATTATTCAGATAAATTAAACAAAAGTAATAAAATCAAAGTTATATTTATTACTGGGATAGCTGGGAATGACAAAGAAGGATATATCGCAAAGAGCCAGTTTCTAAAAGATGGTAGATGGGAAACTATAACTGAAAATGAAGTTGAAATTACTAGTTTATTATCTAAACAACAAATTGAAATAATACTATCAAATAAAAATCCAGCAATCAAAGATGTAGAAATTAATGAAGAAGAATTTTTAAGAACCGCCGAAAGTATTAATGATACATTAGATGAAAATGCAATTAATAGAGAATATAGAGCAAGATTTATTTCTGCAATTCTTTTAGCTATGTCAGACGGGAAAGATATTGATGTGACACAAGAAACTATGCTTTTAATCTCAACTATTAATACGAAAGTTGATTTGATTTTAACAAAACACAAGAAACAAGAATTTTCAAGATTCATAAAAATTGATGAACCTTCTAATATAGACAATCATGCTAAAGTAAAAGAAGCTATTGTAAAAACGTATCAAGCATTATTAGGTTTAAATATTCGTTCTGCTATGAAATCTGGTAAAGATGTTTTAGGCAAATTTTATGAGGTATTTTTAAAATATGGTAATGGAGCTAAAGAAATAGGGATTGTTCTAACTCCAAGACATATAACTCGTTTTGCTTCAGAAGTTTTAGACATTAATAAAGATGATTTAATTCTTGATGTCGCTTGTGGCACAGGGGGGTTTCTTGTTTCAGCTCTTGATGAAGTAAAGAAAAAAATAAAAAATAAAAATGATTTTGAGAAATTCAGAACATACAATATTTATGGAATTGAAGAACAAGACCCAGTGATTGCTCTTGCTCTTGTTAATATGATATTTAGAGGTGATGGAAAAACTAATATGATAGAAGGAGATTGTTTTAAGAAATGGCTAAATTTTAAATCAGAAAATGGAATAACTTTTGCAGAATATCTAACTAAAGAAGAAAAGGAAAACATAGAAGGAGAAGGAAAATATTTCCCACCAATTACAAAAGTTATGATGAATCCACCATTTGCAAAACCTAAAAGTGAAGATAAGGAATACAAATTTATAGAACACGCACTTAAACAAATGCAAGATGATGGTTTATTGTTTAGTATTTTACCAAAAGCGGTTATGGTTAAACAAGGAAATTATTTAGATTGGAGAAAAAATAGTTTATTAAAAGAAAATAGTCTTTTATGTGTTATTGATTTTACATCAGATTTATTCTACCCTTCTGGAATAGAAACCTGTGGGATTGTAGTTAAAAAGGGTAATCCGCATAATCAAAACCAGAGAGTGTTATGGATTAAAATAAAAGAAGATGGTTTTTTAAAAAGTAAAGGTAAGAGATTACCAAATAATCGTGCTAAAGATGAACTTAAAGAAGTTGTTGATTTGGTTAAGAGTTTTATAAAAAATCCAAATATTAATGTTAAAAATATTAAAGAATTTCAAAAAGCTTCTTCTATTGAAATTGATGATAAAAATTTAGAGTTACTTCCAGAGGTTTATCTTGATGAGAAGAAACCAACAGATGAAGAATTGAAAGAAAGAATAGATTTTACAATAAGAGATACAATTTCATTAATAGTAAAATTCAAGAAACTTGACGAATTTAAGCAAAATGTTTTATCTAAAAATAATTTATTATCTAAACCTAAAAACCTAAATCAGACAACTTTTAAAGAGATACCAATAACAGATTTATTTAAGATACCAATAAAAACAGGGAAATATCATGTTAGTGGAATTTTAGATTTAGGTAATATCCCTTTGGTATCTTGTGTTAGTGAAAATGGTGGTTTTGAAGGTTTTTTTGATTTTGAAAAAGAGAATATTTTACAAAATATTATAACAATAGCTTCGGATGGTACGCCCCTAACATCGTTTTATCATTATTATCCTATTAGTGCAAAAGACAATGTTCTTTTATGTATACCAAAAGTAGATTATAGATTTACAACCCTTTTATTTATAACAACACAACTTAATAGTTTAAGATGGCGTTTTTCTTGGGGAAGAAAATGTTATGAAAATAAAGTTCATAAAATAAAGGTATATTTACCATTTAAAAATAATAATGAAATAGATGATGAATATATTGAAACTTTATTTAAAACATCTAAAAGTTGGAAAATTTTAGAGAGGATAATTAAGTAATTTATAAAATGACAACCTACAAACTCTCCAAATCCTCATTAAGTTTAATGAAAGAGTGTCCTAGATGTTTCTGGCTAACACAGCACAAGGTATGGAGCAGACCACAAGGAATTTTTCCATCATTACCAAGTGGAATGGATAACATATTAAAAACACACTTTGATAAGTTTAGGGAAAGAAAAGAATTACCGCCAGAATTATGTGATAACCATAACTGTAGTGATATGAAATTATTTGAGGATAAAGAACTTCTAACAATATGGAGAAATAATTTTAAGGGAGTAAGATGGGAAGATAAAGAAGGAAATGTTTTATTCGGTGCTGTTGATGATGTTCTGGTTAAAGGAAAAAAGTTGATAGTAATGGATTACAAAACAAGAGGGTTTCCTTTAAAAGAAGATACCGCAGACTTATATCAAGACCAGCTAGATATTTACAACTTTTTATTTAGAAAGAATGGCTATGAAACAGAGGATTATGCTTTTTTGATATTCTATTATCCTAAGGAAGCCTTAGAGACGGGAGAGGTTATTTTTGATACTGAATTAAAAAAAATGAAGATAGATATTAAGAATGCTGAAACTATATTTAGGAATGCAATAAATCTATTAAATTCAGATTGTTCTAAAGAAAGTTGTGAATGGTGTGATGGTAAATGAACACTAAAAAATATATACTATCTCAAAGATTATCTTACCTAATTTTAGGTTCTGTAGTTGGCTTCTTCATTGGTTTGAATAAAGAACCAGTTAATTATTATATACTAATTGGTTTTGTTTTGTTAATTATTTTAGTGAGCTGGTGGATAAAGAACAATGGATAAAAAAGAATCTGAAGAACTATTAAGCGATTTTGCTAGTGGAAAATATTATGAAACAGAAGAAGACAGAAAACGCAAAAATAAGTTATTAAGGGAAGCACTGGAGGATTTTAATAACCGAGAGGAATTGGCTAAGGAAAGCAAGGGTTATAAAATTATAAAGAAGAAAAAGGAATAGACTCTTTTTTAGTCTGTGTAAAAAGTCCTAATTATGTGTAATAAGTAAGCATGTTTCAAGACTTTATACACAAAGCCATGTCTATATCAAAAAATCACACTATTTTAGGTTTATTTCTTGAGATTATAGGGGCTTCTATATTAATCTATGCTACATCTAAGAAAGAAAAAGAATCTTGGAATCTCTCCTATGTGCCTCTAATCAAGAATGAATCAAGAAGGCTTTTAGTTGGTTTTATTCTCTTATTGGTTGGTTTCATATTTCAGATAGTGGGACAATTAATTTAATAAGTCCCTTCATGCGACATCAATATTCAAGTCCCGATTATGCGACAGAACCGATTTTCGATAAATTTATAAACCCTAATTTCTGGTTAAGAAATACCCATTATTACTACAAGAACCTCTTAGAAAAATGGTTCTACTGTAGGAGGGAGAATGAATAAAGATCAAATATTAGAAGCATTAAACTTAGCAAAAGAAAATTCTAAAAAAAGGAACTTTGCTCAATCTGTTGACTTAATCATAAATTTAAAAGGTTTGGACTTAAAAAAACCCGAGCAAAATATCAATACTTTTGTTACATTACCTTATTCAACCGGTAGGAATAGCAAAGTTTGTGCTTTAGTTGGTGACGATCTTCAGAATAAGGCAAAAGAAGTTTGTGATTTTACTATAAACAAGAAAGATTTTTCTAGATACTCTGAAAATTTGAAGGATTTAAAGAAAATGGCTAAAAATGTTGATTTTTTTATTGCACAAGCAAATTTAATGACTGATATAGCTAAATTTTTTGGTAAAACTTTAGGTCCTATGGGAAAAATGCCAAATCCTAAGGCTGGAGCTGTTATCCCACCAACAATAATGGATTTAAAACCCTTGGTTGAGAAATTAAAAAAAACTACAAAGATACAAACTAAAAATGAACAATCTATTAAAGCTATTGTTGGAAAGGAAAATATGGGCGATAATGAGATAATTGAGAATATCTTAATGGTATATACTACTGTAATTCACTCTGTGCCAGATGAGGTTCATAATTTAAGGAATGTTATAATAAAATTAACTATGGGTAAACCTTTTATCGTGGGCCAAAAATATGAGAAGCAAGATTTAGAAAAGCTTTCCTTAGAGAAAACAAAAAAGAAGAAATCTTCCACTAAAACAAAAAAAGTAAGTTCTGAGGTAAAAGATGATAAAAATTAAAGCCCATGTGTCTGAAAAGAAAAGAAGAGAAGTTGAAGATATAAAGAGATTAATAAAAGAGTATAAAATAATGGGCATTGTTAACTTAGAAAAATTACCTGCTCTTAATTTAATGAAAATAAAGTCATCATTAAAAGATAAAATGGTTTTAAAATATTCTAAAAAAAGATTAATGAAAATAGCATTTGATGAATCAGGAGACAAAAATATACAGAGTTTAAAAGACAAATTAATTGGGATTCCTGCCTTAATTTTTAGTAAAGAAGATCCATTTAAATTATTTCAACTTTTAAAGAAAAGTAAAAGTCCTGCTCCAGCTAAAATGGGAGATGTTGCACCCAAAGATATTCTCGTGGCAGCTGGCCCTACTGATTTTCCTCCTGGTCCCATGATAGGTGAATTAGGTCAATTAGGGATCAAGACTGCAGTTGAGGGTGGTAAAATTGTTATTAAAATAGATAAATTACTTGTTAAAGAAGGAGAAGTAATTAATGCTAAAAATGCTGAATTGATGTCTAAACTAAAGATTGAGCCCATGGAAATAGGCTTAAACCTTTTGTTAACTTATTGTAATAATGAAATATTAATAAGGAGTGTTTTGGATATTGATACTGATATTTATTTTGATAATATAAAATTGGTAGTAAATGAGGGTATAAATTTGGCTGTTTATAGTGGTTATATAACAAAGGAGACTGTTGAATTATTAATAAGAAAGGTAGTATTAGAAGCTGAAGGATTATCTAGCAAAGTTCAACTTCCTGAAGAGGAGGAAAAGGTTAGCAAATTGGAGGAAAATGAACAAGAAACTCAGAAAGATAGAGAAGACCCTATTTTAGAGGAAGAAACAGTTAGTGAAGAGAATATTAAAACTAATGTTCAAGAAGAATCTTCTTTGGAGCAATCTTATTTAAAACAATCCCTTAAGGCGTTGGCGGAAAACGTTGATGAAGAAAAAAAGAAGTCTCAGAAAGAAAACGTTGATGAAACAAATTTAGAGAAATTAACACCATTAGAAAAAGAACTTGAGGAAAAATATATTGAAGAAACTAAAGAAGAAACAGATGAGGATATTGTAATAGAACAAAAAAAACTTAATGAGATAACAAAGGAAGATATGAAAAAAGCAGAAGAAACCTTAAAAGAGTTGGTAGATAAAAAAATCAGAGGTGAAATCTAATTATAATTATGGAGGTAAATATGGAGTACATATATACAGCAATATTAATCCACAAGTGTGGTGGCAAAATAGAGCAAGACACAGTGAGGAGAGTTATAGAATCTGCTGGTGGTAAGCCAGATGAAGGGAAAATAAAAGCTTTAGTTGCTGCTATGGCTAATGTGGATATTGATAAAGCTATTAAAGAAGCAGTAATTCCTGTTGCTGCTCCTAGTGCGCCCGTTGTTAGTGGAGAAGCTAAAGAGGAAGAAAAGAAAGAAGAAAAGGTTAGTGAAGAGAAGGCTGCAGCTGGTTTAGGTGCTTTATTTGGCTAAATTTTTTAATTTTTTATTAGCCATGAAAGAGGCTTTACTAGATGAGTGATGAAAAAAAAGGTACAAATGTATTAAAAGAAGAAATAAATAGCTTGAGGAATCAATTAAACAGTATTAATAATGATAAGGAAAAATGGTTTAGGGAAAAAGAGGAGTTAAAAAAAGAGATTCATGATTTGATAAGTAAAGTTAAAGACCTAAAAAAGGGTGGCGATATTTCTGGTTCTGAGGTTGAAAAATTAAGAAAGGAAAGAGATGACTATAACGCCCAGGTTAAGGAATTAATTAAAAAAATCAAAGAGTTGAATGAAGAGAAAAATGTTTTGTTGAAAAAATATGGACTAAAAGAAGATCCTGCCAAAATTAAAGAAACTATTGATAAGCTAAATGAAAAAATTGAGACAGAGGTCTTAAGTTTTGATAAAGAACGGAAATTAATGGATCAGATTAAAAGGTTGAAGAAGGCATATGACCAGGTTGGGAACGTTAAAGAGGTTACTAATAAAATAGCAAGTATTTCTAAAGAAATAGAAACCGCTAAAGAAAAAGCAAATGAGGCCCATAATAAACTTAAGAAAATTATGAAAGAGCATAAGGGCGGTTATAGAGAATTTTTTAGCATTAGTAACCAAATTAATAACATAAAACACCAACAAGAAAAAGCATTTGAAATGTTTATAGGCTTTAAAAAAAGGTTTGTTGAATTAAGCGGGCAATTACGAAATAAATTAATGCAAGCCAAAGAAATAGGCAAGCAAAAAGAGATAAACAAAGAGGCTTATGAAATTAAAAAAAGGAAAAAAAATGAGAGGATTATTGAAGAGAAAATTAAAAAAGTTGAGGAAAAGATAAAGAAAGGTGAAAAATTGACCACCGAGGACTTATTAGTTATGCAGGGTAGGAAAGAATAAAAATTTGAGGATGTATGACTTTAATAAAAAATCTAATTGATTTTGTTTTACATATAGACAAATACATTGGTATTATCATACAAAATTATGGAATTGCTGCATATGCTATACTTTTTGCTATAATATTTTTAGAAACAGGGTTAGTAATAACTCCTTTTCTTCCGGGTGATTCATTAATTTTTGTATCTGGAACTTTTGCAGCAAAAGCTGTTATTAATGTTTTTTTACTTTTTTTAGTATTAGTGATAGCGGCAATACTAGGGGATACTCTTAATTATTGGATTGGTAATTACTTCGGAGAAAATGTTTTTTCTAAAAGTAAGTTTTTTAAAAAAGAATATCTTGAAAAGACAAAAGAATTCTATGATAGGTATGGTGGGAAAACAATAATTTACGCTAGATTTATTCCGATAATAAGGACCTTTGCCCCTTTTGTTGCTGGTGTTGCGAAAATGAACTATTTTAGATTTTTGAGTTTTAATATAATAGGGGGGGTTGCTTGGGTTTCTATTTTTTTATTTGGGGGATATTATTTTGGTGGAATACCCTTTGTTCAGAAAAATTTATCTATAATTGTTTTAATAATTATCTTTGTCTCTTTAATACCTCCGATAATTGAGGTTTTTAGAAAGAAAAAGAACTAATGTTTTATAGCCTCTAATATTTGTTTAGCATGATTTTCTGTGTCTACCTTATTGATTATTGAATGAATTTTTCCATCTTTTATTATGAAAGTAGTTCTTTGGATGCCATAGAATTCTTTTCCATATAGATTTTTTTTCTTATACACTTCATATTTCTTTGAAACTTTAGCATTAATATCTGTTAATAATGGAAAAGGTAATGAATATTCCTCTGTGAATCTTTTGTGTGATCTTTCATCATCTAAACTTACCCCTAAAACTTCAATTCCTTGTTTTTTTAGTTCATTATAATTATCACGTAAGTTGCAAGCTTCTTTCGTACAACCAGGAGTCATGTCTTTAGGATAAAAATATAAAACCAATAAATTATTTTTATAATCAGATAATTTTCTAATGGTTCCATTTGTATCTTTTAATTCAAAATCCGGTGCTTTTTCTCCAATTTTCATAATTCTTAAAATAAAAACACTTTTATATAAAGATGATGTTTAATAAATAAGGATTGCCTCCTTATCAACTTGTGAAAGAGGTGAAAAATGTTTAAATGGTATGGTTTAATAGGAATACTGATAGTTATTTTAGTAGAGATAAATTTCTTTTTTAAGATACAACCCCTTGCTAGCTGGTATTTTCCAATAGTATGGTTAGGTTATATATTGATAATAGATGCAATAAATAAAAAAATATCTGGGAAAAGCTTGATTAGTAATAATCGTAATAAGTTTTTTGGTATTTTAATTATAAGTGCCTTATTTTGGTGGGTTTTTGAATTTATAAATTTAACAATACAGAATTGGGGTTATATTGGGGTATTAGAAGATTTAAAATTAAGGAATTTATTTGGTTTGTTAAGTTTTGCTACTGTATTACCTGCATTTTTTGAAACTTACGAATTAATAAGAAATATTCATTTGTTCGATAAGATAAAATTAAAGAAAAAATATAGAATTACAAAAAGATTTTTACATGTTATGTTTGTTTTAGGGATAATTTGCTTTATTTTGCCCATTTTGTTTCCAATTTTTGCTTTCCCCTTAGTTTGGTTAAGCTTTTATTTTATTTTAGATCCTATAAATTATTTGCATAAACAACCCAGTGTCATAAAACATCTGAAAGATAGAAAATTAACTATTCCTTTAAGTTTATTACTTGCTGGTATTATAATGGGCTTTTTTTGGGAATTTTGGAATTATTATGCTGTAACAAAATGGACATATAATGTTCCTTTTGTTGGATTTTTTAAAATATTTGAAATGCCTTTATTAGGATACCTAGGTTATTTTCCCTTTGCTCTTGAATTATATGTTATGTATTTCTTTGTTGAAAGTTTATTTAAGAAGAAAGAAAGATTGTTGAGTGTTTAAATTTTAAATTCTTCTATGTTTTTTCTTCTTATCCAATTTATTTTATCAAAATCAGAATCTTCGCTAATTAAATTTTTTATATTATAGACTTTCATTGTAGCAGCATGAATTGCATCTCTAGGTTTCAAATTAAATTCTTTCACGATTTCTAATGTTTTATGTAGTATGGTTTTACTAACTTCAATAAATTTTAAGTTTAGATTAAGTATATTGGATCCAGCTTCAATAACGGACTCGGGATCAATTTTCCTTACAGACCATAAAATTTCATCAAACGTTAGGCATGAAGTAACTCCAATAATAGTACTATTTTGTATTGCATTTAAAATCGATCTGCATTTATCTCCTAAATTTTCATTATTAACTATAGAATAAACAAAAATATTCGCATCTATGTAGAATGTTGAGCTTTCTTCCACCTTTCTTCATACTCCTCTTCTATAGCATGTACATCTATCTTTTCTCTAAACCTAATTTTTTTAGCAAAGGCCTCTAGTTTTTTTATTATATCTTCTTTTGGTTTTTCGATAACTAGCATTTGATTATTTTCCTCTATTGTAATATCGTCACCAGGAGAAATATTGTACTCATCTCTAAATACTTTAGGTATTACAATTTGCCCCTTTGGTCCTACTCTAGTTTTAATTCTTACCATTAGTTATACTAGAGTATAAC
>CAYSNL010000002.1:87664-96082 GCA_964432435.1 Candidatus Woesearchaeota archaeon | reverse complement strand
TAGAAAAGTGAATCCCCACTGGCGGATTCGAACCACCAACCTTTCGGGTTGGGCTGACTTATTTTCATTCATACCTTAATAGCTAGTCAATAAGTGAGTTCATCTACAGCCGAATGCTCTACCATTGAGCTAAGTGGGGATACTAAAAAAACATTGAAAATAACTTATAAACCTTGCTATTTATAGATATAAAAATTTCTCGTTAATATAATTTGAAGTAGAATAAATTTATCACGATAATAGAACAATAATACTTATAAATCAAAAAACCTCAAGAAAAAAAATGGTAGAGGAAGATAATACTTGGTATGTAGCAGTTACACATATGGTTAACTTAGAGGGAAAAGGGGTGGGAGATTTTTATTCTTTTATAGGAACGGGAAGCAGGTATTATAGAAGCTTTAAAGGTTTAGCAGAAAGAAATGGAATAAGGATTGTTGCAGAGCAATTTGATGTAGATGACAGAACAATTAATATATTAACTGGATTTGATAAACAGAAAAGAAGGACAAACAAACTTCCATTGGCCGAACTTGTTACAAGATTGAACTCGGGAGAACAATTAAATGCTCAGGAAGAACTTACTAAAATATGTATTACCTAGATTCTCTTGATGATTCTATTAATTAATAAAAGAACCGAAAATCAACTAACAGGTCTACTCCTTTCTTGTAAAAACCAACCTATTAGATTTAACATTAATCAATCTTTTTCCTTTACCATAATATTGAACTAATGCAGAAGGTAATCCTATTTTTCCAACTAAAGGCAATTTAGAGCTTATTTTATAAGAAATTATCCTTTCTTCCCCAGGATCTAGTTTATCAATTTCCCAGATTAATCTCATCCCAACAGTTCCTTGTTGAATTTTACTTGGCTTTAATGTCCCAAAATCAGATTCTGGTTTAATAACTTTAGGTAACAAATCTATTACTTTAATGTTATAAATCTCTTTATGCGTTCTATTTTTTATATGTAATAATATTTTTAATTCAGAAATACCTTCTTTTGATTCATTAATTTTAAACACACTTTTTTTTATTATGATATTTTTTTGTCTTAAATAAACCACAGTTCCAATAGCTAATAATACAATTAAAATAGAAAAGAATAACCACCTATAACTAGTATTAATGACTATTCTGTAAATTGAACCCGGTGGAACAGTAAATTCCCATTCATATCTCATACCTTTTTCATCATTAATAATTTTTCCGATAGGTTCTGTAGTTGTAAAGAGTCTTTGAAATGATGTTATAGGATAACTAACTACTCTTGATATCTCTGTATTACCCTCATTTTCTCTAACAATCTCAACTGTCGAACTTAAGAACCCTTTAGTAAACAATTCTCTTTCTCTAAGATCAGGATTTTGCCCGACAGCAAATTTAAAACTTCTACTTCCTTTTATTTTTCCATCTTTAAATAACCTTATAGATAAAGTATATTCTCCTTTTTCAGTTAAAGGATCTATCTCTAAGTCAGATTTAATTGTTCTTTTCTCAAAACCACCTAAACTCACCATATCTTCTAAATTAAATATTGAACTACTATAAAAAATATCCAAATCATTTAAATCTTCTTTTCCTTTATTAGTCAAATTAATCAAGATTTCATTTTTCTTCCCAGGAACTATTTCACTAGGTAGTACAGTTTCAATATCAATCAAATCTACTGACGGGATAACATATGTTGTTAAAGCAACTTCTTTCCTTATATTTGGATCAATAGGAGAAGTTATTATTATTCTGGTAATGTAATTTCTATCCGGCCTAACAGAATCTAAGAATTTTGTTCTTACTTTAACTTCTGCTTCCCCACCAGCAGGGATTAAAACACTACTACTTGGCTCAAAAAAAATATCTTCAACAGCATCTGAAAAAGGAACAACTGAAAAATCATCTGGTTTTAATTTATAAGTGCCATCCCTTAACTCTGTATTTTTTATTTTTAGAATATGTACTGCTTCACCACCAACCTCAACACTACCTTCAACTTTAGATGAACTTACAATAATACCTGCAGCATTTACGCTGCTTAGAAATAGAATAACAAAAAGTAAGAATAATACACTTTTAAAATTAACTACCCTTTTTTTAATCATAATATTACCCCTATTACTATCGTATTTAAACATTATGGTGTTTTTAAAACCTCACTAACATGCTCATTTTTCTGTAATTTTATCACATTCTCAACAAAGCTTTCAATCTTACTATCATGACTGACTAATATCACTTGGTTCATATTTAACTCATCTAAAACCTCTTTCATCCTATCCAGTTGATTATTTGAAAAACCATCAGTTGGTTCATCTAGTATCAATAAATCCTTAGTTTTTATTAGATTGATCAAATCATTAACCACCTGATTTAATGCTAATCTATAAGCTAAAGCAGCAGCAGTCTTTTCTCCGCCAGACAAATAGGAATAATCAATAATATGACCATTCTGCTCTATAAGGGGGGTAAAACTTTCATCTAGGTTAACATTTATTATCTCATTATCTATCAACATTCCAAACCATTTCTGAAATAATAAATTAAAATCATTGTGAATTTTAAACAAAATCTTTCTTTCAATTAAATCCATCAAATTAATGAATTTATCCTCAAACCAGTTCTGTATTCCACTTAAATAAATTAATTTTTCTTTATCTTTTTCTTTGTTTTTTATTTCTAGTCCAACTTCATCTATCTGCTTAGTTAATCCCCTAACTGTTGAACTTACAGAAGATATTTCAACTTCAATTTTTCTGTATTCATCATCAAACCGCTTTCTAATAAGCAATAATTCCCTATGTTTTTTCTCATTTTCATCAAAACCAATTACTTTACTACTTAATTCATTAACTAATTTAGTTATTTTTTCAAAGTTTAGTTTATTCTTTTCATTTTCTCCTTTTAAATTTTCAACTTGCCTTCTTTTATCAGCTAAAATGCTTTCTTTTAAGTTAATATACTCTAACTTGGAGATTTTTTCTTTAAATTTATCCACTTCATATTGTAATTTAAGAATTTCATTCTTTTTATCATTCAGTAACCACTCATCGCTTTTTATTTTTTCATTTGCAATTCTTATTTTTTCCTCTTCTTCACTAATTACTTTTTTTATGTGACCAGGAGTAACTTTTTGTTTACATATGGGACATATATCCAGTTTGGATATTTTTTCTTTAATATCCTCTGACGTCATTACTTTATTCCTTAACCCTCCTAATAAAGAACTTAAATTCGCTATTTCCTCTTTGATTTTTTCTAATTTTTTCTCTTTTTCTATAATATTCTCTTTATCGACCACAACTTTATTTATTTTTATATCCTCAGAAATTATTTTTATTTCATCATTTAATCCTTTAATCTGTAAATCATTTTTTCTTGATTGGTTACTAATCTGTTCTAGTTCTAATTCTTTTATTTCCTTCTGTTTAAGCAATTCTTTTAATTCATTTAATTTTTCTTCACTGATTTTTATCTGGCCATCGACTAAATCCAAACTCTTTTTACATTCACTCGCTCTTTTGCCCAAGTTTTTTATTTCATCATTTAAGATATTAATTTCTTTCATAATTTCTTTTCTTTTGTTTATTTTTACTTCTAAATCCGAGATTTTTCCTGCTAATTCTTTTCTTCTGTTTTTTATGTCTTGTATTAAAATTTTAGAATTATCCCTAATTCTTTTATATTTATCAATCCCAAAAACCTTCCTTAATGTCTCTAATCTTGTATCTTCATTACTTAACAGAATATTTTTCATTTCTTCTTGTGGTGTATAAACTGTATACCTGTAAATTAAACTCTTACTTTTTGTTAAAAGGTCTTTAGGATAATTCAATAGAGTTAATATTTGGTCTTTTAATTCAATCGCACTTCCATCAAATCTTTTTCCATCGATAATAACAAACCCAGAATCCTGCGTTATACTCTCGCCTGATCTTTTTAAATTCCTTTTTATTATAATATTACTACCATCTATATCAAAATCAAGTTCAACAGAGCCTTTGTTTTCACCGTTTCTTAATAAACTAGCGCCAGTTATATTACTCCCCAAACCAAATAAGGCAAAATCAGTAGCCAATAACACTGTACTTTTGCCCGAACCAATCTCACCAGCCAGTAAAGTATACCCTTGGGGGATTTCTAATTCTTGATTAATATAACTCCTTATGTTCTCAAGTTTTATCTTATTTATTTTCATTTGCCAAAATTTTATAAGCATTTACTAAAATTCTTTTTTCGTAATCCATGACTTTCTCGCCTTCATGTTTTTCATCCATTAAAACATTCATTAACTCTAAGGTTAATTTTTCAGCATCTTTAATGTCATTTATGTCATTCATCACCTCATTCACTAAAATAGACTCAATTTCTTCAACGTTTTTTCCTTTTACTTGAACTTCTTTAAATTCCTTAGTAGTCAATTTATTAATATTCTTTAAAACAATAAAAGAATTTGTATTATCAATAATTTTTTTAAAATTTATATCTGATATTTTACCAGAGCATAACTCACCAAAAACCCGTAAAGTAACAATTTTATCCTTTAAATCGTTCTTTTCTAGTTCTTTTATTACCATATTCTCGGCCTCCTCTGATCTTAAACCATCAACATCAATGTTAAAACTGGTCACCTCCTTTAATTTTATTTCAATTCTTTTTAAATTTAAATTATCATCCACGATGCAAAAACTTCCACATTTTAATTCCTCAAGTTCTTTAAAGTTATTAGGAAACAAAGGACCTGGATAAACTATTTTTCCATAATTTTCAATATCTCTATCAAATAAGTAATGCACATGACCCCCAGCATAATAATTAAACCTCTTAGGCAAAGAAAGATAAGTTTGACCCTGAACTTTTTCATGGCCTTCAGGCTTAAATTCCTCTAATGTAGTATGAAATAAAAATATTTTAAACCCTTTTTCATCTTCTAGATGTTTTTTTTCTAAATTATTATATTCTATATTTTCTAACCCGGCCCTCCTTCCATACATTCCAGTTAATTTCACACCAGTTTTGTCTAATGTAAAGATTAATTGGTTATCTTTAAATTTCATAACGTTCTTCACTAAACCTGCCTCTTCTAAAACATCTAACATTGTTTTACCAGATGGAGAGAAGTCGTGACTTCCAGGTATTATATAAACATCAATATCATTTTCCCTTAACTTATTTAAAATAGAAGCAGTTTCTTTAATTAAATCAATTTGAGGCAAACTAGTATTAAATAAATCGCCACATATTAAAACAAAACCAACATTTTCTTTAATACATATATCAATAGCTTTTCTAAAACTTTCAATAGTCAAATTTTTTAATTCTTCCTCTCTCCATCCACCTATATGTACATCTGCTAAATGTGCAAATTTCATAACTATTTTATAGTAAATAGTTTTTATAAGAATTTATATAGTTGAATATTGAGTTAGAGATATATTACTAGTAGGTGGTAATAAACGAAATCTTTATAAATATATACAATTAATGAAAATAAAATGGAATTAGTGCATGATAGATGTGGCTATTATAATGAACAAAACCCACTTGAAGTGCAAATAATAAGAAATATTTCAAGTGTAGAACTTGGAAAAACAACGATTTGGTCTTCCTTTATTGTAATTGACCCTCTTGAAGGGTATATTGATAGCCCCAGAAAAGAAGGGCAAGTTAGAGGTTTTTTAACCCCTAATAACCATCCCACATTCACGCAGGTTTTTAATGAAGATGATGAAGTCGTATTTAAATTGAGACCCGAGGGCTTTGGTAAACAACCAGAACCCGGACATTTTTATAATGTTGGTGAACTGAAAGTGGGAGATACTGTTTATAGAGTTAATGGGGACATTAGTCCAACCATGGCTAGGAAAAATATTATACATGAGGTAAAGAAATTTCCTAATGCATATGATGGAGTAAGAAGATATCTAGAGGTTACCTATTCCTTAGACCTACCAAAATATATACCTTCTGAAAAATTAAAAGGTTTAATAGAAACTTATTATTTTCTTAAATCTAAAGGTTTACACCATTTATTACTTTTATAATAATTAGATAATTAATACTACTCAATCTTCACTTTCTGCCCATCATTTAAAACATGAATATTTTCTTCTTTAAATCCCATTTCAGTCCAAAGTTCTTTAACAGGCATAGTCACACTTCTACTACCATGTGCAGGTATCAGATGTTTTGGTTTTAACAATTTTATTAATTCTCTTTGGTCTTCTCTAAAACCATGCCCTGAAACGTGAACATCTAAAAATAATCTGCATCCTTTTTTCTTTAATTCATCTTCTAATCTTTTTCTGTTTCTTATATTATCTTCCGCAGGGATAGTCCTGCAAGAAAATACCACAATATCATCTTTCTGGAATCTAAACTTAAAAATATCCTTTGCTATCTTAGTTAAAGTACTCCCGGGTTCAGCCTGGTTTCCAGTACAAACTATTAAATATTTATGGCCTCCTTCTTTGCTTATTTGTTTTAATTTCCTTCTGATCTTTGAGGCGTAAGCAACAATTTCAACTTTTTTTGAAAAACTAACAAGGCCAGTATCTTCAGCAGCCCTTACATATCTATTTAAACTCCTGCCTAGAAAAACAATTTTCCTTCCTAGTTTTCCCCCAAATTCAACTATACTCTTTAATCTAGCTATATGACTTGAAAAGGTAGTTACAACAATGGCCTTGCCTTTAGTATTAGTTCCTAATAAAACCTCCCTTAACATTTCTCTCGCAACTTTTTCACTTGGTGTTTTACTTGTCTCTTTGGAATATAAACTATCCAAAACAAGAACTTTTACATCATTTAATTTTCCCAATTTCTCATAATTTGGTTTATTCCCTAAAACAGGGGAATTATCTAATTTAAAATCCAATGAATAGGCAAACTTCCCATATGGTGTATGAAGAACAGATAAAACTGTTTGTGGTATAGAATGAGTCATATTAAAAAATTCTATTTTTAAATTCTTATTTATCTTGAAGGTATTTCCAGTATTCAAGGACTTTAACTTATTTTGGACCTTTTTACCTTTATCCTTTAAAATGGAGTCCAACACTTTTATAGTATACGGCGTTCCGATTATTTTGGCATTTTTATATTTCTTAGCTAAATAAGGAATTCCGCCAATATGATCAAGATGCCCGTGCCCAATAACAATAGCTTTTACTTTATCCCTATCATTATATAAGATAGAATCATCAGGTATTGCTTTTATTCTTCTTAGGTCTTCTTCAGAAAGCTTTTCTTGTTCATTATCTTCAAAACCAACAATTGCAGGCAAATATAAACCTATATCAAAAATGACTATATCACCATCAATTCTGACAGCAGTCATATTTCTTCCCACTTCATTGTAACCACCTACTGCAATAATCTCCATAGACATAATAAAAAAGAATAATTATAATTTTATAAAACTATCTTTTCGCAACTTCCACAATATATCTAGCTTCCTTTTTAGGGATAGCTATTCTAAAGGGCCTTAAATTCTCTTTTTTGTCTATAATATTAGATTTTTCATCTAACCAATAAATGTCAATAGGATAAAAAACAAAAAACATATGTACCATAGCCCCTAATCTTGTCTCTTTTTTCAAATCAAATATCAGGTTTTTTTTCTTAGAAAACATTAAACCCCTGAATTTTTTCCAAAAACCATCACATTTTTCTAAGTCTAGACCTTGTAAAAAATCACTCATATTAATTTTACTTTGATTATAGCATACTTCTCAGCACTTACTACTCTAGGAACACTTCTAACATTAGTTATTTCTAAGTTATCAAATGCTTTAGATTCTCCTTGATGTACTCTTAAAGAATCAGATTTAGATTTAGTAGAAACATCAACTAATATAGTGTTAAATTCATCTTTAGATACATCAGTTAAAGTTACTTTTTTACCTAAAATATCTTTACTTTCTTTAAACCAAAACAAGTATTCATTTTCCCCAAGTTCTATTTTTCTTGATTCTAAAGTTACTGTACTTCCTGTATCATAATTGATATCAATCTTCGTAGCCATTAATTCATAATCCCCAAGTCTTACAGGTTGTTTGGTCTCATAAATCTCTTTAGTAGAACCCTCAAACTCAATTTCTATTTTAGAATCTATCCCTATCTTTTTAATAGTTGCTTCTTTGTTGCCTAAAAATAAAATATCACCTTCCATATAAACATTAGTTTTAATTATTTCTCCATTATTAACAACACTTTCTTCTTTTCCTGTTATTTTAGAATTATCAAAATTAATACTTCCTACATCATCACTTTTTTGGACTACGCAACCGTAAATTAATCCAACTAATAATACTAATATAACAATAAAAATTCTTTTCATTTTACTATATTCTCTAATAAATAAATGTATATAAACTTTTAGGTCTAATTAAAACCTATGCCTGATCCATATAAAGAG
>CAYSNL010000002.1:83710-87564 GCA_964432435.1 Candidatus Woesearchaeota archaeon | reverse complement strand
TTTATTCCTTTGGTATAACTTCCGCAGGTTTGATAATATATTCTTGAATTTTTGGTTTTCCTCGTTCATCCAATTTTAACAAATATTGTTTTCCATCATATCTTAATACAGTCTCTTTTTCTCCATTTCCATCTAAATCCTGAAGTTCTATTTCAAGTTTACTTGGAACCACATACCCTTGCTGAACTAAGTTTACTCCAGGAATTTCTTTTGTAGGATGACATGCTTTAATAATTGCTAGGGGAGTAGTAAATGCTACTACAGATCCAGTTATGAAACCAAACAAATATTCTACACTAATCATTTTCATTTTGTTTTTCCTCCATTAAATTTCTTTAAATATAAACACTCCTACTAAAAAAGATATTGCAAACAAAGTTAATAAAAATATATTCGATATTAAATCAAAAAAAGATAAAAATTCATTTAATATTCCAAAATAACCACTAAACTCTATTATTAAATATTTTATAAATTTAACAAAAAAGGCCAAGCATAATAAAAAAATCCCAAAGATTAATACATTATATCCTTTCAAAATCCTACTTGATTCATATTCTTTTCTTTTAATCAAGATTATCAAAGTATAAACTAAAAAAATAAATCCTAGTAATGATAATATTAAAAATGAAGTATTACTCATTTTTTACTCCTATGTCTTTTTTTAGGCCCATAATTGAAGTCTGCTGCTTTTTCTGTAATTGGCAGGACCTTTAAACCTTGAGAAAATAATTTACGATAAAAAGTTTTTATTTCTTTAAAATCGATTCTCTCTGGAGTTTCAAGTCTCTTTATTGCAACCATTATATTAACCCAAGCTTCTTCTGAAATATCAGCCCAATAGTTAAAAGTTAATATATCCCTCATGCAACCAACTAAAGATGTAGCTCCCTTTAAACGTGAATCACGTAGCATCTTTTCCAATTCCCCTAATTTCTTATCCATTAACTTTTCAGAATCTGAAACTGTTTTTTGAAAATAAGTATCTCTTTTTTGCATAATTTCCTCTAATGCGGATAACGTTGTTAAATATATTCTTTTATACTCGCTTATTTTCATTTTCTCTCCTTTGTTTCATAAATTCAGCTATATCATCCTCTAACTGTTTTCCCCTTTTCCCTAATTCCTTTTCTTTTTTCTTCAAAATTTCTTTATATTCTTCTAATTTGCTTTCTTTTAATAATAATTCCTCTCTTTTTCTTTCATAAGCTTCCTTGCTCTTTTCAGTCTCTCCCATCATTTTATCTAACTTATTTCTTTGAACAGCAATTTCATCTTTACCATCTTCAATCTGCTCTTCCCTTTCTACTAGTTTTTTATTTTTCTCAGCTAATTCTTTTTCCTTTAATCTAAGCTTTTTTTGTTTATTTAATAAAATTTCATTTTCTTTTTGTATTTCTTCTCTTTTCTTCTCTAACGCTTTAAGTTCAGCTGAAAGTTTTTCTATATTCTCTTTTTCTTCAGAAATCCCTTTTCTTTCTTCTCTTATTTCTTTTAAAACTTTTTTATTTTTATCTCTTAATTTCTCTAGTCTTGCTTTTTCAACTTCTATTTCTTCTTTAGAATCTTCAATAAATTCCTTTTCTTTTGCAATCTCTTTTTTCTCTCTATTAACCTCTTTCTTTGTTTTTAATGCCTCTTCAATGTCTTCTTTTAATTTGCTTTCTTTAATCTTCAAATTTTCTATCCTTTTTTCTTGTTCTTTCTCTTTTTCAGCTATTTCTTCTTCTCTCTTATTTAACTGTTTTGTAATCTTATCTTCATAGTTCCTTAACTGATGTTCCCTTTTATTTAATTCTTTTAATTCTGGTTCAACAATTTTTTTAGCAAATTCCAAGGCAATAGGATGTTTTGGTTTTTCTTTAAGTTCTACTAATTCTTTATACCTTTTTGTATCCCTATTCCTAAAATCAGTAAAAGAAACAATAAAAATTAGGATAGATACTATTAAAACCCCAATAAGTTCAACATAAGACCTAATATTCTCATTTAAACTAGGTATCCCAATTAATATATATGGAAACCCTAAAAAGAGTATTAAATTTATTATTAAAGGACTTTTAAATAAATCACTTATACCTTCTTTTTTTAAGTTATACCAATAATATGCTACAATTAAAAAGATAATACTAATTAAGTACTTTTGAACATTCAAAAATAAGTCTAATATCATGGTAAGTTAATCTAACAATTTTTATTATTCTAAAGTGGTATATAAATCTTATTATACATTATATAAAACTTATTCCTTCTTAAAATAGTAAAGTTTTTATATATGATAATACCATAACAATACTATAACAATGGCAAAATCTAATACATTAAGTTTTACAGTACCTGATGATTTAAAGCTTAAATTAGATGCAATCACAAAAATAGGTCATTATGATTCAACATCAGAATTTTTAAGAGATGCCATTAGAACACTACTATCTAAAAATAAAGATTTAAGGATTTCAATAGCTTATCATTTATATAGAGAAAAGAAAATAGGCTTGGGAAAAGCAGCTGAAATCATAGGTGAAAACTTAAAAGAAACTAAAGAATTATTAGAAAAAAGAGAAATTTAAGTTTTTGCCTTCACAAGTTTAAGGCACATAACACTAATTATATTCATGAATAATCTTGATTGACTATTTCCGGTGATGCAAAATGAGGAAATTCACATTCTGGAGAGTCTAGATGGACTCCTTGTTCTCTTAACCTTTCAGTTTCTATATGCTCTTCCAGAGTTCTCGAAACTCTTGTGATAAGCGCAGGCAAAGTAAAATCAAATTGTTGCCTTAACTCCGTTCTTTTCGCTAATTCAAATTCATTAGAATCAGAATCTACAATCATACTGTCATAAATAACCACAAATTTACCACTATAAATTTCAATAATTTTCTGTATGTTTCTATTTAAATATTCGTGTTGTCTTTCAAAATATCTATTTAGTTCTTCTTCATCCATTGTTTATTCTTCTCCAATAAAGTCTTCTTCTTTATATTTGAATTCTTCATTAGATTTGATAATTCCTTTATTTTTCAAATACTCCCTAGCCAAAATATAAAATAATAAACCTATGCTTTTTTTACCTTTATTATTGCATGGAATTACTAAATCAATAAGATTACTCTCGTTGTTTGTATCACATATTGCAACAATTGGTATACCAATTTTAACAGCATCATTCAAAGCATTTTTATCAAGCCAGGGATCAACCACAAATAATAATTTTGCTTCAGCAAATATCTCTAAAATTGGGTTAGTTAGCATTCCAGGAGGATACCTGCCAGCTATACATCTAATCCCAGTAGCTTTAGAAAACATATTAAGAGCATCCCAGCTATTTTCTCTTCTTCCAACTATTAATATATCTTCAGGTTTATAATTAGCTAAAAATTTGCCAGCTACTCCTATTCTATTATCTATCTTCTGTAAATTCAAAACCGCTAAACCATCAGGTCTAATTTTATAAATAAATTGACTCATATATTTAGTTCTAAACTTAGTTCCTATATGTACTCCAGCTTTCAAATACTGGTTTAAATCAGTTAATAATTTTTCTTCTGCCATAATTCATTCAATAAGAGAACCATTTATAAGCTTTACTTTAAGCTAGATTTATGATTATTTTAAAGTAGTTACAAATAGAAAACTTTATAAATAATAATTTTATCAAAAAACCTATGGTTGAATTGAAATTTGATATAATAAAACCAAATTTGTACATTTTTAACGGGGATATATACTTTGGCATTGATCCTGTAGATTTTATTCCAGTAAGCAGATCAGTCAGTGAGAGTATAGGAAACCATATTGGGGTTCTAAAAGTAAAAGAAGCTGATTTAGAAGTTGCTAAATCTGGAAAA
>CAYSNL010000002.1:5189-83610 GCA_964432435.1 Candidatus Woesearchaeota archaeon | reverse complement strand
TTAGATAGAGAAAAGACATTAGAAGAAATGAGAAGGTTACTTGAAGAATTAGACCCAAAAATACAAGATAATTATGCAGAATTATCTATTGTAGCTGGAATGATACCCTCTTCAAAACAAGGAATTAAATCACAAGATTTTGGCAGGATAAGGCTCATACAATTAAAGGCAAAAGACAGAACTAAAATTGAGGAAGCAAAGGCTGATTTAGTTGAAAGATTAAAAGAAGTTGATGGCCCTTGTTTATCATTTGATGCTCCGCAAATATATGAACAAATGCAGAGATTGTACGAAGATGCTCCTGAACTAATTCAAAAATATGGTGATATTCTTATATCTCCAAATTGGAAAACACGAGTTTTTAGACTAGATCCATAATCAATTAAATAAAAAGAATTAATCAAAAAATAAAGAAAAAAGGATTACAAATCCTTTTTCACATCTTTAATTATATTCTCAGCTTCCTTTCTTAATCCTAAACCTAATGCAATCCCTAGTGCCAAAGCTATACCTGCTGCAAGAGCAACAATTACATAAAGGATTAAATTCTCAAAAAGACTAACATCCAAACCGATTAAATCCAAAGCTTGAACTGAAACTAATATTAAAATTACCCATTTCAATATTTTTGCAGTTAATCTCATTCCCTTTAATCTTGTATGCTCCATAATCTTTATTTCAACATAATGTGCAGCTGATAAACCTAATAACATAATAACCACTGCAACTAATAGTTTAGGTAACCATAAAACAAAACTGCCTAAAATATCACTTAAAGAACCCAACTCTAGTGTAGAAACCGCAACTTGCAAAGCAATTATTATAATCCACCATTTTAATAATTCACCTAGCAAAGCCGGCACATCTGTATGACCAACAGCTTTAGTTAATTGAGCCTTCCTAAGTAGTTCATCTACTCTTAATCTATCCAATAAGATTCTTAAGGCATGACCTAAAATCACAGCAACAAAAGCGCCTACTAATATTACTAGTACCGCAACAATGATGCTTGGTAAAACAGTAACAAATGCCCCCCACAATTGACTTAATGGATTAGTAACACCGTATATGGTATCCTGCAAAAAATTCACCATTTAATACACCTCCATTTTTGTATATTAATCTAAAAATTTAATCATTTAATAGTTTAAATAGTTTCATTAGCACTTAATAATTGTAACATAACCAATAAATGATATATAATTTTATATACTACCTGATTTTTATAATATTTAATAAATCAACATATATATAAACTTATACACTATGTTCCAACAAAAACCAATTCATTATCCAAATTTGAAAACAGTTCTTATGGTAGAGGGTTTTTTACAAGAACAAAGAAAACCTGTTAGCAAAAATGCAATATTAAATAGTCTACCAAAGAAGACTATGAGGCAAACATTAAACATTGTTTTAGAATATTTAGAATTAAGCAACAAGATTTATATTGGTGATGAAGGTATAGAGTGGGTATTTGATGAAAATAAGAAGCTCAAGACGTTATTAAAGAAAGCAACTAGCTCTTTTTAATTTTATTTTCAATATATTTTAATCTATTTATTTTTGTTAGTCTTTCTTTACCAAATATTCCACATTTAATATATGGTATATCCCAACCAACAGCCAAATCAGAGATCATACTATCACTGGTTTCACCACTTCTATGAGAGATTACAGGAATAATATTATTCATTTTTGCCCAATCAACAACTCTTTTTGTTTTGATTAAAGAACCAATTTGGTTAGGTTTAATAATCACAGCATTAATTGAATCACCAGCTTTTCTTAATCTCTCTAAATTTGTGCATATTAAATCATCACCACAGACCATTTCACATTTTATTCTCGAAAAACCATCGAAATCATTTTCCTCCAATGGATCCTCAATATATTCTAATCCATATTTTGATATTAATCCGTTTACATATTTGACTTGATGTTCTTTTCTTAATCTCCCTTTTTTATAAAAATAAAACCCCCCACTATGAAGGCTAGTTGCAGCAACATCAATACCTAACCCAACAAAGATATCAAACTTTTCAAAGAATTCTTCGGTTAAATTTTTCAAAAAATCCAAAATTGTAACAGCATCTAAGGTTGTTATCCAAGCACCTTCATCATTTCTACCTATTGGCTTTAAATTTTTTTCAATCATTTTATAAATATAATGATTAGCAAAGGCATTTTCCTTGAAATTATCAGCCCCTGGCATTAATAAAAATTCCTGAAAATCAGTACTCTCTCCCCTATAATGTTTTCCTCCCCCAATGCAATTACCAAGAGGTATTGGTAAGGAATCAGGACTTTGATTTAAAAAACTCCAAACCTCATTTCCACTTATTGCCCTCAACAAAGCGTATTCTAATGCTATGATTACATTTCCACCTACTTTCTCAAGTTTTTCAGTATCATCATACTTAAAAATAATATCTTCTATTTCTTCAAGATCTTCGAAACCGTCAAATCTAAATCCTTTCAATGCTTTATGCAAAACCCTATTAACAAAACTTAAAGGAACTCCAGTTTTTGGAAAAGGAAAAACTTCATGTTTCCCTACAGAAGCTCCTAGTGGAGCACTCCCACTAAATCTCCTATTAACCATAATTTCAATTGTTCTTTCTCCTCTAGAATTTAAAATAACTTCACCTTTTATTTTTTTTATCCTCATTAAACAAAAATAAGAATTAGTTAGTATATAAATTTTATTTAATTAACTATATCTCGGCATAACCTTTATTAAAGCATCAGCCATTTCTTCTATCCTGCTTACTGATTCTTCTCCATATTTTTCTCTTAACCATCTTATTCTTTTTTTAGCAGCACTAGGTTCTACAGTTAGTATATGCATACCATATTCAATTACAGTCTGATGAAAGCCAACACCGCCCCAAGGAACCCCTGTCATAAAAAGAAAATCATCTAATGATCGGGAATACCATGAATCAGGGCCAACTAGTTCAAAGTCTAAATATTTAAGCTCCTTTTCAAACTTTGGATCAAGTTGCAATTTATGAATACCATTAAATAATTCTCCATAGGTGAAACCTGCAAAGACGTTATTAGTTCTTTCTTGTGCTTTTTCACATGCTACTGCAATCAAACCAAGAAGAGTTTCTGTAGTACCAATTCTTTTCTCACTTACATCCAAATCTTCCATTAGTCTCCGCCCCCTAAACTCTACCAGGTAAGGGTCTTTTTATTGTTATAGGTAATATTCCTTCTTCAAATTCTTTTTTAGCAATTTCAATAGGGCTAAACTTTATATTTTCAAAGTCTTTTTTACTCATTTTGATAAGAAGTGGCGCCCCCATAGCTAATTGCAAAGCCCTAGCACCTATTATTCTAGCTTTTTCATATTTTGTATAAATAATTTTTTTATCCATTTTTCTTTCACAAACACACAAAGCTTTTATTTGGACCCCAATTGTATAAACAATCTGGGTTTCTTTTTTTAAAAGAAAGGTTTATTTAAAAAGCTTTCTTAACTCTTTACCTTTCTTAGTAGCTAGTTCAATCATTTTCTCTACATCATCTATAGTTAAAGCCAAGTCTCCGCCTTTCTGCAAAGCACATATTCTTCCATCTTCCACAGTCGTTACAGTTAATCTAGCACTCATAGCATTCTCTTCATCTAATACAGGATCAACAATAAATTTATTTTTTATTTTTAAAATAGTCACAGGTATTGGAATCTCTTTTAAATCGACACCTTTCTTTGTTTTTTCTATATAATCAATTTTTTCAGTTTTTTCATCATATTTAGGATATTTAGCATCTTTAATAGCAGCTAAAGTAGCTAACCCCATAGCATCAGCTAGATTTCCATCATCATTCAGACTATAGGCATCAATTAAGATAGTCCATACCTTTTCTCCCTTCTTAATGCATAATTTCTTAAAATCAATAGCCTTGCTTTCCCTTAACCCCCTATCAACTACAGACCTAGCCATTTCAATACTTTTAATTGATGGTGGTCCAGACTCAAACTCAGCAGAACTTAAAGGTATTAGTTCAACATTAACTATAATAGTTCCTTCATCAAGCTTATCTGGATATGGTGCACCAACATCCATCTTAACACCAGCAATAACTTCTGTTTTACCAATTTTTACCAAAGCACTACCTTCAGCAGATTTATTGCTTATTCCATATTCAATTTTTATATCTCTAAATTGATCTAATTTTCTGCCGTCTAATCTAAACTCCTTTTCTAAAAGATTAACAACGTGATTTGTGACTATATTATTATTCATTTTGAATACCTCAATTTTAAAGCATCTTTTTGTGCTTTATAGATTTGATCGCATGCCTTTTTTACAGCTTTTAAAACTTCTTTCAGCTCGGCTAATGTAACTAAACCATCCATTTGTAATAAAGTTATTTCACCAGTCCTAGGCATTATTGCAACCGGGATATCAGCCATTCCACCTTCATAGTCTTCTTCTTCCTTAGAAACATCAACGACTATTTTATCTTCTATCCTTCCAGCGGCAATAGCTGAAACTAAATCTTTCATAGGAAAACCTGCATCTGCTAAAGCTAAAGCAGCAGCTGTAATACCTGCACATCTGGTCCCAGCATCTGTTTGTATTAATTCAATAAATACATCAATCACAGCTCCTGGAAATTCATTTAAATCTAAAACAGGTTCTAAAGCTCTTTCTGTTATATAACTAATTTCTTTACTTCTCCTACTTGGACCAGGCCTGATTCTCTCACCAGAACCAGAAAAACTCATCATATTGTAATTACATCTCAAAACACCCTTTGTAGGATTCTGAAGGAATCTAGGATGCAATACTCTTGGGCCATAAACAGCAGCAACAGCTATTGTTTTACCAATCTTAAATTTTGCACTACCATCAGCATTAGGAATTACACCAACTTCAGCACTAATTTCCCTTAGTTCGTCAAATTTTCTACCATCAAATCTTTTATTGTACGGCATTTTTAACACCTACCTTACTTTCTAAATATGCTTTAATTTCATCTGTTAATCCATGAATATGCGCCCTATCTTCAATTCTTTTAATAGCATCAACAGCTATTAACTCTTTTGCAGGATCAATGCTATACAACCATACATAACCGTTCTGGCCAACAATTATCCTGCAATCTGTCATTTGTTTAATCATAGAAATCATACTTCCCTGCTTACCAATTATTCTTGGTACTTTTGCAGAATTAACTTTTATCATCCTACCTTCAGATAGTTTCCTTAATCCAGGACCCTTCATAGATAAATCTATTTCTTTATCTTTAGAAACACTAGTAATATTCGCAACTACAAAATCGTCATAAGTGTAATATTGTGTTAAATCTGCACCTTTTGGTATATAATCCATGCTTCCATCCCTAAGAGGGATACATGCCTGATTTGAATAACCTATATCAACAAACCAACAACTATTTGTAACATCAACAACTTTTCCAATAACAGTATCTCCTCTTTTAGGTATATATTTTACATTTAATGGAACTAATTTTATTAATCTTCCACTTACGTTTACGACTCCAACTTGAGAAGCAATAATATCTTCTCCTTCTCTAAAAGCTCCTCCTGCTGGTAAAAAATCCATACCGGCAGCTAATATATCTCCAGGGACTACTATATCCTTATCTTTTACTTTAAGTTCTCCCATCTTTATTCCTCCAATATTTTACTCTCCACCTCTCCATGGCATAATCCATTTAATTTAGAAAAAAATTCATCAATTAAACCACCAGGCAATTCTAAAGTTGATTTTAGATTACCGTTATTTAACCATTCGTTGCTTGGGTTCCCGTAACTTTTTAAAACATGAAAACTTTGACCCGCAAATCTGGCCGGTATAACAACCTCGATTTTTTTCGTCTCAAATTTAATTGGTATTATCACCCTTAATTTCTTTAAAATATCATCAACTTGGTCTGCGGCAGATTTATTTTCATCAATGTGAACTTTAGCTTCTTCCATTGCACTTTCTATTCTTTGCGGCGGATGTGGTAAACCAGTTTTAGGATCAACCGCATTTCTATGTATAAGATTAATTATCTGTTTTTTAACTTCTTCCCTTTGTTTGGCTAAATGCTCTCTAGTTAATTGTACAGTTCCTTTAATAATAATTATCTTACTTATTTCTCTAACATCATTAGTCTTGAATATGTTCTGTAAATCATGCTCACTAGCTTTATCTCCTTTCTTTACATCTTTGTAAATTGCATCAACAGCAAGTACATCATCTATAGAAATACTTTTGCCTTGCTTCAGTTCTAATGCTTTATCACAATCTACTAAAATTTCGAATTTCTTTCCATTCTTTTCTAATCTAGCAACTACTGCTTTATCTACGTTAACCATCTTACTTATATTTAGAAAGTTTATCTTGCGTTAACCTATTAAACTTCTTCTCGCTAACAGTGATATATGCTCCATCAATTCTTGAAATATCAAACTCTTTCCCTAAAACCTTTTTTATAGTCTTCATAGCTAATTTTATACCATCTTCAATAGTAATATTCTCTTTATATTCACTATCTAAAATTTCCTTTATCTCAATTTCACCTTCACCAATTGCTGTAGCTTTAAACTCAAAGAAGATTCCTGTCGGATCAGTTAAGAATAACTTAGGAACCCCTTCATTTTCATCGCCATCAACACCAGCAAATAAAATACTTACACCAAATGGCCTTGCCCCGCCATATTGCGTAAATTGTTGTTTTATATTGCAAATATCTTTAACAATGCTTTGAACATCTATTGGTGAGTCATAAGTAACTTTATGCTGTTGTGCTAAAACTTGTGCTCTCTCAATCAAGATTCTGCCATCACTCAATATACCAGAAGCTGTTGCAGCTACATGATCATCAACTTGAAAAACTTTTTCAACACTTTCAGGGACTATTAATTTTTCAACTATTCTTTTATCAGCTACCAAAACTACACCATCTTTACAGACAATACCAACTGCACTTGTACCTTGTTTAACTGTTTTTTTAGCATATTCAACTTGCAATAACCTGCCATCAGGGCTAAACATAGTACTTGTTCTATCATAACCCATTACCTGATGTGACATTTGTGGTTGCATTTTCATTCCTCCTTTATTAATCTAAATTTAAAACTTGTTCTAATAAGGCTATTTGTAACTCTCCTTGTTCTTCTTGCATTAACCTTTGATATTCACTCATAACACAGTTACCCCTACCAATAACACCACTTACAAACAAATATCTCCCAAGCTGATCTGTTCTTTTTAAAAAATATTTGGTATCAGATTCATCAGGAAACCTTCTTTGTAATCCGGCATACCATCTTAAATCCTCATTAGTAACTTCTCTAGGAAAACCCATCTTAATTTACCCCATTTAAACTACCAGAAACTTTAACAGTTCTTATAGTAATATCCGGTCTATAGATTAGGGCCAAACCAGTTTTAACATGATCAACAAAATTATGATTAACTTGGATTATACCTTTTTCTCCTTGATGTTTAATAAACCTTAAACCAGATTTAGCCAATCCTAATTCTCCTATGAAATCCTTTAAACTTCTCTCTATTTCATATTTATCCATTTTCTTATTAATTTGATATAAAATATATCTCTTCCTTTCTTTTAAACTCGGCAATAAATTCTTAATTTTTATCACCCCGAGAAACAAGCTTTCAAGCCTTTCTTCTCTTCACAAATTTATATTAATAAAAAAGTACTATATAAATCTTGCGTTTTATAATTTAAATGTTAAAATAAGATTAATCTTTCTTATTTTTGCTTTTAATCAACATGTATTCCTTCCTGAAAAAGAAGATTAAGGAGGAAAATATCAATAATCCAACAATAGAACCAATTATTATATTTCTTAATTTACCATTTAAAATCCCTTCTTTTTTGATAATTTCAACCTTCTCAGGTTCTGGGACCTTTTCTTCTTGTGGTTCTTCAGCAACTTCTAGATTCTCAGATGCTTTTTCGGATTTTAGCTCTTCTCCGGGAGAACTTTCTAAGAATGGGGCTGGTTCTAATTTTTCAGTTGGTAAAGGAGTACCACCACCGCCTCCACCACCTCCACCACCAGAAGCCTCATTTTTACATGCATTAGCATCTATACTTGAACAAGCACTATTACAACTTAAACTACCAGAATTAAATCCTCTATTAGAACAACTATCACCACCAAAATCACTTCCATCACAAGCTTCTGTGGAATTTTTCACATTATCACCACAAAACTCCAAATTCTCAACAGTCAAATTCCAAAAAGTCGAGTTATAACTTAAACTATCATTTACAACAACAGTCACATTATAATTCCTACTACTAGAATAACTTCCATAAAAAGTATAATTATCTGTCTCACTCGCAACATTATTGTTTAGATACCATTTAACACTTAACAAATCACCATCTGCATCACCATAACTAATATTGAAGCTCTGATTTTGAGGTTCGACTATTGTTACATTCGTTTTATTTGGAAAGAATGAATTTACGACAGGTACACTATTAAAATTAACTCTTATAGTCCTATTTTCATCTAAAGCAAAAAAACCACTAGTGTCATAACTTATACAATTCCAACCAAATGTTAAATTACCACTCAGATTTAGACTAAAGGAAACATTGGCTCGCAGCCCATTCACACCTTTAGTTTGATTTATTAACCATTGACCAGTCAAGTTATGTAATAAACTAACATTAACCAACCCAGTTAAATCAGATGCACTACAATTAAAAATCAAGTTTCCATTTAAAGCATTATAATTATTTATAGGGATATTTAAAGTAACTCTTGGTATATCTAACCCAAAACTAATTTTTGTAAAATTAGTACTCCCACTTGTATCATTTGCAAATATAGTCAATATATGATTTCCGCCTAAAGGAAAAAAAGAAGTATTCCCAAGTAAACTTATATTATTTAAAGAATCTATATTATACCAAACTTTATTTAAAAATCTGTCTTTAGCTGTATAATTTAGACTTATATTATTCATAGAATTAAAAATAGTTCCATTTGTAGGCTTATCTAAATATAATTCAGGAAAAATAATGTCAATACTAGCTATTGCATTCTTAATATTAATTCTCCTCCAGCTATCTATCAATCTTCCAGTATCATTTAAAACACTTTGGACTTTATAAGGGTCTAAATAAGAATTATTTTGTTCATAATCATATTGTTGTAATAAAGCAACTACCCCCGCAGCATGAGGTGTTGCCATACTTGTACCGCTCATACTAACATAACCACCAGTAATAGATGTAGATGTTATATCAGAACCTGGAGCTAATAAATCTAATAAATCATTCCTATTAGTATAACTACCCATAGTATCATCTTTATTTGTTCCGCCAACAGAAGTGGCATTTTTAATGCATGCAGGACTTGTTATACCACTTGTAACACCATTATTACCACTTGCAGCAAAAACAGTAATATTATTTTTTATAGCATTATTAATAGCGGCAGTTAAAGTTGGAAAAGTACTATCACAATAATTACTAAAAGTATTATCGCTACCAATACTCATTGATATCGCAGTTATATTGTATTTCGTTTTATTACTAACACACCAGTCTATCCCAGAACTTATGCCACTTTCAGTACCACCACCACCAGAACTCAAAACCTTGATATGTATTAAATTAGCATTAGGTACTATCTTATTAACAATTCCAGTAACATGAGTTCCATGACCATGATCATCATAAGGATCACTATCTAAGTTTATATAATCGTATCCATCAACAATTCTACATCCATTACCAAAACAACCACCAAAATCAACATGACTATAATTTACACCAGTATCTAAAATACAAATCCCAAAACCTAGTCCAGTAATATTATTCTTTAAAACAAAAGTATGCACCAAAGTAGCATTGATTATATTTGTTGAATCTGCTAAAGCAACTGAAAATCTATGATCAAATTGTATGCTTTCAACATTAGGATTTTCTTTTAATTCTTTTAACACTTCTTCTGTCACATTTCCAGCAACAGCATTAAAACTTTCTAAGTTTATTTTTTCTTTAAAACCTTTATTTTTTAACTCTTCCTTGGCTGATTTAAAACTAATACTGGCCTTTGCAATACCAACATTAGAATCACTGAACCTTACTATAACAGGAACTTCTTTATTATTTTCTAACTCTTTTTCTACCTCAGAACTAATTTTTTCAGATCTTACTTCTTTAGGCAAAAAAACAATTAAACCAAAAATTAATATAATGATTACAGTTAAAAAAACCAACTTGTTTTTAAAATTCACCACTTTTAATTATTTTTTGATTTAATGAATATTTAAACCTTTTTCCTTTCAAAATTTAAGGCTTTTTTTGCCTCTCCAGGAGTCATTCCTATGATTCTTCCAAAGCTAACAAGATCTTTAGCTGCTCTTAATTCACATTTATTCATAGCCCCACTTATAATAATCATTTTAACTTTATATTTTCTGCATAATCCCACATTTTGTATCATTTTACCTAAAACTGAAGCCCTATTTTTACTTTTTAAAAGATCATTGAAGTTGAATCCAATTGCAATATTGTTTTTATTAGCCAGCTTGCATAACACCTGATTTAATCCAGAATCCCTTGAATGCATAAAGTCTTTATCCCTTGTTTTCTCCGGGCTTAAAAAAATATCAACATTTTTATTTTCAACAATTTTCCTATTTTTTTTATCATCACCACCAACTTCTATTTTGAAATCTTTAAAAGTATAAAACTTAGTAAATCCCAACATCTCTCCCTTATATTCAAAATCGATTATATCTATCATATGTTTAATTCTAAATCTTTTTTATTTAAACCTTTTGTAGTGTCAATTACTTTAACTTTATACCCTTTTTCTAAAGACTCAACTAGGCAAACATCTAAAATTTCTGAATCTAAATTTTCTCTTATTTTTTCTTTTGGATACTTTCTTTTTTCTAATCTTTTTTTCAAAACCTTTATATCACACTTAGTAACAATGCATAAATCAACATATTTTTTATCTAAATAATGGGTTAAATGAGAATCTAAAACTAGATTTTTTTCTTTTTTAATTAAATTCATTAAAGATTTATTTAATTTTTTTACATCAACAATATAAGTTCTTAATTTCTTGTCATATTTGTCATATACTTTATTATCCTTCACTAATTTGCCTACATCTACATACTTTAATTTGTATTTTTTGGATATTAATTTTGCTATTTTTGTTTTTCCTGTAGCGGGTGTTCCAGTTACGATTATTATAACCATAAAACAAAGAAAAATAATAAAGTTTATAAATTATGAGAATAGATAAAATATATATAATTTATATAATGTATATACTAAAATGAAAGAACAAAATAATCTTTTTGATTTGATCATTGATGAAATAACCAAACAGCATCGTGTATATGGTAGTAATAAATTAAAGGGAGTAACAATAACAAATTATGATAGTCAAGTTAGGATTGATTATTCTGTTGTTTACCCTTATAATCAACGTATTTCTATTCCGCCAACTTTGTTAAATGGAAGATTAAGCGAAATAGACAGATTATGTTTAGGAAGAACGAAATTTCCTATTATACTAATTGGGAGGTAAGTAAAATGGGTTTTATACGACAAAGTCAATATGCCCAAAGGGCAGCACATGGTGATGTATCTTTAGTATATCTAAGGCAAGGGATTAAAGCATGTGAAGAATGTGATGATCCTTATAAGAGATTAGATGAACTAAGAAGAAGAGAAGAAATAGAACAGATTCAAAGAAAGATTAGTTCAAAGCCTAAGCTTTATCAATAACAGTACCAATAAATTTTTTTCCTTTTATCATATTTTCTAAATTTTTTAAATCACCGCTTAAAATATAGGTTTTTATTTTATTTTGTTTTATTATTCTAGAAGCCGTCTGATCTAAAACAAAATGTTGACCTGCTTTATATTTAATCCTATTAACCATTTTATAAAAGGCATTAAATGAAATTTTAGGAATAAACTTCGCCCCTTTTAGTTTCGGATCTTTATTATACAAACCTTTAACATTAGTTAAGTTAATAAAATCGCATTTTAACATTCCAGCAATATTTGCAGCCGTTCCATCACTTGTGTTATTTGGTCTATATCTTAATCCACCAACAACAACTATGTTTCTTTTCTTTAATAAATTTTTAACTTCCTGCAATGACTTGCTAAGTTTTTGAGAAGTGTATTTGCCAAATAGATTAATAATATACCAAGCATTTAACCTAGTAATTCTAATCCCTATATAGCTACAGATTTTTTCACTTATACCATTTTTTCTTAAAGCATTAATATATATTCTAGCAGTTTTTCCACCACCACAAACAATTACAAATTTCTCTTTTTTAGAAAGATTGATCATTAATTTTTTAAATCTATTTAAATAATCGGAATCTATTTCATTTGGGACTATTAAACTCCCACCTAAACTGATTACTTTCACCATATTTTATTTTATTAAATCCAACCCAGGTATCTGGCAATAATTATAATGATTATTACTACAATAATAAACCATGCCAGTTGTGACATTCCATTCTTATTCTCCATTTTTCCAAATTTCCTCCTTTATTGATATTACTACGAAAAAGTAAAATATTACTAGGCTCAAAACTATTAAAAATTTATTATCCTTAATCCTATCAGTAAAGTCTAAAATAGAATTTATAAGTATAATTGTTGTAACCAAACTAACAGCAATAATATAAGAATATTTACTTCTTTTTAACACATCCAAAAAACGTTGCATTATTATGTAACAACTCTCATTGTTTATATTTTTTATGCTTCACATATTATTTATCTACACCAGCAAACAGTTCAGAATTATCAACATCAAAAACACCAATTTTAGCACCTGCGTCTAACCAACCATGGGCATAATTTAGGGCAGCAAAGGCATTTACTAAATCACCCTTAGAAGCAAAATGTTCTGCATCACTTATATATCTTTCAACAGTATCAATAAAATCTTTTCTTGTAGAATCATTAATATCAACATTTTCAGTTGATTTTTTAGCTTCTTCTAACGCACTTTTACTAACTTGAAAATATTTATCTAATTTTTCTTTAGTTACTTTCTCCATGCACCATGATTGTTTTTTATAATTTAAAAGGTTTTTGCAATACCTTTATAAAACAAATTTTAATCAATTTCAAAATGGAATTAACAATAGATACAACAAAAAAACAAGAATGTATTGGCATCAAAAATCAAATACAAAAAAGAGTAAAAAAGTCAAAAATTAAACAAGGAATCTGTTTTTTATATAACAAACATACAACTTCTGCTCTAATAATAAGTTAGAACCAGGCCAAAGGCAATCTCCACAATAGTTGAGCTTGATGGACTAAGAGAAAGAACCATAGTTATTAACATAATATCTCCATAATAGTAATTTTTATAAATGCTATGTTTTAACTTTATAAAAAACAGGGGGAATATATCTTGTTTGATTGGCCTTTATATGAAAAAGAGAATGTAATCCTAGGAAATCAAGAATCCAATATTGGTGTAATTACTTTATGGAGTCCTAGAAAGATAATTGCAGATAATTTAGATTCTAACCTATATTCAGCAATAGGTCAACTATACTTTAATGGAGGAATAAGCTTTCTTATAAGGAATTGTTTAGCTAATAAAAATATCAGATATCTAATTATAACAGGACAAGACCTAGCAAAATCAGGTGAGGCATTATTAGCACTAAAAGAAAAAGGCGTAGATGAAGAACATTGTATCAAAGGAATACAAAACTCTAAATTACATAAAGCGATCCCAAAAGAAGCAATTGATAATTTCAGAAATAACGTAGAAATAATAGATATGAGAGGAAAAACTCCCTCAGATATATCTGTAAAAATACAAGAACTTGAAAAAAAACCAAGTTATGGAGAACCAGAAACATTCCCTGAAAATAAAATTGAAGCTCCAGAAAGATTCCCATCAGACCCAACAGTTCATAAAATAAGGGAAAGAACAACTGGCAGCGCATGGCTGGAAATTCTTTATAATATCATGAGGTTTGGTGCTACTAAAGCTTCTTCATATGGCGGTGACCAAAAAGAATTAATCAACATCTCAACAGTAATTTCAGATGAAGACCCAGACAATTACAAATGGGAAGAGTATTTTCAATTTACCAAAGAAGAATTAGAAGGATACATACCTCAAGTAACAACCAATCTAGAAATTCCGGATGTAAACTACACATATGGACAAAGATTAAGAGCTGCAGAATTAAAAGATGGAACAAAAGTCGATCAAATCCAATTCATAATTGATCTATTAAAGAAAAAACCACATAAAAGAAGCGCAATAGCTTTTACCTGGAATTATGATAAAGATTCATCAGGAGATGAACCACCATGCATTAATTTTGTACATTGCCTAGTACAAGACGATACATTACATATGACCTCCTATATTAGAAGTAATGACATGTATGAAGCCTGGCCAAGAAATGCATTTGCCTTAAGAAGATTACAGGGCAATATAGTAAAAGAAATCTCAAAAGAAACACAACTAAAACTAGGAACATTAACAATTATTTCCGGTAGTGCACATATTTATGAAAAAAACTGGACAGATGCAAAAGACATAATAGAAAAATATAGAGATAAAGAATTAATAAAGGCAAGTCCATTGGGGAATTTAGTAAATTTTAAAGAAGATCCAAAAGGAAATTTTATTATAAAACTTAATAATGAAAAAATTACAGTAACTCACTTAAACACTGATAGTTCACCAATAAAAGAGTATGAAGGAAAAGTAGCCGGAGAATTAATTGCACAACTAGCAAATAACAATGTTCTATCAGAGATCTCCCATGCTCTAGACTTAGGATCAGAACTACAAAAGGCAGAAATTGCTTTAAAAACAGGCAAACAATACACACAAGATAAATTGCTAGATATATAAAAAGGATTCATAAATGATAGTTAAAATTTATACTGGAAAAAACGATATCTATTCTGATATGATACGCAATTTACTTAAATCTAATAATATAAATTTTGAAATAATTGACGTATCACGAAATAAAGAAAAGTTCGAAGAAATGCAGGAAATATCAGGACAATCAAACACACCCGTAATCAAAGTGGAAGATAAGGTCTTTTTGGGTTTTGATAGGGAAAAATTAAAAGAAGTTCTTGGTTTAACTACTCAATAAATAAAACACTTTTTTATAAATAAAGAAAATGTAAAATTTAATATCAATTATTTAAAAAGGGGGGAAAATTAATGGCTAAAAGAAAAAGAAAGACAACTAAAGTTGCAAATATGCAATCTAATTCTTCAAATATGTGTTATGTGTGTTGCCCAAATCACAAAAGATGGGGTTTAATCATATTATTAATAGGATTGATTTATTTAATTCAAGATTACACTGGTGGTCCTTTATGGTGGAGACTTAACTGGTATACTGTAGTCTTTCTATTAATAGGACTTTGCTGGTTTTCAAAAAAATAATTTTTTAAATATTTTTTATTATTGATTTAGAAAATCTTTTTCTTACTATTTTAATTAATTCAAAAAACGCAAACCCACTACCGCTCCATAATATAATAACCAACCACTCGTGAATGTTTAATGGAACCAATCTAAAAAAAGTATTTAATAATGTATACATAACAATCAAATGCAAAACAAGACTAGATATAACAGCCAACCATAGGTATTTGTTACTTTTTATTTTAATTAAGACTTCCTCGCTTCTAATACTAAAAACTAAAAATAGTTCAAATAGTATTAAAGTAGTTAATGCAATCGTTCTGGCTTTATTTAATCCTAAACCTAAATTAATCTTAAATAAAATTAAGGTTATTAAAGTGCTTAAAACCCCAGCTAAAAAAATAAATGAAAAAGTGTTTTTCAAAATATTCTCATTTTTATCTCGTGGTTTTTTCTTCATAACATTACCGCTTGGAGGATCAATACCTAAAGCCAAGGCTGGCAATCCATCTGTAACTAAATTTACCCATAATATTTGCAAAGGCAATAAAGGCAAGGGCAAATTTAAAACTAAACTAAACAATATTATAAAAATTTCACCCAAATTAGCACTTAATAAATATTTAACAAATTTCTTGATATTATCATAAATCACTCTACCTTCTTTAACAGCATTTATAATAGATGCAAAATTATCATCAACCAAAATCATATCCGAAGCATCTCTCGCAACATCTGTGCCTTTAATATTCATTGCAACCCCAATATCCGCTTTTTTTAAGGCAGGAGCATCATTAATACCATCACCCGTCATAGCAACAACATTATTTTTTCTTTGCAAAGCCTCTAAAATTCTTACTTTATGCTCTGCACTTACCCTAGCGTAAACATTAACATGATCAATATAATCCTCAATATCATATTCATCAAGCTCTTCACCACTAATAGCTTTACCAGAAATTCCAATTTCTTTACCTATCGCTAGTGCGGTCTCTTTATGATCACCAGTAATCATTATAACTCTTATCCCGGCATCTTTAGCAATCTTTATAGCTACTTTAACTTCTTTCCTAGGAGGATCAATCATTCCAGCTAAACCAACAAATATAGTTCTATTATTTTTTTCATATGCAAACCCTAAAACCCTCAAGGCTCTTGAAGCCATCTCAGAATTTTTCTTCAAAATAAACTCTTTTTCCTTAGCACTAAATTTTATTATTTTATTATTTATCTCAATAGAATCACAAAATTTAACTATTTTTTCAAGGGCCCCTTTGATAAATCTAACTTTCTCGTTATCCATCCTATAAGTAACAGACATATATTTTTTCTCAGAATTAAATTGCTCCTCCTCAAGTCTTCCCTCAAATTTGTTAATGTTTGCTTTTTTCGCTAAAACTAGTAAAGCTTTTTCAGTGGGATCCCCGACATCAGGCAAGGTAGCGTTATTACACCCAGCACAAACTTTAATTAAATTAATAAATTTTTTAGGGTCTGTTTTCTTATTATTCAATAAAAAGATTCCTTTTGTTTCATAACCTTTCCCAGTAACTTTAATTTCCTCGTTATTAGCAAATAAGTCAGTTACAGTCATCTCGTTTTTTGTTAAAGTTCCTGTTTTATCCGAACATATGACATTTGTACTTCCCAGGGTCTCAACGGCATGTAATTTTCTTATTAACGCTTTTTTCTTTAACATTTTTTGTACACCTAGCGCTAAACTTATTGTAACAACAGCAGGCAAACCTTCAGGAATGATTGCAATAGCTAAAGAAATAGAAGTCTTAAAAACTTCAAACAAGCTTAGTTGTTTTAATAATCCTAATAAGAAAACAACAAAGGCAATTATTATTGCAAAAATGCCCAAAATATTACCCAATTTTTTTAATTCTTTTTGTAATGGTGTTTCTCCAGTATTTGTTTCTTCAACAAGTTTTGCAATCTTACCTATCTCGGTATACATACCAGTATAGGTGACTACTGCTTTTCCTTTACCATCAACAACCAAACTACCAGAAAAAACCATATTGTTTTGATCAGCAATCATAACATCTTCTTTAATTGGTTTAATTTGTTTATTTACAGGTATGCTCTCGCCAGTTAAAACAGATTCATCTAAATTTAAGTTTAAAACTTCAATTAGTCTAGCATCAACATTAATTTTATCGCCAGTTTCAAAAATTATAATATCTCCAGGAACTAATAATTCAGAAGAAATAATTTTCTCTTTTCCGTCTCTTACAACTCTAGAGTTTGGTGTACTTAACTTTCTTAATAATTCTATGGCTTTTTCAGCTTTATATTCTTGGAAAAATCCTAGAATAGCGTTCAATAATAAGATTATTAATATTGCAATTCCATCTAAATACTCTTTAAATATAAAAACTACAACAGTTGCTATTATTAAAATAATAACTAAAGGATTTAGAAATTGTTTTAAAAATATTTTTAAGGCACTTATTCTATGTTTTCTTTCTATAATATTTTTTCCGTATTTTTCTAATCTTCTTTGAGCTTCCTTTTCAGATAAACCTTTCTCAAAACTACTTAACTCTCTTAAAACATCTTTTATCTCTTGTTGATAATACATATAAAGAAGACAAAAAAACCAAATATATAAAATTACCTATCTATATAAATAAAATTGTACTTTTCCATGAATCCCATATCTATCTTTCCCATCTGCATATCTAAAATCAGTCAATACCAATTCAGCTCCTTTTTCCTTAGCTTGTTCTGCTAAAAAATTTACTGTATCCATTAATACATCTCTTTTTTCATTACCATATTGTTCCACATTAGTTTCAAAACCAAAAGGAATAATATCCGTAACAAATACAGTCTCTCTAGTAGGTTCAAAAACACCCCTTAAAGAATTAGGTGTTATCTTTCTATACATTTTATTTTTATCTTCAATTAAAAAAACTAGTCCATTATTCATTTTAATCTCCTCCTAACTGTAAACCTCTTTTATGTCTTTCTTCTCTAAATTACCATATGGATTCCCAAATTCCCTTATATTCTCTATCATCCTTCTGTTGGCTTTAGTTTCCATCCCATTTTCCACTAATCTTTCTCTTTGTTTTCTAACTTCTTCGCTAATTTCAACATCAGTAGGACAACTCCTAACAGTAACATCATTTAAAGGATCAATATAAAAAACTTTATCTAGAATTCCTTTCATTATTAACAACGCCTTGCCCCTAGCAGTTAATATTTCTTTACCAGTAGCTTTTAATAAAGCTGAGTCTGCCCTACACTTACCGCATAATATACATTTATCTACTCCTGGCATTTTAAATCACCTCAAAGAGCAATAATTGATTTAGGTCAACTGCCTTTGGTTTTTTTCTGGATACCCATAAAGCCAAATTCAACCCATTAGCATAGGCTATTTTGATATCAATTTCAAAACAGAACAAAGGATAATCTAATTTATTTATGTCATCTAAACTCAGCACTTCATAAGTTCCGTCTCTTATTGGACTTTCATCATAAAGCCCATTTGCTTGGGGCGTACCATATATCCCAATAGGAATAATTCTACTATTATGCTCCATTGGCATTCTATTATGATAAAGATAAGCTATAGCATCAGCACCATTCAATAACTCATCCACAAGTTTATTTCCACCAACTTGAAAAACAACTTCATCGTTTTTTCCTAATGAAGTTAAGTATTCTAAACCACCAAGAATTTCACTTTCAAATGTATTTACATCAAGGCTTGAAAAACATTCAATTTTTTCTGCTATTGCATCGCCTATATACACCATCTTAAATCACCTTCCCCCTATTCATAATATATAAAGGATCCATTTGTTCCTTTAAACTTTTTAATTCATCTTTGGTAACTTCATTTAAATAATTTTTTTTCAAAAGACCAATACCTTGTCTAGCTCCTACCACCCCTCTTAATTTTAAAACGAGATCGTACATATCTTTTATGTCCTCTCTATTTAAAAAACAAGGATATAAAACGTTTACCCCTATAGGCCCGTAACAAGGTATTCCTTTATCTTCTAAATAAAACAAAAACTCAGCTAAGTTCTCATATGGTATTAATGGATCTTCCAAATAAATAAACCCATTTGAAGCTAATTTGTGAAAAACTTTTTTTCTTATATACCATAACCTGTTAATCTCATTATAATCTCTTATTGAACCCTCTAGACCAATATATTCAATAATTAAATAATATTTATCCTCTAAACCAATTAACCTAGCAGCAATTGAATCAATAAACTCAATAGCATTAACTTCCTCATTCTTCTTTAGTTCACTAACTTTATTAAAAACATCTGTTAGTTTTTCAAATTTAAAAACATTTAAACTTCTGTCATTTACCCTATCTATAATCTTTAGTTTTACTTTAGTTATTAAACCCAAAATCCCTTCTTTTCCAACAACCTTGTTATCATATGTTTTTAGTCTACCATTTCCATCAATCATTTCAACCTCTAAAACCCAGTCTTTCATCCTTCCATATTTTTTTTCATAGAAACCAGTAGAATTAATCCCGACCATGCCACCTATAGTGCAAGTTGCACTATCTTCTGGTTGTATTGGAAAAAACTTATCTCTTAAAACAATATTTAAATCATCTAATACAACACCCGGCTCAACAACAACATAATTGCTGGTTAAGGCCAAAATATTATTCATCTTGCTAAAATCTATTACTATAGAATTATCAGGAACAGTAGCCCCAACTAGATTTGTTCCTGCCCCTCTTGGAACAATATTTAATTTATTTCTTTTTGCGTAAAGAACTATTTGATGCAAATGTTTAACTTCAGTAGCCCAAATTACCTTATCGCATTTACCTTTAATTTGACTGGCATCAGTACCATAAACTTCTCTATCAACTATTTCATCAGAAACATTTTCCTTTCCGACTAAATTTTCAAACCAAACTATGCTCATAAGATTACCTCACTTAACTCTAAAACTTGTATATTTTTAGGGGCATTATTCTTTAAATGGTAATATATTAAAGGATCTGACACTATCAATTTTTTTTCAGTACACGAATCAAAAACATCTTTACTAATTTTATTTGCTAAAGAAGGCAAATTTTGTATTAAACCACCTTCTGCACCGCAAAGTATAGAATTTTGCTTGTTCATTCTTAATTCAATAACATCAAAGCCCAAAGCCCCTAACACTTTCCTAGGTTCATCATAAATTCCTAGTTGAATACCATCATAATAATTCACTTTCTCGTCAAACTTTACTGGTAGTTTTTTTACGTTTTTAAGTAATAATTGAGAAACATGTAAAGCATTAATGCTATACAATTCATTAAAGACTTTTAAGCAGCCAGAATCATTAGTTACTATGTTTTTTACACCATTCTGATTTAACGCATCTATGTTTCTACCTCTTATTTCTTCAAAATCCTTGCTATATCCATTATTGTATGCTATTGCACCACAACAGTTTAAAGCGCCTAAGCTATAAACCTGAATTTTTAGTTTAAGAAAGATTTTTTTGTAATTCTCAACAATTTCAGGAAGAGCATAATTAGTTAAACATCCTGGAAAGTATAAATATTTCTTCTTAAAAACTTCAAACATATTTTACAATCCTCTAAAACAACAAATTTAGAGGCACCCACATCTCAAAAACTAAAACTTATATTTAAAGATATATTAACTTAAAAATAACAAATAAAATACCCTACTCATAAGATAATTCACATCCAGTTATACTTGATAATAATTCTATGCTTTGAACTCCTTCATATTTAGTGCCATTGATAATCCATGTCGGATAGCCTGTTATACCCTTAGATTCACATAATTTCTGGTTTTCAGGGCATTCAATATATCCATCTTTATTATATAATTCTTTTGTTGCACTTCTTCCAAACATTTCTTTTTGTGTTTGACAGTACGGACATGTAGCAGAACCATACATAACAACACCGTTATCAACTAAACAATCAACAAACGCAGGACTAACACTATTACCTTTAACTACATAAAAGGTAAATCCCCAATAACCAAAAATGCCTAAAGCAAAAATGATTAAGATAACCAAAAAACTTTTTTTCATTTCCACCCATTAGTACCAATTACCAAAGGAATATTGGCATTCAACTTCTCCCAATCGCCTATTAAGTTCACTTAGATCAGACTTAAGATGTTCCCTCCTTTGTCCCCAATATTCACCACTTTCACTTTGGAATAATCTCCCAAAAAGATCTAAAAACATCCTAGCCGTGGGTTCTACTAAAGTAGTATTATCAAATTCAACAGCTAATTTATCTAGTTGAGAAGCCAAACAGGCCAAATAGATTATATTATTTCTTCTTAAGCCGTTTTCCATTTTAAAAAATAAAAAAATTAAGCTGTTTTGCTTAATTCCTCGTCAATGATTTTCTTGAAGTTCTCAAATGGCTGAGCTCCCTCTAATAAAAGACCGTTAATAAAAAAAGCAGGTGTACCAGTAACACCATAGCTTTCACCTTCACTAAGATCTTTCTGAACTTCTTCCACCATAGCATCTGAGTCTAAACAATCGTTAAACTTATCTATGCTCAGTTTTAATTCTTTTGCGTATTCCTTTAAATCTTCAACAGTCAAAGCCTGCTGATTTTCAAACAATTTATCGTGATATTCCCAGTATTTCCCTTGTTCATCGGCACATTCAGAAGCTTCAGCAGCTTTTTGTGCATAAGGATGTATGCTGTTTAATGGAAAATCCCTATAAACAAACTTAACCTTGCCAGTATCAATATAATCTTTCTTAATTTGATCAAAGGCTTGGCTCTCAAATCTACCACAATAAGGACATTGGAAATCACTAAATTCTAGAATAATCACAGGAGCATTTTTATCCCCTAAAACAGGATCGTCATCTACACTAACCCTAACAGGTTCATTAGGTACTTGAACTTGCTCATTATCAAGTAGTTCAGTTGTTTTACCCTCTATGTCTCCAACCTGTTTAAAAAAATCATCTAGATTAACAGCTGCAGGAAAAAATAATTTCCCATCTTTCGTTATATAACCAGTCATAATTTGCCCTTTTACAGTAAGAGGTACTTTATACAACCCATTTTCCCCGTCATCAGATATACTACCAACATCAACAATAGCCCCACCTGTAACAATATTAGCATATTGCTGTATTTTTCCTTGTGCATCATCTTTACTAATAGCACCAGATAAACCTCTGCCTGAAAAATTAGCTATTATAGACACTACAAATAATATTAATAGCACAATACTAGAAATTTGCCAAAACTTGATTTTACCCAAGAAACTTGATTTTTTATCATTAACACTATTATTTTCCATTTTTTCTCCCATGTTTCGTTTTCTACCCTTTTATTTGATTATTATCCATATTTTAGCCGTAATATTAATAATCCCTAAAAAACAATAAAAGTTTAATATATAAAGCTTACTATAGTTAATTTTACTAAAATATATCAAATCTAACACCCATGAGAAAAACACTTTTAATAATCATATTAGTATTATTCATTTTTTTATTTAATTTTAGGCTTTTAATTTATAACCTAAGTTTCTATCAGAAGGAATTTGATAAACTAAATATTTCCATACCGAAAGAATTAGCACTAACAAACACAAAGAATCTGTTCTCCTATTTCCAAAATAATAAAGATTTAACAACAGATTTCTTTAATGAAAGGGAAAAGTTTCATTTAAAAGATGTTAAGAACCTAATATACAAAACATTAATCTTATTGTATATAATCATAGTATTATTAATAGTCCTAATAATCTTAAACTATAAAACCCTGGGAAAATCACTCATAATTTCAGGTATAACATCAATAATCATAATTTTATCTTTTTATTTTATAAATTTTGAGGACTTTTTCAACAACACTTTTCATAAACTGCTCTTTAATAATGATTTATATTTATTAGACCCTTCAAAAGATAATTTAATTAATTTATTCCCTTATGAATTTTTTAAAGACTTTGCGTATAAATTATTTTTTAATTCATTTATTTTAAGTATAATAATTATAGTCTTTGGTTTATTTCTTCTTAAAAGAAAATACTTTTTTAATATCCTCCATATAAAATCTAAATAGAACATAACCGCTTAAAATTAACATAATTAAGCTAAACCACTGTCCAAAGCTTAGCCCAAGATATCTTATATCCTCTCTTAAAAAATCTAAAAATAATCTACCTAGACCAAAAAGAAAAACAAAATTCCAAAAAACAAAGCCTTCTTTATGTTTATTTCCAAATTTTAATAATATAAAAAAAGCTATAAATCTACCTAAAGCTGCATAAAGTTGCACAGGATGTCTACAACCTTCTATGCTTTTAAATTCTACACACCAAGGCAAAGCCGTTATTGTTCCATATATTTCTTGATTAATAAAATTTACAATCCTCCCTAAGGCTAAAATAAAAACAGCAGGTAAAGTTAAAACATCTGCTAGTTTTGCCACATTTATCTTATTTTTTTCACAGTAAATATATCCGCTTACTAGAATACCAATTAGACCCCCATGAAAACTCATTCCTCCTTCCCACAAATAAAATATTTTTAAAGGATTACTAATATAATAATTTAAACCCCAAAAGATAACATGAAATAACCTAGCACCAATCAACATACCCAACATTATATAAAATATTAGATCATATTCTTGACCATCTTTTAAATCCAAAATACCTTTTTTCCTTGCTTTATTTAATATGTACAAACCAAGTAAAAGTCCAATAACATAAACAAGCCCATAATATCTTATTTGAATAGGTCCTAATCTTAAAAGTACCGGGTCAATATTAAAATTAATCATTCTTAATATCAAAAGAGTTATAAATATAAATTTTTCTAAAAACAAGATGAAAGAAAAAAAACTATTGAATTATATCTCAATTACTTCTGTATTATCAACATTAGTGTCAATTTATTTAATTTATTTGCACTATTCTAAACCAGGAAAACGATTCTGCGACATAGGAGAGATTTTTTCTTGTGATGTGGTTAATAAAAGCATTTACTCATTATTTCCACCAAAGATAGGTATTCCAGTAGCTTTTTTAGGAATACTCTTTTTCACAGTAATCTTGGTTTTATCAAGAATAGCTTATAAAAATCCAGAAAAAGAGAAACATACCATTAATTACATTTATTTGCTAACCATATTTTCTTTATTCTTTGCTTTCTATTTATTGTTCATAGAAATTTTTATTTTAAAAGCGTTTTGTATGGGTTGTTTAGTATTAGATGTTTTAATAATAATAAACTTAATACTAACCTATAAACTTAAACACCAAACCCGCGTTTAGGCCTAGATGGTAATCCAAATTCATCTTCTTCATTATTAGATCTAACCTTTCTTTTTTTATTTTCACTTTGTTTTGATGTTTTAGTTTGTCCCTTAATCCACAAATAAAGTACTACAACCAAAAAAATAATTCCAATAGTAAACCCAAAAGCCAAAATTAAAGTCCAAGGTATTTTTACTGGTTGTTTTGCTATAATACTAACCACAGAAGATTGTTCATTAATTTCATCCACTTGTTCATTGATTTGTTCATTTATAACAGGAATAGTTGTATATGATGAACTAATTATTGTAGTAGTACTAGTCTCACCGCTAACAGTATCTGTATTAAAAGTTTCTGCATTACATTCATTAGGACAAGTTTGAGAACTTTCAAAATAATCGCATCTGCCATTATTATTACAAGCCGGATGAACTAAGTCTTCCATAGAAACAGGATACAATCCACTAGCACTCACCAGACTAACAAAAATCATTACAAAAAATAAAATTAAAATTATTTTTTTCATATTAACAATCATTAGGCTGCATTGTTGCAGGCCCCATATTATTATCACATTCTATAAAACAAATATCAACATTTGAACTACAACCAAAATAATAACCCCATAAGTAACTTAAACTCTCCCCAATTATTAGAGTAACCTTCCCAGTATCTTGATCATAATTATCAAAAGTAAAGTCAATACCACCAACATCAACAGTAGAATCTTTATTAATTGTTTCTCCAGAAACACCATCAACACTAACTATAATATTGTCTACATTAGCTTCTTTTAAAACAATTTCCTTACCATTAACATTTATTGGATTATTTAAACTCATAAAATACTCGCCACATTTAATATTAAAAAAATACGCACCAGTATTAGGATCTGTAGCTTTGTAAAAATGACAGCCATCACAACCACCAGAAGATGGATCTTCAACCTTTCTTTCAAATTCGACAAGCCCATCCTTTATATCCCAACAGTTTTTACATACGCCAGCATTCGGCATTTCAGAAATTTTTGTTTGTTCAAACCCGATAGAAAGAAGATCTTTTAATAGCTCATCTGATTTTGTATAAAAATATTTAAGATTTGCATTATATATGAATTCCTGATTATCAAGTACAAAAGACTCTTCATTGCCAATAGACCTTACTCTTGAAAATTTTAAAGGCATTTTCAAAGAAGCAACAAATTTCCCCTCCATCGGACAAGAAGTATCAAATCCTGGATTAATAATGATATATTCATCTTTACGTTGTTTTAATAGCTCAGCAACACCACCAACATCATCAATGTTTTCTACATTCAATGTCCCAATACCCCAGCCTTTAGTTTTATATTGATTAAATTCATTAAGACACCTAGGTAATCTATCGCTAAGATAATTCTTTAAAGAATTCTCAAAATTATTAAGGTCAAGAGGAGCACTAACAAAGTTAAGCACTGTATCATCATTAATCTGTTCTTCATTTATTGCAATGTTATTAGAATCATATAAAACACACACACTATCTTGAGTATATTTCCTATTTGGCCCAAAAGCAAGTCTTATTTCTTGTGTAGCCGTTAACAAGGTTTTACAAATATCCAACCCACTCTCACGAACAGAATCAGAACCAAGTTTATTCATTAAAACAGCATTACCTCCATGTCTAGCCCCATCTAATATTCCATTTTCAACAATATTTTCAAAACATAATTTAACATCCAAATTAACTTGCCTTCTAACCTCATCTATGCTAGAAGCAGTAATTTCACTTTCAGAAAATTTGTTTTTAGCACTAATTATAAAAAAAATAACACCAATAATTATTAAAATTAAAAAACCAATAATAACAAAAACAGTAACCTGCCCTCTTTTTTTCATAATATATTAAAAAACAAACCAGTATTTAAATATTATTAAATAAAAAACTTACTAACATAATTAATTCTGATAAAATAACTATTTTTATTACTCCAGGTAATCACGTAAATGTTTTAAAGTGATTATAAATCTTGTATTGAATGCAAGTAGTTTATTTTGAGGTAATTCAACAAAAAGAAGGGAACATTAATGGCCAACATATTATAGATTGCTTTTACATACCAGAAGAAGTAGTAATACTATACAAGAAAAGATATGGAAACCTGGCGTATTCTTTAACCAACGCACCACCATTATTAAAGAGAGCAAGAGAAATAGCAGAAGGTAGAACTTTAAACGAAACAAATGTAACTACTTCTAGTATTAAAAAATTTGAATGTGATGATCAAGCGCTTAAGGATTTAATAAACAAGATAAACTCAAAAACAAGATTAGAAATAATGGTTAGATCAGATATGGAAAAACTTTTTTTAAAACTAGTTCAATAATTCTACATTTTACCAATAGCTTCACTTATGTTTTTATAACCATCTTTTTCTAACAATCTAACTAAACCTTTATTTATTTTTTTAATAACACCGGGCCCTTCATATATCATAGAGGTTATTATTTGTATTAAAGAAGCACCAGCTTTTATTCTTTCATAAGCATCTTCCGCACTAGTTATACCACCACAACCAACAATCACATATTTTCCTTCTGTTTTTTTATAAACATATTTTATTAATTCTAAAGACTTCTTACCAGCAATAGGTCCACTAATAGCTCCTTTCATATTCTGATATTCTTCTTTTTTACTTTTCAAATTCTCTCTTTTTTTAGTTAAATTACTAATTATAAACCCTTTAATATTATAATCACTAATAACAGAAATAATTTCATCAATATTTTCTTTTGTTAAATCAGGAGAGATTTTTAAAAAAATATTTTTTTTACTATTAACCTTTTTTAATAATTTCTCTAATAATACAACATCTTCAAAACTTTTTCCATCTCCTGTATTAGGACAACTTATGTTTAAAGTTATAAAATCACTTAAACTCTCAAATTTCTTATAACTATAGTAATAATCGTTAACAGATTCATCACCTTTAATCTTATCATTGTTAGTTTTTGCAACACTAATAATTAGTGGGATTTTAAATTTCAAATCTTTTAATCTTTCATATATTTTATCAGTACCATCATTAGCTAACCCATAATTAACAACAATTGCCTTATCTTTAGGTAACCTAAACAATCTTGGTTTTTCATTACCTTTACAATATTTGGCAGTTATACTACCAATTTCCATAAAACCAAAACCGATCTCAGGAAACAGTTTTGTTAATTTCCCATTTTTATCAAAACCTGCAGCGAGCCCTAAAGGATTAAAAAATTTAATTCCTAAAATTTCTTGTTCTAATTTCTTATTATTATAAGAATAAATTTTTCTTAATAAAAACCTAGTAAAAACATTACTTTCTAAGATTCTACCAACCCAAATAACCATATCATGTGTTTTTTCAGGATCAATTCTAAATAAGATAGGTCTAATAAAATATTTATAAAGCATTTTAGAAAAACCTTAAAAAACGAGTATTTAAGCTTTATTGAAAAATCTTTATCTTATATACCCCTTAACTAATAACCTACCCATCATACTTAAGTTGATTTCCATTCTGCCTTTTTTTTCAGTAGTTTCAACAAGACCCAATTCTTTCAAACCTTCACTTTTTAAAGTTCCATTAATGTGATAGCTAATTAAAGGCAAGCTCATCCCTGTTTTTTTGCTTAACTCATCTAAAGACGCACAACACTTAGGATCATTAGCAAGAACCTTTAAGACTTCTAGTTTTTTATCAGTTAATATTTTATAATATGAAAACTTTAATATTGGCAATAACATCGCCTCATTACCATCTACACCAAAGGCTTTTATTCCGTTAACAAAGGCAGCAGATGTTGCAGCACATCTTGTTTCTCTATCTCCAGTACTAACATTAATCAAAAGTTCTTTATCTTTCTCAAGCGCCTTAATCTGTGCAATAGCTTCAAATGTAGCCTCCCATATATGAGTATCACTTCTTACTTCCTTGATCTGACTAGGTATCTTAAATTGCTCTAATTTTTTCTTAGTCTCATCAGCATCTTTTAATCTTTCTTTGGAGCTAACCAAGATAATTCTCTCAGTAGGAAACTCTCTAACACCCACAAATAAATCATCCATATAATCCCCAACAGGAGCAATAACAGTATATTTCATTTTAAACCCACTATTTAATTATTAAAATTTTTACTATTTAAATTTTTCCTTTAACAGTTCCAATAATCTGTTACGTCCGATAATTTTCTATCTTACTTATTAGAGATCCACCCAAATTTAATGAGAATTCCTTAGTAACTCTATGGTAGTTATAAAACAAAAGGTTTATAAAGATATTATATAATCAAATATTACAATGCATCATATAACATTTATTGCAAAACCTATAAGAGAAAAATCAGAACACTCAAGCGCGGATGTAAATAGATATGAAGTTAGATATAGTCCAGCAAGAGGAATGGTTCAAGGAACAGGAGGTTTTACTCTTGAATGCCTTTTGGTTGAAGCAGTTTGTGGATTAAGAGAACATCAAACAGACAAAAGCAGAGCAATTGGCGTGACACTTAAGGGAAATTTTCCACAAAAATATGCTAACGAAATACAGCAATTATTCGAGCTTTACGCAAAAGCAGAAGGCGTAAAAGTTGGCTTTTCTAGAGAATAAAACTTTTTGGTTTTCTATTTATTTTAAAGAGTACCATTTTTATTTCCAATCCTAAAAATTAATTCACTATAAAAATTGCACTCCGGTCACTTCAAGTATTTACGAGAACTTAACCGCACTTAAACTAGATTTAATTATTAAATTTGAGTTTAGCAGATTAACATAGAATATAAATTAAACTTATCATTTTCTACTTAGAAATGGATGAAAAAATCTACATATGTGAACATTGTGGTTTTAAAGCAGATAGATTAAAAAAATGTTGTGGTCTAAAAATGGTTGATATAAAAAATACAATAAAAATATATTCAAATATGTGTGGTTGTTAAATATGGCAAAAAATCAATGGAATATTTTTATTAATAGTTTTTTCTTTGTTCTTGGTTTCAGCATAGTTTTTTCATTAGTCGGTATTTTACTTCAAACAATATTCTCAAACTCTTCTTTAATAGTTTTAAAATGGCTAAGCAGAGTCGGTGGTATAATAATAATGATCTTTGGACTTTATTTGTTAAATTTACTAAAAATACCATTCCTAGAAAAAGAACATAAATTTCAAATTAAAAGAAAATTTAGATCTTCATATGTAGCATCATTTTTGTTCGGCTCTGCTTTTGCAGTTGGGTGGACTCCTTGCATAGGTGCGATTTTAGGAGGAATTTTAACATTAGCTATAACACAGCCAACAAAGGCATTTTTATTATTGTTTTCTTATTCATTAGGATTAGGAATACCTTTTCTTTTAGTTGGATTATTCACAAATCAGGCAAATAAATTTATTCAAAAAATGCTACCTTATTTAAAATACATAAATTATATTTTTGGAACTATATTAATTACTATGGGTATATTAGTTTTCACAAGCAATTTAGCTAAAATAGCAAATTTGTCATTTGTAGCAAATTTACTTTTAAAATTTAATTTAAATTACATAGACTTAGGATCATCCATAAATCTAGGAATAGCTTTTTTGGCTGGCTTAATTTCGTTTTTAAGTCCTTGTGTATTACCATTAATACCTGCATTTTTAGTTTATTTGACATCGATAACAATAAAAAATGGAAACCAGAATTAGAAGAACTTTATTAATATTTACTATAATCATAATAGTAGGAGTGATAATAATGGTAGAAAGAGGAGTTTGCATTCCAGGTATAGGTTGTAAAATAATTAACGTTTCTGAAAAATCAGAAACTGGCAAAGCACCTGAGATAATCGGAATTAAACACTGGATAAATTCAAATCCGCTAACAATAAATGAATTTCAAGGGAAAAAAGTGGTTTTAGTTGACTTCTGGACTTATACTTGCATAAACTGCATCAGAACTTTGCCATATTTAAAAGAATGGGATGAAAAATATTCTAAAAAAGGATTGCAAATAATAGGGATTCATACACCTGAATTTGATTTTGAAAAGAAAACAGAAAACGTTGAGCAGGCTGTAAAAGATTTTAAAATAAAATATCCTGTTGGAATGGATAATGATTACTCTACATGGAATAATTATGAAAATAGATATTGGCCAGCTAAATATTTAATAGATAAAGATGGTTATATAAAATATTTTCATTTTGGAGAAGGTAATTATGAAGAAATAGAGAAGAAAATACAAGAGCTATTAAAAGAATTAGGCGAGAATGTAACAAATATGAATTTGACTAAAGAACCAGAAACAGCAATAAGGTTCAGAATAACACCAGAAACATATGCTGGTTATCAATTTGCAACACCAAGAGGACAAAATTTAGGAAATAAAGAAGGATATAAACCAGACCAAATAGTAGATTACAAATCACCAGAGGACATTCAACCAGACAAGCTTTATTTGGATGGAAAGTGGAAAAACAATCCAGATAGCTTAGAAAATCAAGACGAGAATGGATCTATAATTCTTAAATTCACAGCATCAACAGTTAATATAGTAACAGATAAACCTATTAAACCAATAGAATTAGAAGTTTATATTGACGGTAATATAATAACAAAAGAACAGACTGGATCTGACGTTCAGTTTAAAAACAACAAAGCAATTATTTTAATCAAAGAGGCAAGACTATATAGCGTGGTTAATTCAAAATATGGGACCTACACATTAAAACTAACAACTTCATCAAAAGAATTTAAATTTAGTGCTTTTACTTTTGGTTAATTTATTTAAGTATATTCAGCTTCGTGTAATAAGTAACTCTTGGGTATAAAGTCTAATTTTTGTGTAAAGAGTAAAATGTTTTGAAGACTATTTAGACAAAGCCAGTATATTCAAAAAAACTTTTAAACTAAAGAATATTTTATTTTTTATGCTTAAGGACTATAGTACATTAATTTTAAGAATAGGGTTAGGAATAGTTTTCCTGTGGTTTGGTGTAACTAGTATTCTACAACCGGAAATCTGGTCTTCTTTAGTACCATCTCTTATTCCAATATCGGGTAATACAGTAATAATTATAATGGCAATTTTTCAAGTATTAATGGCAATTTTATTAATAATTGGTTTATTTACTAGATTGGCTTCTCTGTTACTAGCAATAAGCATGATTCCTATAATCATGTCTTTGGGTTATAATGATATTGCAGTAAGGGATTTAGGTATTTTTACAGCTCTTTTATCTTTATCTTTATCAGAAAATAAAAAATTAAGTTTGGACTCAAAATTTAGAGATTGAAGAAAAAGTTTTTAAATAAAATAGAATTTAAAAAAAGAGTTATGAAAAATATTTTATTAATTTTTTTAATACTTGCCTTATTTATTTTGGCCGGATGTCAGTCTAAAACACAACAAGAAACAATTTCTACAACTTTACCCCAAGTTAATGTAGTAAACACAGGAAATGACGATACAAATTATCAACTAACTGGGAAAACAGTAGAAATAGATATGACTGCAAAAAAATTTGAATTTGATCCATCAACCATAACAGTAAACAAAGGAGATAAAGTTAAGATTAAATTAACAAGTACAGATGTAAATCACGGCATAGCTATTCCAGAATATGGAATAAGCCAGAAAGTAGATGTCGGTAAAACTGAGACTATAGAGTTTATAGCTGATAAATCAGGAGAGTTTACTTTTTTCTGTAATGTATTTTGTGGTTCAGGACATAAAGAAATGAAAGGAAATTTAATAGTTAAATAATCACTACTAAACAAAAGTAACATAACGAAAGATTTATAAATTGGCTTCGTCTTCTTTTTTACATGTCAAACAACCAACAAGAAACTCAGGAATCTAACTTGGAAAGAGAAATAGTTAGATTAAGAAATGAACTTGAAGTAACTAGACACGAATTAATGATGTATAGAGAAATGGCTACTGTAGATCCTCTTACCGAAATACCAAATAGAAGAGGATTATACACATTCCTAGAAAAAGAAATTCAAAATATTCTAAGAAGTATGAGAAACCATAATCTAGATCATCCACCATTATCACTTGCTTACCTAGATCTTAATAATTTTAAAATAGTAAATGATTCATATAAACACGAAGCAGGCGACCAAATCTTGAAAGCATTTGCAAGAAGTTTACTTTCTCAAATAAGACCACATGATCAAGCTTCTAGAGTTGGTGGAGATGAATTTGTTATAGTCTTACCACAAGCTAGTAAAAAATTAGCTAATCACGTTGTTTCTAGAATTTATGAAAAAAGTTCAACTGGAATAATATTCCCAGAATATCAAGTAAATGGAATTACTTTTAGTGCTGGAATAAGTTCTCTAGAAAAAGGTAAAGTTAATGGTTTTGGAGATTTAATATTAGATCGGTATCATGTTCAAGATATAAGAGATGCCTTATTAACTACAGCTGATCATGCTATGTATAAAATCAAAAAAGAGGGGAAAGAAGGTATATGTATTCTTTAAATGATAGACTAATGTCTAACCACGTTTGTTTCTATTGCTGCTTTCTTTACTGCTTGCGCAACTTTTGATACAACACCCTTGTCTAAAGTATAAGGTAATATATTATTTACTGTTGGTTTTATATAATTAGCTAACGCATAGGCAGCAGCAATCTTCATTTCATTATTTATTTTAGTTGCTTTCACGTCTAAAGCCCCTCTAAACACCCCAGGAAAAGCTAAAGAATTATTTATCTGATTCGGAAAATCACTCCTACCAGTACCAACAACAACAGCAATTTTATTTGCTTCATCAGGCATTATCTCGGGGACAGGATTTGCCATAGCAAATACAATTGCCCTTTCATTCATTTTTTTTAAATCATTTGCTGTTACTAAATTCCCACTTGAAACACCAATAAAAACATCTGCTCCTTCTAACGCATCTTTTAATGTCCCTTTTCTCATAGACTGATTTGTTATCTTTGCCATTTTTGTTTTGAACTCATTCAAGTCTGGCCTACCATCATAAATAATACCTTTGCTATCACAAAGAACTATTTCTTTGACAGAAGTACATATTTTTTTATCTATATCTAAACACATCAGTAGCTTAGTTATAGCTATTCCAGCTGCTCCTGCTCCATTAATAACAACTTTTAAATTCTCAATTTTTTTGTTTACAACTTTTACAGAATTTATTAAAGCAGCTAAAACAACGATAGCTGTTCCATGTTGATCATCATGCATCACAGGAATGCCAATATCGAGCAAAGCTTCTTCTATTTTAAAACACCTAGGAGCAGATATATCCTCGAGATTAATTCCACCAAAAACAGTAGCTATATTTTTTACTATATTTATTATTTCCCTCTCCTCTTGTGTTTTTATACAAATTGGAAAAGCATCTATATTAGCTAATTCTTTAAAAAGAACACATTTACCTTCCATAACAGGCAATGAAGCCTCTGCTCCGATATTTCCTAAGCCAAGCACAGCACTGCCATCAGTAATAACAGCAACAGAATTAGATTTAAAGGTATAATCATATATCTTAGTTTTATCTAGTGCAATTTCTTTAGAAACCTCTGCGACCCCAGGAGTGTAAACTAAGCTTAATTTTTGCTTTGTATCAACTAAAATTTTAGACCTTGTCTCTAATTTACCTTTATTTATCCTATGCATCTTTAGTGCTTCTTCTTTTAAATCCATTTTAATCTTAACTTAGAAAAATTAAACTCTTTATAAACGTTGTCTTAAATCTGTCTATAATCAGATCTCAACTATTAGAAAACCTTAAAGATCTTTTTAAGACTTTAACCTAAAGTCTTTATAAACAATAGATTTAAATAAAACCAGACAATAAAAATAAATCAAGCATAATCATTGGATGAATAAAATGACAGATCACAAAGTATTGCTTTATAGAACACAAACCTGTCCTTGGTGTCATAAGGCCGAAGAATTTTTTAAAGAACACAAGATAGAATTCAAATCGATAGATGTGGGAAGAAATTTTAAAGCGGCACAAGAGATGATTGAAAAATCAGGTCAACAAGGCGTTCCAGTAATAGACATTGACGGGAATATAGTTGTGGGTTTTGATGAACCCAAATTAAGAAGATTATTGAAATTAACTTCAAACAATTTATGAATAAGATTTATATATACGTAAAATTATTCTATTAATATGTCAGACTATGATTATTCAGCTGGAAATAGAAAATCTAAAAGAGATAGTAAACTAAAACGCCGTTTTAGAGTCTACAAAAAAGGCGGGAAATTTAGATCAACAAAAATAGAAGAAAAATAGGCTAAGTTTTCTTTATCTTATAAAATAAATAACCAACAAGGGTTATTAAAATAATTAAACCAGAAATTAACCAAGTCCAATAATTATTCTCATAACCTAAATTATATTTTTCTATATTTTCCTCAAATAATAGTTCATTATCTTTCATAATTCTTATTTTAGCCATTCCCCTTTTATAGTCAGAAGGTATTGTAAAATTAAAATTCTTCAATTCAAAATATTTGCCATTGTACTTTTCAGTAGGTACAATCTCTAACACTTTAGGCATCTTAAAATCAGTTTTATCTAAAACCCTATTATTTTTATTTAAAATAACAAAAGAATAATCACCTTCTTTAATATCTGGAACATATCCATCCATTTTATTAACCTTAATTAAAGAAATTTCTCCATTATCATAATTAAAATTAAATAAATAAATTCTTTCAGCGTTAACACTATTAATTATTAAAAATAATGCTAAAATCAATAAATATTTTTTACTCATTCTACACCTATTTCATTACAATATCCTGAAACTTTATTAGTAAACTCTTTTATCCTTTCGCATATTAATATCTCATTATATCTACCAATCTCTCTCCCAGAGACCTTCATGAAACTAGTTCTATGTGGCCTATACCATTCAGATAATTCACAACCCTCAAAACAACCAGTCCCAATAATACAATCATCGCTAGATTTACACCAAGCCCTACAACTTTTATCTCCATAACAATTTCTTTCAGGTTTTTCACCAATAGTTCTAAAATATTCATCAACATACTCGTCCCTTAAATCACCAACTCCATGCCCTATTAGTTCATGCTCAACAACACCAGGATCAAAATTAAATGAAGTGGACATTGAAATAACCCCGGTACTGCTCCCAGCATCTTTATTAGAATTAACAAAAACATAAACAAAATCATTAGGGCATTCTGAAACTTTATTAATAATCTTCGTATTATCACAGCAAAGAGCCCGATCAATACCTAAACAATTAGTCGCACAATTAAAATCATTTGAAGGATCTAACAAATAAAAATTAAATCTAAAAGCATTTGAAGATATTACATCGTTTTTAAAAAAACCTTCAATAATTGCCTCTCTTGCTAAATCTGTAAATTCTCCTTTCTCTTGTTCATTTATAAAACCTTGGCCAGTTATTACTATATTTATTTTTTTACATTCATTTAGGTCTAAAGATTTTAATTCAGGATTAAAAATAGATTTTAAAAAATAATAAAACTTTCCAATACCTCTTATAAATATATTATCTGAACAATAAGAAGGCTCCTTGGGTAGATTAGCACAATTATCAATTATATTTATTCCTTTAAGTTTTTCTTCTATACCTTCTTTAGAGGGTATAGGTCTGATTATTTCAAGACCAGATCTTCTACAAATTTCAGGTATATCTTTCTTAATAAAATATTCTCTACATCCATTTTCATTCTCTTTGCATTCATTTAAATTAGTAGACCAAAAACTGTATACATCTTCACTTTTTTTATAATTTAAAATTAACCTTAAAGCACCTATATCACCTTGACTTTTATCTTTTTCATAAAAAAACATTAAAATTTCCTCATTACCTTGTGAATTAATATATTTCTGTAATACTACCTTAGGACCATCTATCAAGTTTAAATTGTTTTTATCACTTGAACTTACAAAAATACATTCATCTGGAATATTTTTACTAGAAAAAACTAAATTCATATTTAGTATTAAAACAAGCAATATAAAAAAACCTCTATTCATCTTGGTTATTAGTACATTTTAAAGGTTTAAATAATTTTTTAAAGTATATACTTAATATAGCAAATCCTTTTAAATAAAAAAATCTCATTTTTTCTTATGCATTTAAGTTTATATACATGGAATATTAATTCTATTTTATTTAGATTAGCCTGTCCGACATTTATTGTCAAAGGCTTTTAATCTTCATTTATAACTTTTTCATTCTCGTGGGGTGTTAAAAATGAAACAAAAAAATATGGAAAATGTATGCATTGCATGCCAGGAAGCAATAACTAACCCGGTATGCCAAGACTGTTTAGAAAAAGAAATAGAAGTATGGCTTAGAAAAAGAGAACCAAGACTTATACCAAGTCTTAAAAAACAAACTAAAGAGTTTAAAACCATTACAGATTACTCCAATAACCTTCCATGTTTATTTTGTAAAAATAACATGAATTCCTGTGCGTATTGTTACACAAACTTCATTGAAGAGTGGCTTAGAAAAAAATATCCAAGATTAGTGCCAGAATTTAAACTTTTTTTTGATTTTAGTTAATTTTTTAAATGTTTACTACTAAAATAGTTACATGCGCTATTTACGTCAGGAAATCTTAATTGGAAAAAAAGCTCAAGAAAAATTAAAAAAATCAACAGTTTCAATAGTTGGATTAGGTGCTCTTGGTTCAACATCAGCTAATTTATTAACTAGAGCAGGAATTGGAAAATTAATATTAATTGACCGTGACTTAGTAGAACTAACTAATCTACAAAGACAAACTTTGTTTACAGAAAAACATTTGAATAAACCTAAAGCAGTAATAGTTAGAAAAGTTTTAAATGAAATAAATTCTGAAATAAAAATCAAATCTTATTTTGATGATTTAAATTATAAAAATGTAAATATAATAAAATCAGATTTAATTTTAGACTGCACTGATAATTTAGAAACAAGATTTTTAATAAATGAATTTTGTACTAAAAATAACATTCCTTGGATCTATTCATCAGCTATTAAAGATTCTGGTTACATTTTTAATATCCTACCTAAAGGACCTTGCATAAAATGTATCTTAAAAGATTTGAAAACAGGAGAAACTTGTGCAACTTCTGGAATTTTAAACACCATCACAAGTTTAATATCCTCACTTCAAGTAAACGAAGCAATCAAGATATTAACAAATAAAACTCCAGAAAAAGATTTAATTTTCTTTAATATAAATAAAAATGAATTATTAAAAATAAAAGTAAAAAAAGACACTAATTGTACCCACTGTAATAAAAAATTTGAATATTTAAGTAATAAAAAACAATTAAATTTTGTAAGATACTGCATCCCGGGGACTTATAAAATAAATGGAGACTTCAACTTTAATAAAATAAAATCAAACTTAAAAAGATTTGGAATTAAAGATTTTAAAACAGCGTTTCAATTCAAAAATTTAACAATATTTAAAAATTCAGTTTTAATAAAAGCTAATTCTGAAAAGGAAGCAAAAAGTTTATATTCTAAATATATTGGAAATTAAAAATATGAAAATTAAAGTCTTTATTGAAAGAACAAATGAAAAAAAATTAGTAAATGTTAATAATTTTAATGAATTATTCAATAAAATAAATATTGATCCTAACACAGTTATAATAACAAGAAATAACGAATTAATAACAGAAAAAACTAAATTAAATAACAATGATGAAATTAAATTGTTAAGTGTTATTTCTGGCGGTTAACTAAAGATTAGTTTTAAATATACAAACAATTTATAATAATAGATGGCAATAGTTTCTATAACAATATCAGCCGTATTGGCTATTATTGTAGGTTTAATTATTTTGATTTGGCCAAAGTCTCTGAACATTGCAGTAGGTCTTTGGTTATTAATAACTGGAATTCTTCAACTAATCCAGATATAAAAGTGATAAACCTTATAAATAACATACTTTGAAGTATCGTTATGGGATGTAATAATTGTAAAATAAACCCCGTAATTAATCTTCCAAATAGCAATGTTTCTCTTTGTAAAAAACATTTCAATCTTTATTTTGAAAGAAAAGTAAGAAAGACAATTAGAATCTATAATATGGTTGACAAAAACGATACTATTGGAATCGCTGTAAGTGGTGGAAAGGATTCTATGTCTTTATTATATATTTTAAATAAAATTTTCAAGCCCACAAAAGTAAAATTAATAGCCTTATCAATAGACGAAGGAATTAAAAATTATAGAGATCCAAATTTCAAATTTGTAAAATATCTCTGTAAAAAAAACGAAATCAAACTTCATATTTTTTCTTTTAAAAAAGAGTTCGGAAAAACATTAGACGAAATAAAAAAGAAAAGACCAGAAACCATACCATGTACTTTTTGCGGTGTTTTTAGGAGAAAAATATTAAATGATAAAGCGTTAGAATTAGGAGTTAATAAACTGGCAACAGGGCATAATTTAGATGATGAAGCACAAACAATTTTAATGAACCAGTTTAGAAAAAATACAAGAGCTTCAGCGGTTTTAGGACCAGTAACCGGCATAGTAGAGGATTCTAAGTTTATAAGAAGAATAAAACCATTCTATTTTTTAACTGAAAAAGAAATAGCAACATTCGCTTTTATTAATCACATCATGGATAAATATGTTGAATGCCCAAACGCTAAATTAAGCTACAGAAATTCTGTTCTTGAGCTGTTAAATCAATTTGAAAAAAATTATCCTGGTACAAAATATAACATTGTCTCGTCTTTTTTATCAATCCTACCTTCAATAAAAGAAAATTTCAAAAACGCAAAAGTAAATAGCTGTAAAAAATGTGGTTCAGCTACCTCAAAAGAGATTTGTAAGGCTTGTATTTTGTTAGGGGAAATAAAGTAGATTGTTAACGAAAGACAACAATATGCCTGTTTTAATAAATAAACGCAAGCTTTATAAAATCAGTTTAATTATAAAATTAATATGCAAAAGACAATTCAACAACATGTCACAAAAGACATGACAATGGGAGATATAGTCCAAAAATACCCTGCAGCTATTGAGGTCATGTTAGCAAATGGCCTACACTGTATAGGCTGCCATGTATCTTATTGGGAAACTTTAGAACAGGGAACCTTAGGTCACGGAATGACAGAGGAACAAATGAATAAACTAGTAGATGAAATTAATAAAACTATTTCAGACTCTATAACAGACATAGAAGAAAATAAACAAATAACGTTAACAAGAAAAGCGATGGATAAATTAAAGGAAATCGCTTCTAACCAAAAAAAACACATAGAAGGATTAAAGATAAGAGTTAGTCCTGGTGGTTGCGCTGGCTATCATTATGATTTTGAACTAACAGATTCCAAAGAAGATGGAGACATTGTAATAGAAGAAAACGGAGTCAAAGTTTTAATCGACCAAGAAAGTTTAGATATGATAAAAGGCTCAACTATAGATTATGTAGAGGCATTACAAGGAGCAGGTTTCAAGGTCTCAAATCCAAGCGCAACATCAACGTGTGGTTGCGGACAAAGTTTTTCTTAAATAAATATAACATACTATAATCTGCCTAATTTCTTGACAAAGTATCTTTAGATAAAATTAATATGCTTATATTTTATGTAGGAACATAACTACTTATCTATGATGTATTTTGAGTATCCTTTATCCTCAATTTCATCAGCTAGTTCTTTTCCACCTTCTTTAACCATCTTGCCATCCACCATTATAAAAACCCTATCTGCTTTTATATATTTGAGTATTCTACTATAATGAGTTATAATAAGACAACCCATTTTAGTATTACTTTTAACAGCATTTAATCCATTAGCTATTATTTTCAATGCGTCTACATCAGTTCCAGAATCGGTTTCATCTAATATTGCAAATCTAGGTTCTAAAACAACCAGCTGTAGGATCTCATTTCTTTTTTTCTCTCCACCAGAGAATCCTTGATTTAAAAATCGATCACCAAAAGTTTTATCCACTTTAAGTAATTCCATTTTTCCCTCAATTAGTTTCCTAAACTCTAGTAGGCCTAATTTCTTCTCTTTAATGGAATTATAAGCAACCCTCAAAAAGTTTATAACAGATATTCCAGAAATTTCTTGTGGATATTGAAAACTTAAAAATAATCCAAGCCTAGCTCTTTTATCAGGGCTTAGTTCTTTTAATGAAACCCCGTTTAATTCAATCTCTCCTTTAGTAACCTCAAATTTAGGATGACCCATCAAAGTATTTGCTAAAGTTGACTTACCACTACCATTCGGACCCATTAAAACAGTTACTTCATTATCTTTAGCTATTAAGTTTACACCTTTTAATATTTGGTTACCTTCAACATTTACACATAGATTCCTAATCTCTAACATTTTTTTCTCCCAAATACACAATAATACCTTTCTTTAATGCAATAAACCCGAGTAAGGCGCACTTTATCCTCATTGGAGTTGGCTTGAAGCCATAAACCTTCAAAAAATCATCACTACTCATTTCCAGAACCTCGATAATAGTTTTACCTTTAACATATTCTGTCAATATAGAATCAGAAGATTTACTTATAGCGCATCCGGCACCAGAAAATTTAATATCTTTAATCCTAGAATTTTCAATCTTAACAGTAAATACAACCTCATCACCACATAAGGGGTTTGAGTCAGATTGCCTAATATCAAAATCTTCTAAGATGCCATAATTCCTAGGATCTTTATAATGATCCATCAATTCTTCATAAAGTAATTCCATTTTTTCCTGCTAAAACAAAAATCTTATTTAAGGTATTTATTACCATATCAACCTCTTCTTTCTCATTATACATATAAAAACTGATTCTACAAGCTCCGTTTACACCAAGTTTATTCATTAATGGCATGCAACACATATGTCCGCCTCTTATACATATTCCTTCCTGGTCTAATAGACTAGAAACATCATGAGGATGCATTCCATTCAAGTTAAAGGAAACTATCCCCAATTTATTTCTGGGATTGCCATAAACTTTAATCCCAATTTCTTTTAGTTTTTCAACTGCATATTTTGCTAGCTCCTTGCTATGTTTTTCAATATTCTCAATCCTAACCTCGTTAATATACTCAATCGCTTTTTTTAATCCTATAACACCTACAACATTTGGTGTGCCAGCTTCAAATTTCCAAGGAATATCATTGAATTCTGTGTTCTCTAATGATACTTTTTTTATCATATCCCCTCCATAATTGAACGGAGTCATTCTGTCTAATAAGTCAAGTTTACCATATAAAACACCAACACCCATGGGCCCTAACATTTTATGTCCTGAAAACACTAAAAAATCAACATTTAAATCTTTAACATCGACCTTCATATGTGGTACACTTTGTGCTCCATCCACTATGACTAAAGCTCCTTTCTTGTGAGCTTCTTTAACTATTGCTTTAATATCATTCACAGTTCCAAAAACATTAGAAACATGAGTAATAGAAACTATCTTTGTGTCTTTAGTTATAATATCCGGATTAAATTCTAGTTCACCATTTTCATTAATTGGAATGAATTTTAACTTTAGGTCCTTTTTTTTTGCTAACTGTTGCCAGGGAACTAGGTTAGAGTGATGTTCCATTTCGCTTAATAAGATTTCATCATCTTCTTTTAAGTCACTAGTCAAAGAATAAGCCAGCAAATTCAAGCTTTCAGTTGTTCCTTTTGTAAAGATTATTTCAGAAGGTAAAGCATTAATAAACTCAGCAACTTTTCCTCTTGAAGATTCATATTCTAAAGTAGCCTCTTCACTTATTGAATAAACTCCCCTATGAACATTAGAGTTATATTTTGTATAAAACTCGTTAATTGCATAAATTACACTAGCTGGTTTCTGAGTAGTAGCAGCACTATCTAAATAAATTATTTTTCTCTTATTCAACAGTGGAAAATCTTCTTTTCTCATTTTAACTTCTCATAAACTATTTTAATAATCTTTTCTTTCAAATTTTCAGGAAATTTAGTTATAACAGGAAAAAAATAACCAATCAGATAATTTCTAATAGCCTCTTCTCTACTTAACCCTCTGCTCATTAAATAAAACAATTTCTCATCGTCTAAATAAGTTATAACAACTCCATGAGTGCATCTAACATCATCATTATCTATTTTTAAATTCGGAACTGCATTCGCTTTTGCACCTTCATTTAAGATTAAGGCCTCTTCTCTCTGATAACCATTATTTCCTGGAAAATTTTTTTTAATTTCAATTAGCCCTCTATGAATAGTTTGGGCTTTATCTTTCACAACGCCTTTACTCAACATATTGCTAAAACAATCTCTGTTTCTATGGATTATAGCATTATAAATATCATATCTACTATTTTCATTTCCAAAATAAATATTATATACCTCGCTTCTAGCATTCTCACCTTTCATCACAACACTATTCTCCATTCTGTTAATACCATTAGAAAATAAACTAGAAACCATATTGAATTCACTATCTTTATCTAATAAACCCCTATAAATAGTAAAGTTGTTCCCTTCCTTTACCTCATCCACTAAGAAGTAATTTAATTTGGAATTCTCTTTTAAATAAATTTCAACAACACCAGTTCTAAATTTACAATTCCCTTTTATATCTTCAATAATATTTGCTTTGATATTTTTTTCTATAATAATCAATATATGATCAGCATAATATTTATCTTCCAACAGAATGTCAATATTGATAGTTTTATCTTCTTTTACATGCATTATTACCAGATTATTGAATAAGCTACCATGGTATAAAGTAAATTTATCTTGGTCAGCTACAAAGTTATTCGTAAAAAAGGCTTCATATTCACCTAAGTTTTCAAACCCAAAAGTTTCACAATCAACCTTAATTTTACTCTTTCCCAACTCTATATTACTTAAATCCAGACCAGTTAAATCAAACCTTAAACTTAACCCGTATCTCAAACTTAGATCTAACTCCATATTTTCAAATTCGTTAAAATACTCTTTTCTTTTTTCCATAATCCAATCTGGACCATCCATTGGTAAATTAATTTGCATTTTAACCTACTGAGCCTTCCATCTCTAATTCTATCAGTCTATTGAATTCTAGGGCGTATTCACCAGGTAATTCTTTGGTTATCGGCTCAATAAAACCAGAAACAATCATTTTCATAGCCTCTTCTTCACTTAATCCCCTAGACATTAAATAAAATAACTGCTCAGCACCTATTTTTCCAGCTGTAGCCTCATGAGCAATATCAACTTTTTCTTCATTAATTTCAATAAATGGCACCGTATCACTTTTACTTTTATCATCCAAGATCAAAGCATCACATTTAACACTTGATTTAGAATTTTTAGCTCCTTTTACTATCTTAAGTTGCCCTCTATAGGTTGTAATGCCACCATCTAAACTAATGGATTTACTCTGTACAGTTGAACTAGTGTTCTCAGCCAAATGGACGACTTTATGCCCAGTGTCCTGGTTTTGGTCTTTTCCAGCCAAAGCAACCCCAATAAAATCAGATTTCGAATTTTTTCCCTTTAATATTGAAGAAGGGTATAACATAGTACAAGCTGATCCAGTATTTGCATTTATCCACTCAATAACTCCGTTTTCTTCAACTATGGCCCTTTTCGTATTTAAGTTAAAAGTGTCTTTGCTCCAGTTTTCTATACTGCTATATCTTGCTCTTGCGTTTTTCATAACATAAATCTCAACACAGCCAGCATGCAAAGAACTTTCATTATATTGTGGGCTAGAGCAACCTTCCACATAAGAAACTTCACTTCCTTCATCAGCAATTATCAATGTATGTTCAAACTGCCCTGCTCTTATAGCATTTTTTCTGAAATATGCTTGTAAAGGTATAGTAACTTTGACATTTTTAGGAACATAGATAAATGTACCACTCGACCAAACAGCACCATGTAAAGCAGCAAATTTGTGGTCATTAATAGGAACACAATTTGTCATGAAATATTTTTTAACTAATTCAGGATATTTTTTAACTGCTTCATCCATATCTTCAAAAATAACCCCTTTCTTTTCCCACTCCTTTTTTAAATTATGATAAGCAGCCTGACTTTCGTAAATAGCTCCAGCACCAGCCAAAGATTTTCTTTCTATTTCTGGTATTCCTAACTTTTCAAAAGTATTCTTAATATCTTCAGGAACATCATCCCAACTCCTAGCTCCACCTTTTTCATCTGGTTTGATATAATAAACAATCTTATCTAAATCTAAATTAACTAAACTTGGGCCCCAACTCGGCATAGGCATATCTTTAAAATAATTAAAAGCGGCTAACCTTTTTTTCAATATCCACTCAGGCTCATCTTTATCTTTTGAAATCAATCTAACAGTTTCATCAGTTAATCCTTCAGGAGATTTTAAAACTGCCCTTTCTGGATTTTTATGATCTAATATTTCTCTATTTATTAAAAATTGTTCTTTTGACATTATTATACCCCACCAATAAGTATTTCACAAAGTCTATCATACTCAGACCTTGGTCTATTTTCTGATTTATAAGGAAATAATTCGTCACCAAAATTAACATTACTGAAATCTACGTGCCCAGATCCATTATCCAAACCTAGAACTGGTAACCTTAAAACACCAAGACGATTATCTCTGAATCGATAAAATATAAACTGAGCTTCTAATCCGTCCTTTCCATCTGAAATACCATAAAAAATCGTAGAATGTATATACCTACTTCCCTTTTGTGTAAATCCGATAGAACGCCCTATTTGAAAGGATTTTATTGATACTTTACCTGAAAAAAATTTACTCATCTTATACAAACCTCACAACCTAAAGGGACATCTTCATACATTCTATGTATATCACAAATTGTTTTTGTTTTTTTAATAAGATTACAAACATTCATAATTTCAGTATTAGAATTCTTATCAATTAATATATTTTGAACAGCAATATTAATTACTTTCTTTATGTTATCATCAAATTTAACCTCTTTCCCTCTTTTATTATGAACATACTGTGATATTGTAGACTTCCTTAAGGATAATTTCTTAGCAATTTCATTTTGACTAAGCCCTTTATTTAAAAGAGTTTTAACTATTTCTCTTCTGATTGTTGGTAAAATATACCAAACTTCTATTTCATTGAAATTTTGTTTCATTATAGTTCACAGTGTGAACTAATACTATATAAATATTTCTATTTTAGTAGTTTTATGCAATTTTATAATAAAATAGCAAAATCGTATAATGAACTTCATAAAGAAGAACAACTAAAAAAAGTCAACATTATTCTAGAAAATATTAAACCCAAAGGATTATTGTTGGATGTAGGCTCTGGAACTGGTATTTCAACAAGACCATTTGAAAAATATTGTAAATGCATTGCTTTAGATCCATCAGAAGAGCTTCTAAAACAATATGAAGGGAGTAAAATATTGGCAAAAGCGGAAAATATCCCTTTTAAAAATAACACATTTGATATCATAGTCTCTATCACAGCATTACATCATGCAAACATAAAAAAAGCATTGAAAGAAATCTTCAGAGTAGCAAAACCAGACGCACAAATAGCTTTAACAATTTTAAAAAAATCAGAATTAGCAAAAGAATTAGAAAAAAATAATTTATTTAAAGACTTTAAAAAAATAGATTCAGAAAAAGATTGGATTTTCATTAAATGACTAATTTATTAGACCCAACACAAATTCAATGATTTTTTCTTTGGCTGAAATTTAAATCTCTTATTTACCAATCCTCACCCAGATGGTATCCCTAATTAGAAACAGAATCAACCCATTCTTCTTTTAACAATCGTAATCTATCTAATTTTTGTTCAATTCTTTGATATAAACTTCCAACAACAACATCCTCTTCTACACTCAATCTCAATCCCCGCCCTTCAACAACAAGCTGTTGTTGTCCTTGTCTTTCCACATAGATTCCAATTACATTTCTTAAGGGGTTATACTTAAAAGTAGCTTTTATTCCTTGAACTCTTAGTTTCCAAGTTTCGTTAAATCCCTCCATTACAGAATTAACTAAATCTACTTCTTGCCTCTTCAATTCGGCAAACTCTTCAGGTTTAACTCCTCTCAATAAATAATTGTCCAAGTTCATAAAAGTAGTAATTCTATAGTGGTATATAAAGTTATTGGTATGCCGTCCTCACCCCTCTAATTTACAATTACGACTTTGATTTTTTGCTTTCAGAACATTGCATTAAAAATCAATTCCCCGGGTATTAGAAAGAACAAAAATAATTTAATCAAACATATTAAACAGTCCATCACCACCACCTTTTTTCTTTTCTTCTTTGTTTGACCATCCTAAAGTAGGCTCTTCCTTTTTTCTGATTAGCTCTCTTCCTAATAAATAAAACCCATCATCGCCTTTCTTCTTTTTAAAATTAAATTTTAAACTTTTTGTTACTTTTCTTTCCTGCTCTTCAAGTTTCCTTAGAATATTATTTCTATAAATATCTTTTTTAACTTTCTCAAGATCATCGCCCATTTTTTTCCTTAATAAAGATCTTTTTTCCCTGATTTTTTTAATTATCATCCTTCTTCTTCTAAAAAAGAAGAAATAACAAACCAATAAGAGAATAATTATAATAATAACCCAATAAATTGTATTATAAGGAGCAGCACTGATCCCAACAATATAAATCTCTTTAAATTCTTTATCTCCTACTTCAATATTATAAGCACCAGTTTTAACTTCTCTCCTTAGATTAATTTCTAATACATCGCCAGGATTCAAACTAGTCCTTTTAACCAAAGTTGATTCAACATCAGGATTAATCATTTTTATCTTTATTTCTCCATTATATTTTATATTTCCTTTATTTTTAACTAGTAAAGTCTGATTTCTCATTTCAAAATCTAAAGCATATAACTCATCTACTGAAGTTTCATATTCCTTAAGAATACCACCAGCAACAGCTCTAATTTTCCAAACCCCAACTAAACTATTTTCAGGAAACTTAAATTCAACACCGGAACCAGATTTAGTATCTTTATTAAAAACAATTTTTTTATTTGGATCAATTACTTTAATAGTAACAACTTCTCCCATTAAATCTCCAGCTTGATCATACAAATAAGGTTTTATCAATATATTATTATTTGGGTTAAACCTTTTATCTATTTCATCAAACTCTAAAACACTCGGAATAGGAGTAATATCAATTAAAGTTTCATCTTCACCAGTATTACCAAAGTTATCTTGTACAATAGCTTTTATTTTATGTTTACCACTTCTAATGTTGTTAGGTATTTCTATTTGATAATCAAACTCTCCATCTTTCTTCAAATTTGTTTTAAATTGTTTATTATCAAAATTTATAATTACAATACCATCACGAATATTTTCTCTTAATATCGTATTAACCTTACCAAAAACAGTTAATGAAGCTTCAGGCCAAACTACTTTTTTATTTGTTTCAACAAACACCGGTATTTCATTAACTATTGTAAATTGGAAAATATTATCAAATCTTTTTCTATTTCCATAAAGATCATTTACTTCTATATCTGCCGTGTACTTACCAGGCATATTGTTATTCGTATTAATTCTAGCATCGAATTCTCCATTTAAAATATTTACTTTCTCTATAAAACTAATTTCATTGTCAAAAATAAAATATAATAAACCAACACCATTAACAGGTTCATTATCCATCTTCTTCACATTACCTTTTACCGTAATATCTTTTCCTAATTGAATGAGATTATTCTCAATTGAGAAATTACCATATAAATCAGAAGTCAAAACAAAATCTTCAGTAGACGTATCATCAACAGAAGTCTCATTAACTACAAACGAAACCAATATTTTACATTTGCCAGTTACATCTAAAAATAAAGGCAAGGCCTCACTAAAATTATATTTTTCTCCCCTCTTTATATTAATTGATTTCATTAATAGCACAGTTTTTTTACCACAATCTACACTTAGTTCAAATTTACCTGAATCATCCTTATCTCTTAATAAATACCCCGAAATTTGAACAGAATCACCAAGATTATAAACTCCCTTTTCTAAATCATCAACTAAAATTAACCCATAAGCATTACCAATAAATAAAAAAAATACCCCTAAGTAAATAAACCATTTCATAAGTATTAATAACAATTTGATTTATATAAAAGCTTTCCTAACATAAAGATTCAAGCAGTAATAGAATTCTCTTGTGTTTGCGGTATCATTTTCTTTTTGGTTAAAATCCAATCTAGTTTAATTAAATTTTTAATAAATATATTATCCATATTAAGTTTATAATAATCAGATTTTCCAATCTTTCTAGTTTTTATTAAAATACTAGACTTAATAAGATCAGGAAAAAATAACTTTAAAGAATTATAACTTACATTACTCCCTTTTGCTATTTCAGTCATAGGAAAATCAAAGAAGTGGTTGTCTATTAAAAAATCCAAAACTCTTAATTGAGGTGTATCTCCAAACTGCTCTAAAAATAGAGACTTATTTTTCTTGGTTTCCATAATGTAAATATAAAACCAATAACTTATATATAAATCTTTCTATAACATAAATTATTATTTCAGTAATAGCAACATTTATAAATACAGTTTAATTGTATTTTTTATGGTTTCTGATCTAGAAAAAGCCCAGATAATGTTCAAAATGGCCAGAAAAAACAACTGGGGAAATAAATATGATAGAACAGAACATTTCAAAAGATTTCAAAATTTAAATGGAGCTATAGAAGAACTTTCAAAAATTGGTTGGATAATAATATATAATAAACCTAAATTCACAGGCATTTCTTTAAATACTCAATATAAAAAAGAAATTATAGGATTTATCGAAACGAATATGCCTTATTTAAAAGGAATAATCAAGTAAAACCTTTTTCTTAGTTAAATTTAAATACCGACTTATTTAATTAAAATATATGAATTTAGAAACAATTAGGCACTCAGCTTCTCATGTACTAGCCTCAGCAGTAAAGGAATTATTTCCAAACGCAAAATTAGGCATTGGCCCTTCTATTGAAGATGGTTTCTATTACGACTTTGATTTAAAACATAATCTTATACCAGAGGATTTAAAAAAAATAGAAAAAAAGATGCAGGAGATAATAAATAAAAACTTAATCTTTAAAAAATCAAAAAAAACAAGGGAGCAAGCAAAAAGAATTTTAAAAAACGAGCCATTCAAGCTAGAATTATTAAAAGATTTACCAAATAATAATATAATATTTTATTCTCTTGACAGTTTCATAGATTTATGTGCTGGACCACATGTAAAAAGCACTAAGGAGATTAAAGCGTTTAAACTATTAAAAATTGCAGGGGCATATTGGAAAGGAGATCGCAAAAACAAGCAATTACAAAGAATTTATGGTACAGCTTTCGCTTCTAAAGAAGAATTAAATATTTATTTAAAAAGATTAGAAGAAGCGGAAAAAAGGAATCATGTGAAATTAGGAAAACAATTAGATTTATTCTCAATACATGAAGAAGGTCCTGGATTTATTTTTTGGCATCCAAAAGGGGTTGTTATAATTAATGAACTCATAAGTTTTTGGCGCAAGGTTCATGAAAAAGAAAACTATAAAGAAATTAAAACACCAATAATATTAAGCAAAAAATTGTGGGAAGAATCAGGTCATTGGGATCATTATAAAGAAAATATGTATTTCACAAAGGTTGATAACAGGGACTTTGCAGTCAAGCCAATGAATTGTCCTGGGGCAGTTTTAATCTATAAAGAGGGTCTTCATAGTTACAAAGAATTTCCATTGAGATTAGCTGAATTAGGCTTAGTCCATAGGCATGAATTATCAGGAGTTCTAAACGGTTTATTGAGACTTAGATCATTTACTCAAGATGATGCTCATATATTCTTAGAAGAATCCCAAATAAAAGAAGAGGTCATTAGAATAATTGATTTAATTGATTACTTTTATAAAAAAGTTTTCAAATTTAACTATTATATTGAATTATCCACAAAGCCAAAAAAAGCAATGGGCTCTAAAACTACGTGGGATAAAGCAGAAAAAGCATTAAAAGAAGCCTTAGATAATAAAAAAATAAATTACAAAATCAATAAGGGAGAAGGAGCTTTTTACGGTCCTAAAATTGATTTTCACGTTGAGGATTCGCTAGGAAGAACATGGCAATTAGCTACAATACAGTTAGATTTTTCATTTCCAGAGAGATTTGATTTAACTTATGAAGGAAAAGATGGAAAAAAACATAGACCTGTAATGATTCACAGGGTGGTTTATGGTGCAATTGAGAGATTCTTGGGTATTTTAATTGAACATTACGCAGGAAAATTCCCATTATGGCTCTCCCCAATTCAAGTAAAAATATTGACTTTAACAGATAGAAACAAAGAATTTGCCCTAGAAGTTTATAACAACCTAAAATATAATAATATAAGGGTTGAATTAGATGACAGATCAGAATCCATCGGAAAAAAAGTTCGTGATTCTCAACTTGAAAAAATAAATTATTCAATAACCATCGGTGACAAAGAACAAGAAAATAATACATTAGCTATAAGAACATTAGATGGAAAAGTTCAATTTGGTGTTAAATTAGACCAGTTCATTAATAATATACTGGATGAAATAAAAGAAAAAAGATGAATTTTCAAGAAAGTTTAAACATAATAAAAAATTCTGATACTTTTAAAAGTTGGAATCATCCCGAAGCTTATTTAGTAAGTTGTTTTTCACTAGATGAGAAATGGCAGTTTGCTTTTTATTCTAGAGAAACCAAAAAAGTATCCTCTTTTAGTATCGAAGAAGACAAAGTAAATTTAATTGAGGAAGACTCAAGAGTTTTTCAAAAAAAACCAGAAGACTTAGAAAAATTAGATTTAAATGAGATAAAAATAGAGCTTGATCAAGCAATCGAAATGGCAGATAAATTAAAAGAAGAAAAAGCACCTTCAGATTATGTATCAAAAAAAATAATAATTTTACAGCACATTAATGCTCCACTATGGAATATTTCATATATAACCTCTGTATTTAATATAATCAACATAAAAATTAATGCTATTAACTCAAAAGTAATTGCACAAAGTTTTGATTCCATTATGAATTTCAAAAAATAAGAAGACTATTTCATCCTAAAAAAACAACCGTTATCTTTCCAGTATAATTACCATTTTCTGTATTTTCAGGTATATAAATTTCAAGCTTCATATTTTTATTTGTCCTAGGTTCTAAATAAAACCAGTTATCTTCAACAACAAGCCATTTTCTTATTTCGCCTTTTGATGTAAAGTAAAGATATTTTCCTCGATTGTCTTTATTGATAAAATTAATTTGTTTAAAAGCACTATTGGCACTAGGAACAGTCCCAAAATTTAAAGTTTTATTGTCTAACACAATTCCAACAGCATTATCAACATTAACTTTAACATCAAAACTCTGAACTTTAATAAGACTAAGGATTATTAAAGTTAAAACAAAGGTTATTACACCAATTAAAAATAAGATTTTTTTCATAATTTAACCTCAACTACTTTACTAGTCTGTTTATTCTCATAACCAAGAGTAACATAAACCATATAAACCCCTGATGGAATATTCCTAGCATCCCAACCAAAAGAATAACAACCCTCTCCCTTTTTTTTAATGTTTTCTTCATTAGATTTTATTGAATCTACTAAAACATTATTTAAGTTTTTAATATTAATAATTAAATAACAATTTTTATACTCTTTATTATCTTTATTTTTATATTTTATATCTATATCAGCAACCCCATTAGGAATTAAGTTAATAACATTAACGCTAACAATTTCAATTCCTTCTTCTTTCCTGCTTAACAAAAATAAGATTAAAAAAATAATAAACAAGATTAAAAACAAAATTCCTACTGGAATTAAAATCATATTTGTTGGAGGGATTAATCTAACTGTCCTTTCCTTAACATTCATTGTCGTTGCCACTTTTTTAGAACCACCATCATATGTAATGGCAGCCTCTACATTATACTTTCCAACAGAAGCAAATTTAGAGTCCCAGTAAGCTAAAAGATTAATCTCTTTTAAAGGGTCTATACCTGTAAAAGGAATATTAATAGTCTCTGCTACCTCTTTATCATTAAATATATTTATTATCCCACTTATATATACTTTAAATTTTTCATTATTCTTAATTTTTATTGTAATTTCTGATTTCTCCCCGAGATAAACATCTGTTGCAGTAATCCCCAATACATCTATATCTAAAAATTTCTTATTACCAGAATTTGCAACTCCCTCTATCCCTTTTTGTCCTGCTGTGCCACTTACACTAGCTTCAATTGGTGGAGTTATCACTTCCCCTTCACCATTCTTAATTAAAATCCTGACTTCGTTTGCAGCTCTAAAAGCAACTTCTCCAACACCAGCACTTTCAACAGCACCAACTCTTAAATCATTTGTTCCGTTTAAAGTTAATTTTTCAGGAAATTTAATATTCAAAGCAAAAACAATAACACTATCCTTTTCTTTAAAATGAATTTGGCTAGTATTTAATGAAAAAGAATTCTTAAGTTCTTCAACCGCTATAGGATGTAAAAAAACAGTTTTGATATAAGTATCCAATATTATATCTTCCTTATTATTATTTATTAAAGATATTATTAAAGTTTTTTCATCATTAGGTACAAAATCAACATTATAGTAAGAAGGACTTATTAAAAAAGCGCCACTATAATTTAAAGAAATCAAAAAAATAAATGAGTAAAGTAAAAACCTAACCTTTTTCATTATAACTATGGTATTGTTGCAGGATCTACACCAGTAATAGTTATTTGAGTGCTTTTAGCGCCAGTAGATTCATCTGCAGGAACATGTATTAATATGTTTAATTCTGCTTCATCGTTTGCATTAGCAAATTTGAGATTATTAATTGCCCCAGCTGGCGTACATACTGGAGGAATTCCAACTGGGAAAGGCATATTTGTTGCAGTAGTTTTAGTTCCACTATAAGTAAAACAAGTACCAGATGTTACTGCACCACAATTATCAGCTCCAGCACCGCCACTAGCTAAAGGAAAAACACCTGCACCTGGCACATCAACTTGAAACTGAAAATCTGAAACAAGTCTATTGCCAGAAGCCCAAAACTGAGGAGAAGCACAAACCTGAACATCAGCGTCTACTGAACCATCGTTCCTTATTAATATTGGTTTAGGACTGTTACTTAGAGTATCATAAGAAAAAGTTCTTGTAATACTACCAAAATTAACTATATTATACTCTGTGCTTACTGAAATACCCAATCCAGACAAAACATTGGCTTGAACAGTGCCAGTGTCAGTAACAGGATTGCCTGTTATTTGAATAGGTAAGTAAATCTTAGTAAATACCGAAACAAAAATAGAAACAACTATTACAATGAGTAATAGAGAATATATATAATTTTTATTCATTTTTTCCCTCTTCTTCTTTTACGACTGCAGTCACAATAGCTTTATTATCTTGTTTTTGTTGTTCTATAATAACAGTTGAACTGCCTTTCTCGTCTTTTTCTTGAACAGGCATAAAATTAACAACAACTAGGGTTGCTATTATCGAAATTACAATAGCTAAAATTATCATCATAATAAAAAATTTTTTTTGTTTTTCATCCATTTTATCCTCTTTAAAAGGTATTTGAATATACTCCTGTTAAAGTTACAGTTGAACTTACTGCCCCTTGTTGATTTACAGGAACATGTACATGTATATCAATTCTTGCCTCATCATTAGCATCTTGAAAATTGAGATTATTAATAGCATTTGCAGGTATTGGACTAGGTTGTTGTGTAGGAATAATTTGTGGTAATGCTCTAGGTGCAGGTGTTGAAGTAAAACATGCCGTACTACACGTATCTAAACCAGCATTAGTTATTCCCGGATTACTAACTGAAAACTTATAATCACCAGGAACAGCATCAGCGGACGTCCAAAGAGGAGTTGCACTTATTTGAACATCTATTGGCTCACTGCCAATATTCCTAACGATAATTGGTTTAGGTTGCAACTGTGCAACGTCTGTATAAGCGGTAGTGTCTTTAGTTTCACCACCATAAACATTACCAAAATCAACTAATTTATAGCTTATATCTAAACCTATTCCCATCCCTTCTTCTACATTTCCTTGTGTTGTAGCTATATCCAAACCAGTAATACTTAATAATGAATATTGTGTAATAAGAATTGAAAATAATACCGATAAAGAAATAACTAAAACTATGATTAAAACATTAACCACATCTTCAAAACCTTTTTTTAGCAGTATAATCACCCTTTTATTAAAAAAAGAATAAAAACAAATATAAAAACCTTCCTATTGCATTAAAAATAAGAAAAATAAAAGATTATGGTAACAAATAATTAACTGCACCATAAGCATCTACTCTACCATAGCCATAACTTGTATCTTTACCAGTCTTTCCTAAATCTTTAGCTGTCTTAAACAAAGCATCTTGCACTTGAACTACTGTATAACCAGGATGTGCAACTTTAATTAATCCAACAGTTCCGCTAACAACGGGTGTTGCCATACTTGTCCCACTTGCTGTTACATATGAATTTCCTAACCAAGAGGAATATAAACTTACACCAGGAGCAGAAATATCAACAGCTTTTCCTCTTCCAGAGAAAGAAGCAATTTTATCATATTTGTCTACTGCTCCTACAGTTGTTGAGTAACTAATACAACCTGGAATTGAAACTCCTGCATTACCACTATTACCAGCAGCAACAACAATTATGATTCCTTTATCTATTGCATATTTAATTGCATTTGTTAAATCTGGTAAAACACTATCACAAAATCCTTTATATGTATATGGTTGCGAAGTTCCCAAACTCATACTTATTGCATCCACATTGAAGTCATCTTCAGTCCCATAAATACCATCTGAACCATCCACTGCCCAATAGATTGCTGCAACAACGTCACTAAAATATCCAGAACCAGAAGCGCTTAATATTTTTCCAGAGATTATTCCTGTTCCTGGTGCTACTCCCTTTGCCTTATTATCGATACCATCAGCAGTTATGATCCCAGCTACATGACTTCCATGACCATTATCATCAAACGGATCATTATCATCGTTAACAAAATCATAACCACCTAAATAACTGGAACTTAATTCTTGATGACCATAATTATAACCGGTATCTAAAACAACAACTTTCCTTCCATTACCATTATTTCCAGAAGCCTGCACTAAATCAGCTTTTATTTGCGTATTTGCACCAGAGTCCATTGTAAATACTTCTATATCCTCTTGTAACCCTAAGGAATCGGCAACATTAACAGAACAAACTAATGCTTTTAAAGTCCTAGCTTCTCTTACAATTTTACAACCATTTTCTAAACCATCAGAAACCTCTTTATTTGTATGAGCAACAACCCTAACTTTACCACCTTTAGACTCATCAATAGCCCCTACAGTAAAAACTGAAAACACTAAAACCATAATAACTAACAAAAATATACTGAAAGATCTATTTTTCATTTTAACCTCTTAAAATAGATATACCAAAAAATATATAAACATTACTGTTATCAAGACATCAGAAAAACTTAATGATTTTCTTTTTACTTTTAAATCCTCTAATAATTTTAACATTTTTATTAAATTTTTTAGAAAAAAATCTTATAATCTCATTATTAGCCTCATTATCCTCAGCTTTTCCTTTTACATCAACAAATAATATACCATCTTTTTCTTTAATAATCTTAGTCTCTCTTTTTCCTGAATTAACTTTTATTTCCATAAACTTAAAGCTTCTTCCTCAATAAAATGTAATTTACCAGGTATTATTAAACAATATGGCGGTTCTCCAAAATTAATTCTCATTAAATCTTTTAATTGTCTATATTTTAAAATTTGATCTTTACTTCCAATTCTCGCACAACCTAAAGCATAAATATTTTCATAAATTCCATTCCTGATTAGATATTCAACTGCTTCTTTAATATTCAAATATTTATTATTAACAGGATCTAAATCCAATAAAAACAAAGTATGTAAACAGTTTTTCTTATTGATTTCATAAGTCTCAATTGGTGTTTTAATATTTTTATTTTCAAATGGAATACTTGTTGTTTTACCAAATTTATACAAACTTAAACCAGTAATGCCAACAGCACTTAGGATAGAACTACCATAAATAACTTCAACTTTAATTTTTTTCTTTACAGCTCTTAAGTATAAATCAATATGCGTACTTGCACCGAATACATCACCTATAACTAAAAAAGCTACTTTCTTCTTTAAAGCATTTTCTAAGATTTCATTATTTTTTTCAACCAAATCTCTATCAGCCTTAATGATTTTTTTTCCGTAAAATTTCTCTAATTTTTTTGTACTACATTGTAATTTAGAGGTATAATTTTCAAAATAAATTAAATCAGATTTTTTAATAACCTCCAAACCTTTTACACTGATATCCTTCTCATCATTCAATCCAAGACCAATCATATATAACATAACTATAAAAGAAAAAAAATTCTATTTATAAACCTATTTCTTCACCACATAGAATATTTCGTTATAAAACTTAATAGTTGTATATTCGTAATCTAATTTTTTCAAAATATTCTCAAACCATTTTCTTTTAGGATTTTTCATTTTTTTACCATAAGAGGTTTTAGTGGCAAAACTAACAACGATAAATTTGGTTTTTAAATTCCTAATGACTTCAATAGCTAATTTCTTATTCCTCTTAAAGATATCAAAAACTTTAAAAGAAAAAACAACATCAACGTCTTCTATTTTTTTAATCTCATCTAAATCATTAATATCTAAATAAAACACATTATTTTTGATTTTATTTTTTTTAAAATATTTTTTAACTTTTTTTAAAATATTATTATTTATATCAGTTGCAATATAATAAATATCATTATAAGGAAAATATAAAGGACTTAAACCACAACCCAAGTCTAATATTTTATCAGGTTTACTAGTTATTTTAAATATTTTTTCGTATAATTTCTTATTAAATCTCCTCTCTTTAACAGATTTTTTCTCTAATCTCATTTTCTTATCAAATAATTAAACAGACCACCACAAGAAAATCCAATTAAATAATCATAATAATTAATATTGAAAAATAAAAACAAAAAAGGAATAAAAAATAATAAACTTGGTAAAGCTTTTTTAAAATTCCTTAAAAAACTTCCATAAATCAAACCATTAATAAAAACCAAACTTAAAACTAAAAATAATAAACTTTTATCTAAAAAACCAACAACTATAGCACTACCTAAAAATAAATATTCATCTAAAAAAATTCCAGCTAAAAAGCCCAATACCACAAATATAATTACAATTAAATATCTTTTAGAAAGATAAAGTAATAAAAGTATTAGAATTAGAAAAACCGCTCTTTTTAACCAAATAAAATATCTGTTGCCAAATTTTCCAAACTTAATTTCCTCTTTAGCTATTCTTCTAAGTAAAAATCCAAAAAATATACCTAAAAAACTTATTATTATAGTTAAATATTCTAACATTTTAGTTATGAGCCCTAAATTTTGTTGCTTTGCTTTCAATTGCTCTATCGTCTATCTTTGGTATAATTTCAAAATAATCTATTTCACTTAAATTAGAAGCATCAAATTTAAATTCAACTTCCTTATGCTCCAATAGATCTAAATTAACCACGAAATTACCATCAACATAAACATCACCATTAATATCATACACCAGTACAATAAATTTTTCAATTTTCAAATCGCCATTATTTGTTAAAGATATCCTTACTTTCTTTATATTAGCATTATTACCAATGACTAATCCTTCAATAATTCTTAATACATTGCCTGTAACATATGTAGCATCATCAATCTTATAATCTATTTTATTTGAAGCCTCCATAACATCCAATTCCTCTTCAGCTTGTCCTTTTGCTTTTTCTAAAGAAGTATTTGCCCAATAATACACCGCACCAGCTAATATTACCACAAAAGATATTAATAAAACAGTAGCAATTAATGGTGAAATTCCTTTATTATCCATAAAATATCTAAAGAATGAAGGTTATTTAAATTTTGTTAAAATATACATAAAAGATAGTTAATTATAAAAAGAACAAACAGAACACAGAATTATGAAAAAAATAAAAGAATGGAAAACAGAATTCAAGGATAATAAATTTTCTATATTAGTTTCATTCATTTTCCTTATAATTGCTTTAATTTTAAATTATATTGCTGGAAGATATGTTGACACTACAAATGTAGTTATTGCTTCAGATCTGATATTAGATCATATACCAACAATTGATTTATCTTTTCTTTATATTTATGGATATATTTTTGTAATCCTGGTTTTATTCCTTTATCCTTTATTATTCAGAATAAAAGAATTTCACATTATGATTAGCCAATTCAGCCTGCTTGTATTAATAAGAAGTTTTTTTATAACATTAACACATTTAGGTACGCCAGCAAACGCAATAATCTTGAGTCTCACCTTTAATTATACTCCTCTTGTTTTTAATAATGACTTCTTCTTCTCAGGCCATACAGCAATTCCGTTCCTCGGTTTTTTATTATTTAGGAAAGAAAAAATAGGTGTTTTCTTTTTAATTGCAATGCTGATTTTAGCAGCCACCGTCTTATTGATGCACCTTCATTATAGTATTGATGTTTTTGCTGCTTTTTTTATAACCTACGGATCATATAGATTAAGTAATTGGTTTTTTAAAAAAGTCGGTAGTATTCAAATAGATTTATAAATTAAAAAACACGCAGATAACTAAAGGCAGATATAATATGAATAAAAAGTTAACTAGAGAAAAAATCTCGGTGATAATACCAACGTACAATGATTCAAATACCATTGCTGAAACCATAAGAAACTTATATTATAGTATGAATATTAACTTTAAATTATTTGTAATCAACGACCGTAGTACAGATAGCACATTAAATATCTTAAAAAATTTAAAAAATAAGTATAGATTTAGTATTATTAATAATAAAATTAATTTAGGTAAAGTAAAATCATTAAACAAAGCATTCAAAAGAACAAAAGGAAAAATAATTTTTGTTTTGGATTCTGATGTCATTGTAAACAAGAAAATGATAAACAACTCCATTTCAAGGTTAAAAAAACACAACATAGGAGCTGTAAGTTGTAGGTATAGGGTAAAGAATGAAGGATTTATATCACAGATGATAGGGGTGGAGTTCGCTATGTTGGCCTTAAGCCAATCAATAAAAGCAATATCATTATGGGGTGGTTGTATGTTTATAAAAAGAGATTTATTAGAAAGAGCCGGTTTATTCCAAGAAAATATGCTTACGGAAGATATGGATATGGCATTATCTTTAAAAGAAATGGGATGGAAACTAGATCAAATCTTAGAGCCAGCCGAAACTTATGAATCTAATAACTTAAAAGCCTGGTTTAAGCAAAAAATAAGGTGGGCCTCTGGCGGGATGCAGTGTTTCTTGAAACATCCAAAACAATTCATAAAAAATCCTTTTTATTTTATATATCTTTTTTCCTATAGCATAATAAGTAGTCTATTCTTTTTTTCTTTATTTACACATTTACCGGAAAATATTGTTTTGCTAGTAAGTTTACTTTACATATTGCTAACGTCTTTTTTTTCAGCTATGAATATTAATAATTTAAATGAGTTAGGTAATATCTTACTAGCCATACCATATGCATTTATTTATTACCCCGTATTTTCAATGATAGTAACAATGGGTTTTGCTCTTGGTGTATACAAGTATTTTAAGCTAAAAAATGGAGCAAGAGCTTGGTGAAATAGCTTAAAAAAGTATATCCTTCAGTTATAATTTTAATTAATTATAAATCTTGAACACACTAGGTGTATCTAAAAAATAACAACGCCGGGACCGGGACTCTCAATGAATCCAGGGGTTAATAAAAACCTGGGTTCTTATTTTTGAACCCGGATATCCTTTCGGAAACAGGATCATCACAACCTTGCCTCTCTTTCGTGAACATTTCTTCCTAAGAAAGGTTCTAGCAATCCTGCGCAGTACCAGGTTGTGCCATCCCGGCTTAAAATAAAAGAACAACACGCTTCTTTTAAGGTTTTCTATAGCATTCTTATTTAAAAATTTAAGGCCAAACTTTATAAAATAAAAAATTTATACAAAAGTAATATGATCAAAAAAGCTTTGATATTATACCCAGAAATACCATCTACCTATTGGAGCTTCAAACATGCAATTAGTTTTCAAGGAAAAGATTCTGCCTTTCCACCACTAGGAGCACTAACAATTGCAAGTTTCTTTCATGATGATTGGAAAGTTAAACTCATAGACCAAAACGTAAAAACATTAAAAGATAAAGAACTAAGAAATTCTGATTTTGTTTTCATAAGTGCTATGACTGTACAAGAACCATCAGTAGTTGAAGACATTGAAAGAGCTAAAAGATTTAATAAAAAAACAATTCTTGGTGGTCCATTTGTATCAACACATTTACCAGCTACAAAATTAGCAGACCACAGAGTTGAAGGTGAAGCAGAAACAATAATGCCGACTTTACTTGAAGACCTAGTAAATGGAACAGCAAGAGAACACTATAAGGCAGAGGCAAGACCAAATTTAGATAATGTCCCATTGCCAAAATTAGACTTAATAGGTTTAGGTAGGTACAGTTCAATGTCAGTTCAATTTTCAAGAGGATGCCCATTTGATTGTGAATTTTGTGATATAACTAAGATTTATGGTAGACTCCCAAGAGTCAAGCCAATTAATAGATTTCTAGCAGAGTTAGAACAACTTTATCAAGCAGGTTGGAAAGGTTCGGTTTTTATAGTCGATGATAACTTTATTGGAAATCTTCCTGCAATTAGAAAAAATCTCCCACTAATAACAAAATGGCAAAGAGATAGAGACTATCCATTTAAACTATTCACAGAAGCATCAGCCAATCTACCAGACGATATATTAGAAGAAATGGTAACTGCAGGATTCAGAAAAGTCTTCATAGGAATAGAAACACCTGTAGAAGCAAGCCTTAGGGAAACACGTAAAACACAAAATACTAGATACAATCTATTAGACAAAGTAAAACAAATACAAAGAAAGGGTATAGAAGTCATGGCAGGATTTATAATGGGCTTTGATAATGATCCTCCAAATATTGCAGATTTACAAGAAAAGTTTATTAGAGAAAGTGGGATACCATCGGCAATGTTGGGTTTATTAACCGCAATACCGGGAACAGGACTATACAAAAGACTGGAAAGTGAAGGCAGGATATTGGATAATGGTACAGGAAATAATACCGATGGAACAGTAAATTTTGTTCCAAAACTTGACAAAGATGGATTAGTATCAAGTTATAGAACGTTAATGCAAAGATTATATTCTTCTGGAAAATTTTACGATAGGGCGCTTACTTTCTTAGAAAGAGCAAAGAATGCTACTAAAGTTGGTTACGATCATTTATCATGGGGTGATATTAGGGCAGGTTTTAAGTCTATAATTATACAAGGTGTATTTGATAAGGATAGAAGTGAATATTGGAAATATATTAACAAAGTATTAAGGCATCATAGAGTGAGATTAGCAGATGCAGTTACTCTAGCAATTATGGGACACCATTTCAGAAAAGTCACAGCAGAATATTTAACCTAATTCACTTTTATTACTTTATTTTCTATTTTAAAATCAACATCTAAAAATTTTTTAATTATTTCAATATTAGTTCTGGCATGTTCTGTCATATCTAAAAATCTCACTTCACCTTTAGCAATAGCTAAAAAAGGCAATATTTGATCAAACATAAAATTATCAACACAAACTTTAGCTAACAAATGCCTTAACATTCCAACAGCAGCTTCTTCACCTATTTTTTCACTTTGTTTTCCTTTTTCACCAACAATATCATATCCCAATATGGTATTATCAAACTCTGCCTTTAATAATAAACCAGAACCTGTACTTAATGAGTCAACATAACTAGTATGAGCATGAATTTCTGAATCAATATTCCTCCCTAAAATATTCTTAGCGCTTGTAGCTTGTCTTTCAGCAACTTTTCCTTTTTTTAAATCAGTAGTAGCAACCGACATACAAGTTATTTTTTTTAATTTCTCAAAATTCACTAACTCTATTTTTTTTAAATCTGATTTTTTTACATTAATCTCAACTAAAGCTCCCCCTTTAGGATAAAAACCCTCTTTTAAAATATTAATATCAATTCTATAACCAAATTTTTCCATTAATTTAGCAAAAACTTTCTTAAGGTATAATACCGAAGGAGCCCATTTATTCCAAGTTCCTCCGCCTTCAATTCTTATTCTTAAATCATTATTTAAAGAAGCGATTAATAAAGACTGCAAAACTAAAGCAACGCTTCCAGCTGTGTTTATCTTTATTTTTAATTTGTTTTTGCTGATTTCACCAGGGGTAAATTTTAATTTTGTACTATACAATTCAGCCCCATCAACTTCTGCATTACATAATTTTTTAACAGCCTTAACGCATTGTAAATGTTGTTCCTGCAATCCAGGATTACTTCTATTTTTTCTTATATTAATTATCTCAAAACTTTTACCCGTTAGAGCACTTAAACCTAGACTGCTACGCAAAATTTGACCTCCAGACTCACCATATGAACCATCTACTTTTATCATTAAAAATAATAAAATGTTAATAGTTATAAAATTTTGCAAATATCAATAAAAAGCTTTAAAAAGGAAAATAAGCACTTTTGAGATATAGCGGAGTGGGATAGAGGTTATGACAAAACTCCTAACCATCCAATTTGGAGTATCCGTCGGGCTCATAACCCGAAGATCGTTGGCGGTAATAATAATACCGACGAATTCAAATGTTAAAGTTAACTTTAACTGGATTTCCAACCTCCGCTAACTCTTTAAAAAAGCTTAAAAAGTTAATTCTTTCATAAAAATATATGACAATCATCCTCGGAGTAGATGAAGCCCGACGTGGCCCGGTAATAGGACCTTTAATAATAAGTGGAGTAACAATTGATGAAAGAGATGAAATAAAATTAAAAAAATTAGGAGTAAAGGATTCTAAATTATTAACACCTAAGAAAAGAGAAGAACTATACCCAAAAATAATAAAAACTGTTAAGGGTTATAAAATAATTGAAGTTTCACCAACAGAGATAGACGCAGCATTAGAATCACAAGAATTAAACTTGAACTTGTTAGAAGCACATAAAACAGCACAAATAATTAATGAACTAAAACCAGATAAAGCATTTATTGACTGTCCATCTCCGAATAAAAAAAGATATGAAGCCTATCTTAGAAATCTTTTAGACAATAAAGAAATCGAACTTGTTATTGAACACAAAGCTGAAAAATATCCAGTTGTTGCTGCAGCAAGTATTATTTCAAAAGTTTATGGAGACAATATAATAAAAGAAATAAAAAAGAAATACGGAAATATAGGACCAGGTTACATGTCCAATCCAATAACCCAAAAATTCTTAAAAGAAAATTGGGAAAAACACCCCGAAATTTTCAGAAAATCTTGGATTTCTTGGAAAAATCATAAAAATCATAAAGAACAAAAAAGTTTAGAAGAATTCTAAATTAAATATTCTATCAATTAAATAGAATAAACCAACATAAAAAGGCGATTGATAAGCACAAACTAAACCAGTATATGTGCATTGTTTTAAAACATTTTTTATAGAATAATGAAAACCACCATCAATTGAACCCAAATGTATAGGCGCACCGAAAAGAGGAATAAAATCTCTACCATTAAATAAATCTTTAAACTTCAACTCCACCTTATCTTCTAACCTAGTCATATTAAAGATTATTAAACATTAAGTTTAAAAGCCTTATTACTATCAAAGGTATTTAATATGGAGTTATTAAAAAGGAGATGCAAACCTTGCGAAGGTAATGTTCTACCATTTACTAAACTACAAGCTCAAGAATATCTAAAACAAGTTCCAGATTGGAAACTTAAAGATGATAAAATAATTAGAGAATTTAAATTTAAAGATTTCAAGCAGGCTATGTCCTCAGTAAATAAAATAGCAAGGATAGCAGAAAAAGAACAGCATCACCCGGATTTATACATCTCTTATTCAAAAATAAGAGTAATTTTAACAACACATAAAATTAAAGGATTATCAGAAAATGATTTTATTTTGGCTGCAAAAATCAGTAATATCTAATTTACCACTCAAATATAATAAGAAAAGTTTAATATACTCAGATAGAGAACTATATTTATAATGGGATTATTTAAAAAAAAGCAGGTCGATTTAGATAATAAAGGCATGACGAGTTCTAGTTTACCTAGTTTTCCTAAATATTCAGAAGGCTCAGAAGAATCAAGGGAGATTAGACCAAGACCAATGCCTTCTTTACCACCATTACCAAAGATTTCAATGCCTATTGAAGAAGAAACCCCTTTTGAAGAACCAAAAGAAGAACAGGGATATAGAGTCCCAGAATTTGAAGAATTTCAAGCCCCGATCAGAAGGCCATTAAAACCAATGCTTGGAGAATCAATAATGAGACCAAAAATGTTCTCTGAACATATAACTAATGATTCTAAACCTATATTTGTTAAACTTGAAAAATATAGATCAGCTATAAACAATATAAGCGAACTTAGAAGAAAAATCAGAGAAGCAGAAGAATTAATAGAAGAAATCGAAAAGATAAAATCACAAGAAGACAGGGAATTTTCTAATTGGCAAAAACACATTTCTGACATAAAGGCAAGACTACTAGAAATAGATAGAAACCTTTTTGAGGTATAAATTGCCACCATCAATCCAAAGTAATATTAATATTCAATTGCCTAATTCTAAATCCCTTAGAAAAACTGTTTTAGAATCAGCTATGTTAGCCAATAAAATGCAACAATCAGCTTTAAAGACAAAAGAATTACAAATTTTAAAAAGAAAAACAATTGATGAATTAAAAAAACAAATTAATGAAATCACAAATCTTGCTAAATCTCTTCATCTTAAAGAATTTCCAGAATTTAAAGAACCAAAAGAAGAAAAAATCCAGTTAGCACCAAGAGAAAAAAGTATAACCCCTTCTAGTTCTGCAGAAGAAAGTGATCTTATAAGAGAATTGGATGAAATTAAGTCTAAATTAGATTCTATTTCTATACAGTAACTTTTTTAAATATTCCTTTGCATCAATGTTTTATGCAAGCTAAAGAATTAAAAAGGAAATATTTAGAATTCTTCAAAAGCAAGAACCATGCTATTATCCCTTCAGCTTCTTTAATGCCGGAGAATGATCCAACAGTCTTATTCACAACAGCAGGAATGCACCCTTTAGTTCCATATCTATTAGGGCAACCACATCCTTCAGGAAAAAGACTAGTTGATGTCCAAAAATGTATTAGAACCGTAGATATAGATAAAGTAGGTAATGAAACTCATTTAACATTCTTCGAAATGCTTGGTAACTGGTCTCTAGGCGATTATTTTAAGAAAGAGGCAATAGAATTTAGTTTTGAATTTTTAACAAGTAAAAAATGGTTAAATTTAGACAAAAATAAATTAGCTATTTCATGTTTCAAAGGCGATAAAGATGCACCAAAAGACGAAGAATCATATAAGGCTTGGTTATCTTTAGGAATTCCTAGGGAAAGAATTGTTTTTTTACCAAAAGAAGATAATTGGTGGGGTCCTGCAGGACTAACAGGTCCATGTGGTCCAGATACAGAAATGTTTTATTGGTCTTCTAATGAAAACCCACCTAAAAATTTTGATCCAGAAAATAAAAGATGGGTAGAAATCTGGAACGATGTTTTTATGGAATTTAATAAAATTCAAATAAAAGCAATATTAGTCGATGCTATTAACTGCCTGTTTAATAAAGATAGAGAACTAAATGAAGAACTTTTAAATATATTAAAATCTTATAACACTAAACTAATCATTGTAACTAATGCAGATTTAAAAGATCCAAAAAATAATCCAATCATTGAATTAAAAAAGCAAAATATTGATATATTTAGTCTTAAGGGTAACCCTGAAAAAACAAGTCCAGAATACTTTAAGGAATTTCTAAAAAAACATAAATTGCAACCAGAGGATATAATCTATTTTGATCATAAAGAAGAAAACATAAAATCTGCTAAATCAATTGGTATCATATCAGAACTATATAAAAATAATAAAGAAGCTAAAGAGTTTGTAGAGAATAATTTGTATAAATTTGTTCCATTAAAACAAAAAAATGTTGACACAGGTTTAGGATTAGAAAGAACTACCATGGTCCTGCAAAATAAGAAATCAATTTATGAAATAGAAACATTTCAACCTATAATAAATAAGATAAAAGAATTAACAAAAGAAGATAGCATCAAATCAATTAGAATAATTGCAGACCATTTAAGAGCAGCAACTTTTATTTTGGGAGATGACAAAGCTATTCCACCTTCAAATTTAGGTCAAGGTTATGTTCTAAGAAGATTAATAAGAACAGCTATAAGACATGGAAAAAAATTAAATATCAGAAATCAATTTACAGATGAAATAGCTAAAATAGTAATATCTGTTTTCCAAGAAGATTACCCGGAACTAAAAAGAAATGAAAGATTTATTTTAGAAGAACTAAAAAAAGAAGAAGAAAAATTCAATAAAGTTTTAGAAAAAGGTTTAGCACAATTCAATAAATTAATAAAAAATAAGAAAATCACAGGAAAAGATGCTTTCACTCTGTTTACTTCTTTTGGTTTTCCTCTAGAAATGACAGAGGACTTAGCAAAAGAACACAATGTAAAGATAAATAAAAAAGAATTTGAAGAGGAATTCAAGAAACATCAGGAATTATCTAGAACATCCACAAAAGGTATGTTTGGTTCAGGCTTGGCAGATCAATCTGAAAAAACAACTAAGCTCCATACTGCAACTCATTTATTACATGCCGCCTTAAGAAAAGTTTTAGGAAATCATGTCCAACAAAAGGGATCCAACATAACAGCAGAAAGATTGAGATTTGATTTTTCACATAACAAAAAACTGACAGAAGAAGAAATCAAAAAAGTAGAAAATTTGGTTAATCAAAAAATAAAAGAAAATTTAGAGGTAAAAAAGAAAGAAATGTCTCCTGAACAAGCTAAAAAATCAGGAGCGTTAGGTTTCTTTGAACATAAATATGGAAATATTGTCTCTATTTACATTATTAATGATTTTTCAAAAGAGATTTGTACAGGCCCTCATGTAAAAAATACAAAAGAGCTTGGTAAATTTAAGATTATAAAGGAAGAAGCAGTAGCTTCTGGAATAAGAAGAATAAAGGCCATCCTAGAATAATCTAAATAAAAACTAAAAAATTTTAACAGAAATCCAAAATTTTTTTCCGAAGTTTTCTTTATTTTCCGCAAGCGCTTTTCTAAAGGGCTCTAAGAAAAGCTCTTAGAATCCTTTTCTTTTCTTATAACAGTCCTTACAAAATACAGGTCTGTCTTCTACCGGCTTAAATGGAACCTCTGCTTCTTTACCACAATCACTACAAACTATCTTATGCATTTCTCTTGGTTCATCAAAGCCTCTTTCATTACCGAATGCCATATATTTTCCTCCATAAGCACATAAAAGAACTAGTCTTTCATATGTATAAACAACAAAGGACAAATCCCTTTTATAAACTTTACTTTTTTTGAATAAAAGCCTATTTAAATACAGATCGTATATCACCTTTTTATGAGAGAGTTTATTTTACTAGCTTTAAAAGCAAAAACATCTCCAGATTTTGATTTAGATAATTTACCAGATGCTGGTAGAATGGATTTGGTTTGTAGAACAATTTCAAATGCTTTACTAGTTTCTAATCATATTAGAGACAACACAATAATACATGCTGTATTAAATGGCCCAAAAGATCCACCTAGAATAATAAGTTTCTATGGTAATAACGTAAAAAACCTAGAACCAGATGAAAAAACAATCGCTAAATTTATAAAAAATGCTCTAAAAGATGGTTTAAAACTCAAATTAAATGAAGAAATAGAAACTTCACCAGGAATTAAAATCTCAAAAAAATCTTTTGAAAATTTAATAAAAGAAAAATCCAATACCAGCCAATTAATCTATCTCCATCCAAAAGGAGAAGATTTAAGAAAATTTGATTTTGAAGAGAATGTTACTTTTATTTTTGGAGATTATATTGGCCTTCCTAAAAAAACAGAAAGATTATTAGATAGATTAGGAGCCAAAAAAATTAGCATTGGTCCTGTAATGCTTTTCGCATCACATTGTTCAGTCTTAGTCCATAATGAATTAGATAGAAGAATTAATAAGAGTTATAATACTTCTCAACCTTCTCTTTAATTAAATCTATTTTATGTTTCCATACAGAATTTATCAATCCAAAGATTAATATCAAGAAAGTAATAAAAAATAAACCTAATGAAAACCCGGCTATCACATCACTAATCCAATGAACATTCAAATAAATCCTACTAAATCCTATTAACAAAAACAATATTATGTTAGAGGTTATAAAAATATATTTTAAAGTTTTATTTTTAATATCATCTTTAAAAGAATAGATTACTAATGAAAAGAATATTATTGCCATTGTTGCATGTGCACTAGGGAAGCTATAGCCAGAAACATTAAGCAATGCATTTTCAGGCCTTACTCTGTGAACAAACAATTTGATTAACAATTCAGCCAGCAGCCCACTAATTAAGCTAAATATTAACAAGAGTGAATTATACCATCTTTTTTTATGTATAAGAACCCAGAATAAGATTAGTGACAATATAAATAGATTAACGGGGCTTACAATATTTGTAATGAAAATCATTATTTTATTCAGTAAATCATTTTGAAGCATAATCATCTTTGTATTCACCAAAATGTCTAATTCAATTATATTTTCTCTATTAACAACATCTTCAACCATTTTAGAAAAAACATAAATAGAGCAAATGTTAAGGATTAAGGCATATAGATGATATCTAGTAAAAATATTCCTTCTTTTATTTATGAATCTATATGCAAGAATAAATAAAATACTTAAAACTATAGCAATAGAAGAGAAACTTAATATTTTATCTATTATTGGCATGTTAATTGAAAATAAATATGTATATATAAATATGGCGCAAGCAAAATCAAAGTTCGGTCTAGTACCTACTAGTCAACAGATGCAAGACCCTCATTTTAAGTAGAAAAATGGGAAATTAAACCAATAGATTTAAAACATTATGAATAACTCTATTAATCATGCAAGAACTAGATGATTTAAAGCCGGAAACAGCACAAAGGCATGTTAAATCTTCCCCAAAATATTTAAAAGATATAAAAAACCCACTAAATCAACTAATAAAATAAAAATGACAACAATAAAAAAAATCAAATTTCATGGTTTTAAATCTTTTGCAAAACCAACAGAATTAGAGTTCGGAAACAATTTTAACTGCATAATAGGACCGAATGGATCAGGAAAATCATTAACCGGAATTAGCAAAGTGCTTTTAAGCAGAGGAAAAGAGATTACTATAAAGAAATTAGTAGAAACAAATTTAGATAAAGCACAAATAATAAAAAAATTAGATGATGGTATTTATTGTGAAAGCAAAAAACCTGTAAATATTATTTCTTTAAATCCTATAAGTATGAAAAATGAAGAGTACAGGGTTTCGAGATTCATAAAAAGAGAGGGAGAATCATATTTATACGAAATAAAAACAAGAACTGGTAAAAAAATTAGATGTACGGGTTGTCATCCTGTAATGTTATTTAAAGAAGGAAAGATTAGAAGTGTTTTAGCCCAAGAACTTAAAAAAGAAGATAGAATCGCTACACCTAGGATAATATTTACTAGGTCGATCTCAGAAGAAAAAGATCTTGCCAGGTTATTTGGTTATATAGTTGGAGATGGATATATAAACAAAGATAGAATAGAATTTGTTAACGCGGATAAAGAAGTTTTAGAGGATTTTATCTCATTAACAAAAGGATTATTTAATCTTTCACCAGGATACAATAAAAAAACTAATAATGTCACTAGATTAATTTACTGGAATAAAGCTTTTGTAAATTCCACAATTGATGTAATCAGGAATAAAAAAGAAAAATACACTAGCAGCTATAAATACATCCCTAATAAATTCCTGCAATGTGACTTAGTTACTATTTCTAACTTATTAGCTGGCTTATATGATACAGATGGAACAGTAAATAAAGATAAAGACGTAATCGAATTTTGTTCTAAAAATGAAAAATTAGTAGATCAAATCCAAATGTTATTATTAAGATTCAACATAATAGCAAGAAAAAAAGAAAGAGTTTGTTACGCTTCAAATACAATAAATAAAGTAAAAAGAAAATATTATTATTTATATATAGAAGGATATGAAAATTTACAAAAATTCTATAACAATATACATTTAAAATGTAAATATAAAAAAGAAAGATTAGAAAATCATTTAAAAGGGGTTAAAGCAACAAATCCAAATTTAGATGTTTTACCAAAAGAAACTAACATATTAATAAAAAAAGCCATAAATTTGTTAGGAGTAAGCTACAAACCATTAAGAAAACAATATCCAAAACTAGCCGCATATATAGAAAACAGATGCAATCCAACAAGACAGGGTTTGCAAGAGATATTGCCTATTCTTTCTAAAAAATTATTAGAAATTTATTCTTCCGGACTTTCTTTAAAGCGAGACCAATTAGAATTAGTAAAAACAATGGATCAACTAGGATTATCCGGTATGCAAACAAGCAGCGCATTGGGTTTAAGTCCACAAATAATAAGAGCTCATTGGGCAACCGGAAATTTTCAAGCCAGATCAAAAAATTTAGAAAATTTCTTTAATTTTATTCAGTCCGCAATAAGTTCAAGATTAAAAGAATTAGTAGGCATAATGAATACATTATACAATCTAGCTAATTCGGATATATTCTGGGATGAAATAAAATCTATAAAAAAAGTTAAAGGAGAAAAATATGTTTATGATTTAACAATACCCAATAATCACAATTTTGTTGCAAACGGTTTTTTTGTTCATAATTCAAATGTCGTTGATGGCCTAACTTTCGTTTTGGGCAAAAGATCAGCAAAAGCTATGAGAGCAGAAAAAGCTTCTAATTTAATTTTTAACGGTGGAAAAAAAGGTTCCCCTATGAAAGAAGCCGCAGTCTCAATTTATTTCACAAATAGTGATAAAGAATTCCCTATCGCATCAGATGTAGTAAAGATAACAAGGTTAGTTAAACAATCAGGCCAATCAGATTATAGGATAAATAACGAAAAAAGAACAAGGGAACAAGTAGTGGATTTATTATCAAAAGCAGGTATAGATCCAGATGGACACAATATAATCTTACAAGGCGATGTAGTTTCTTTTACTGAGATGAGATTAGAGGAACGTCGCCAGATAATAGAAGACGTAGCCGGTATTTCAGTTTATGAAGACAAAAAACAAAAAGCACTATTAGAATTAAATAAGGTAGAACAAAAATTAAACGAAGCAAGCCTAATTCTAAAAGAAAGAGAAGCCCATCTAAGAAATTTAAAGAAGGAAAGAGATCAGGCACTAAGATTTAAAGAATTGGAGTTAAATATTAAAGAAAGCAAAGCAACTTATTTACACTTACAAATCAAGGAAAAACAGAATAAAAAAGAAGTTATAGAATCTAAAATAAAAAAATATAATGAACAGATAAATCATCTAAACAAAGAGATAGAAGAACTAAAATCAAAAATAGAATCAAAAAAGAAAGAAATAGAAGACACAAATAAGAACATAGAAGAAAAATCAGAGATAGAACAGGTTAATTTACAGCAAAACATAGAAAAAATAAGAGAAGGTATATTAAAAAATGAAACGAGATTAGAAAATTTAAAGCAAGAAATACAAAGAATAAATCAAAGAGTTCTTCAATTAAAAAAAGATGAATTAGACATAGAAGAAAAAGTAAAAGAACTAAACAACCAAAGGATAATACTAGAAGAAAAAGAAAAATCAATTAGAAAGGAAGAAGAAAAACTCAGAAACCAAATTCAAAATTTCAAAAGAATTCATAATGTTCAGGATTTCTCATCAATAGAAAAACTAGAAAATGAAATAGATCAGCTACAAAATAAGCTATTTTCTTTAAAAGAACAAAAATCAGCATTGATTATAGAACAAGAAAAAAATACTCAAGAATTAGGTAGAATCAAAGAAATATTAGACAAAACGTCATCTCCTCAAGTAAAGAAAAGAACCCAAGAATTAGAGCAAATAGAAAAAAAGCTTGATAATTTAATCAATAGCTTAAATGTTACCATAACACAAATAGACTCTAACAAAGGAAGATTAGAACAATCAAAACAAGAATTATCTTCTTTAAACGGAAAAAAAATCACAATAACAGATTCGTTATCTGGAAATCAAGCAGTTAATTTAATATTAAACTCGAAAATTCCAGGCATTTATGGAACAATAGCCTCATTAGGTAAAGTTAATGAAAAATATTCAACAGCGCTAGAAGTAACAGCTGGTTCAAGAATAAACAGTATTATAGTAGATAGTGATTTAACAGCACAAAGGGGAATTCAATTATTAAAAGAAAAAAAATCTGGAATAGCAACATTTTTGCCATTAAATAAAATAAAAGAAAGAATTTCAATTAAAGAATTAAACCAGTTAAAGAATTTTTCAGGCGTTAAAGATATAGCCTTAAACTTGATTGAATTTGACAAAAAGTTCTATAAAGCATTTTCATACGTTTTCGGCTCAACATTAATAGTAGATGACATATCAACTGCAAGAAAGGTAGGTATTGGCAGAATACGCATGGCCACATTAGAGGGAGACCTAATAGAACCTTCAGGCGCAATGATCGGTGGTTTCAGAAGGAAAATTACAGGAATATTTGAACAAAAAGAAATTAACTCTGAAATAACCAAAAAAGAAACTGAAATCGATTTAATATTTAAAAAAATTCAAGAGTTAAACAACAAAAAACTAATTCAAGAAAAAGAATCTAATGAATTAAGAAACGAAAAATATAGCTTAGAAGCCGAATTAATTAAATTACAAAAGACAACGGATATTAAAAATCTAAATGAATTAAAAAATTCCATTACAAATCTAAACAAAGATCTAAAAGAATCTTCAAATAAGATAAAACAACTAGAATCTGAAATAGAGAAACAAGAGAAAGAATTAATCAAACTAAAAGCTGAAAGGCAGAAAGTACAAGTAAAATCTACATCTACTAAAGAGCTAGAGTCACTAGACAATTTTGAAAAACAATTACAAAACACTATTTCATCTACAGCACAAATACAAACAGAGATTAAAAATATCAATAATCAAATCCTCTCTATACACAATCCTGAAAAGAATAAGATTCAGGAGATAATTAAACAACATTTAAAAGAAATACAAGACTTTAATGAAGAAATAAAGCAAATAGAGTCTAATTTAAAATCATCAAAGCCTAATTTAAAAGAACATGAAAAAAAAGAAAAACAATTCAGAGAAGATTACAAAAATCTATTCTTAAAAAGAAATAAATTAACCGAAGATATAAGGAATATTGAATCAAAAATCTCTCAAGAGGACTTTAAAGTAAGAGAAACTGAAAAACATGTGAATGAAGTATCATTAGACAACGCAAAGATATCCGCTGAAATGGAGGCTCTTGAATCAGAGTTCGAAGAGTTTAGAGGAACAAAGATTAGAAGAAATATTTCTTTAGAAGATTTAAAGCCAGAAATATCGGAATTCGAAAAAACATTAAAATCTTTAGGTAATGTCAATTTAAGGGCTTTGGAAATTTACGAAAATATAGAAATAGAGTATCAAGTATTAGTAGAAAAAACAAACGGCTTGCAAAAAGAAAAAGAGGATGTGTTATTAATGATGACTGAAATTGAAGGCAAGAAAAAACATCTTTTCATGAAAACTTATAAGCAGATAGCCGAAAATTTCAAAAGAATTTTCTTATCACTCTCCGCTAAAGGAGAAGCTTACCTCGATTTAGAAGACAAGGAGAATCCTTTACTAGGAGGACTAGATATTAAAGTAAAATTGGCAGGAACAAAATTTTTAGATATTGCCTCATTATCCGGAGGTGAAAAAACATTAACAGCCATAGCGTTTATATTTGCAATTCAAGAATATAAACCGGCTTCATTTTATTTATTAGATGAAGTAGATGCTGCATTAGATAAAACAAATTCTCAATTACTCGCTAGGTTAGTAGCTAATTATGCAAAACAATCACAATGTATAATGATTTCACATAATGATTCTGTTATAACTGAAGCTAATCAAATTTATGGTATTACAATGCAACAAAATGGCATTTCTAAAGTAGTAAGCATGAAACTTTAATAAAGGGTCTATTTTTTAAAACAAAAATTATTTTTTTCTCAACCTTAATATCCCGATGATTAATATAGCAATTAATAATAAAACAATAATTAATATAAACAAAGAGAGGAAAGCAAACGGCGTACTTTCACTTATTTTCACAACACTACCGCTAATTAAATCACCAAATTGAACACTAAGATTTATTAAAGAAAAGGTAATTCCAAATACTAACAAAATTAATATCAAACTAGGAACTAATTTCATTTCCACCCCTATTACAAAATTAAAGAACAGGAACTATATAAACGTTTTTAAGGGAAATCGTCCCATTTTGATAGCAGTACTAGGGGATTATAAAATGTCCTTAGTCTATTTTTTAGTTTTTCGCTGTGAAAAGTATGAAAAACAGAATAGATAAAATCACCATGTCTTTCCAAGAGAAAGGGAGTAAGATTTACACCATTATCATGTTTAATAACTTCAATTATATCTTCTTTATATGCTAGCAACACTCCACTACTAGAAGATTTTTTTCTGCCAATTAGTGAACTACCAGTTATTTTAGCATAGGGTTTTATTTCCCTATCCTTTAACCGAGCTTTACGAATTCTAGCAACAATAAATTTCTCTCTAAAATTATTACCGCCCAATAAACCAGATAAAAACTCATTGTACTCAAATGTATAAACAACAAGCCCTTTGAGATTAGGTTGATCATCCCTAATTAAAACATAATTTTCTAAACTCTCCCTAGATAACCCTACGCTATCTAAACTACTGATTATTCTATAATTCAGATCTTCTTCTAACCAAAGTCTTACCATGATTTAATAAAAGATAAAATAAACTTAAAAAATTTAACTAAAAAAGAAAAAAGGGGATTAATAGTAAGTTTGACCTTCCCCTATAGTATCTGATGGTTCTTCAGCTTTAGTTCTTGACTCTCCAGAACTAACCCTTCTAAAAGCTATAACCAATCCAAGTATAATTAATACTGCTATTAATACTACAAACGAAATCTCTAATCCGTTCTTTAATATACCTAGATTTCCTAATTCGCCACCTTTAGCAACAACATTACTTCTTAAGTCAAGACTCTTAACTACGTTTCCATTAGATAGTACATTCACTCTGAAAGATTGTTGTCCAAGTGGAGCATTTTCATTTGATTTTATGTAAACAAATGATTCACCAGCTTGATTCGGGTCAACTGAAATGAAACTAGGACTTATTCTACTTGTAGCCCATGCTCCTTCACCCTCAACTGTTACAGTATAAAGTGCTCTTTCTTTTCCTAAATTAGCTACCATTACTTTGTATAACACTTCACTACCTTGAGCAACATCTTGAGTAGTTGTATCTATACTAATAATAGCTTTTGGAACTTCACTGCTAGGAGGAGTAACAACAGAAGCTACCCCTTGTACAAGTATAGTACTTCTTTTAGTAACGGTTTCATGTCCTCTACTGAATTCAACACTAGTTTCAACATCATATTCACCAGGTCTAGCATCTTGTGGTATATATAACACTAAATCTCTGCTTGAAGAAGAATCCTCTTCATCTTCGTTATCAAGTTCATTAGCCGTTAATTCATCAATGTAAGTTCTTGTACTAACACCCAAGTCAGGAATGCTTACTCTAACTAATATATCTTCTTCTTTCTTTTGACCTAAGTTCTCAACCCTTACAACTGCTCTTAAAGCCCTTCCGGGCTCAACAGTGTTGCTTGGGTAAAAGATAACGTCCAATACATTTAACTTATGTCTTATTTTATCAATTTTTAAAGTAAATTTCTGCTCAGTCTTAGCTTCTTTCTTGTCAAAAGCTTCAAGATGTAAAGCAAATTCACTAGATTCAAGACTATTACCAACATCAATATCTTCAGGGATATTAATGTATAAAGTCTTTAAATACCTTACACCGGGCGACATATCGAAAATCTCTGTTTCATCACTTACATCATCAAACTCATAACCACCAATCCAACCTCTAATCCTTACATCTTTATTTCCTTTTGGATCAATTGTTGAAAGTTCAATTTTAACTTCTATTGTATTTCCCCTTTCAAAGGAAACTACGTTAGAACCAATAACTGACAATTCAGCACCGTCTACTTTAACACTACGGAATATAAAATCTGAACCAGGTCCAGGTGGTATTATAATAATACCAACAGGGTTCACTACTAAATTAATAACCGTACTTACTGGAACATTGTCACTATCTTTCGCAGTAACAGTAAGAGTCTCCATTCCATGCCAATTTGTGTCTGGTACTAAAGTTAAAATAGAACCAGCCTGTGTAACAGTGATATGTTCTAATTTACTTTTATCTAAAGTAAACACAACACTACCTTTGTCAGAAGTCACATAGTCATTTAAGTCAACTATGTTTACATTATCTTCATTCCATACAAAATCACTAGGAACAACACGCCACACTACATTAGCAGAAACTAAGCTCATTAATCCTAATACTCCGACTAAAAGTATTAGTAAAGTTATTAACAACTTGTGTTTCATATTAAAACCCCCCATATATTATTAAAACCATAATTGTTATTGTGTCGTGGTAAACACCTATATATAAACTTTATGGTGGTAACATTTACTACAAAGAGTAATAAAAACACTTTACTTTTTGGTAAAATAAAATATTAATACCGCAACAATAAAATCAATCTAAATTATAGGATCACTAAAAGTAAGGGTATAAAACAACAATTTCAAATTTAATCCCTAATAAGATAATCTAACGGACTCTGTAATTACTGACAATAGTAATAAATGGGGATGCCAGGATTTGAACCTGGATAAACCGGTGACTCTATAAAAATACTGGAGCCGGTTACACTACCGAATTATGCTACATCCCCGCTAAAACAAAAAGTAGAAAACGGTTTTTATAAACATTTTCATTTAGTCTATTACAATAATATTTACTTCAAGTAACAAATACAAAAAGCAAAAATACTAAAACCCCTCCAGCTTGATTATCCTATTAATCTCATCACTAGAGATACTACATCCCCTTAGTTTAACACCCCACAGTATACCATCCAATAATTCCTTTCTATTACCATCGGCGTATCTATCCAATAAACCAAGCTCAAAAGCAATAACCAATAATTCACTACTCCTAATGACGTTAATATCTCCAATAAGTAGCTTAAATTCCTTTAAATTACTACCATCAATAGTTACTCTTCTATGAAGCTTTTTTGTTAATAAATTTTTCAAATTCTCTGGCTCTTCAATTAACATTCTTAAAGTTCTTTCATCCACAACTAATGCATCAGCTCTTAAGTGTCTAACAAAAGCTAAACATTCTACCTCTGCTCTTTGGAACAATCTCATATATTCATTAGCAGTTTTAAATATGGAATTAGCTAGTCTCAATAATCTGTTTGTTTCTACAGTTAAATCTTCTTCAACCAATTTTAAAGAACCTTTATCTAAAAACTCCTTTATGTACATAGCCTCAAACTTAAACCTTTTAGAATT
>CAYSNL010000002.1:0-5089 GCA_964432435.1 Candidatus Woesearchaeota archaeon | reverse complement strand
TAACATCTTTAGTTATGCTAAAACTGACATCAGCAATCCCAGTTTTACCTAAATAATCCATTATTTCAAATTCACTTAACCCTAAAAGTTCAGCTATTCTTCCAACAGAAATCCCGTGTTCATGTAGTCTTGAGGCTTTATGTATTTTAGCATTTTGAAACACGTCAATTATATAATCTCTCAATTTTGGTTCTAAGCTGTATATTGCATTAAACATATCGTGTACAATAACTTCATAATTGTCAAAATCATAATTTTCTAAAGAAAGTATAGCTTTATCAAAAAAATTTAATATATCCTTATAAAATAAATCCCAGCTTTTATATTCCCTATAATTAAGTCTTTCAAAAATCTTACTTAGGCCATAAATTATTATAGCCATTGTAGTACTATAATCATCTTGATAAATGCTAGCGTCGTGTATTGTATGATTACTTAATTCTCTCAATGTAACAATATCTTCCCTTTTAATAGCATCAAAACTTTTCTTTAAAACTTCAAGAATGTCCTTTCTTACTTGCTCTTCCATTTTAACTAGGTACTTTTAAAGTGGTTAGTAAGTATAAGATTATTATAATAACTACAAGAAGCAACCAATGACGCTTAATAACACTAACTATTCTATTCATTTAAGAGCCCTCCTATATAATATATAAATATTAACACAGATAGTATCAATAAAAGTTCAAAGAATATAATAGAAGATATGCCATAACCTAAAAGAGATAAGTTATAGAAATAAGCCCCTATAATACCGACTATAGTAGAAAAAGCAATAACCGCTGTTGAGATAGTATCTATTTTTTCCATTTTCACCTCTTATATAAAAATAAATAAGAAATTAGTATATTAACCTTTTTGTTTTTTATAGAATAAATAAATAGCTACAACCGTAAGCAAAATAAAGATAGTCAAGACAATATGTAAATTTTCATAAAAAAATGATTTTTTATACTCCTCGGTTATTGGTTTAGCACAATCCATACTACAACTTTCATAACTTTCTCCATTTTCACAGATTAAATCACCACAAACATTCTTAACAAATTTCTTAACATTAATATCCAATATTTTCTCTCCTTCAGGATTAAATACTTCAATATTTCTAGCTTCCTTACTATAAGGAATATAAAATGTAAAATTGCCTTCATCTAAGGAAGTTATTCCTAGTATGTCAAAAACCCTTAAATCAAAGTCAAATTTTAGATTAAATAATTCCTCATCTTGATTAGAAATTAGTTTTAATAGATATTTATTTTCAGGCTGATCCTTTTTTTCATTATAGAAAATAGGAGTTACATACAAACCATTCTCTTTAACTTCTCCTTTATTATAATTTAACTCTAAAACAAAAACTTTTTGTAAATCTGCAAATACATTAAAAGATAAGAAAATAACAAAAATACAGATTAAGATTATATAATTTATCTTTTTCATGTTATTCTCCTGAATATTCATCAATTTTTTGTTGTATTAAATATTCATTCCATAAGCCATATAAGTGCGGAGGAGATTCATGATGATTCATTATTGTATTAAATCCGGACCTAAATATACCTTGAGACTTATATTTACACCCTTCAAAACAGTTTACCTCATTTAGAGCAGAGTATAATGATTGATCAGCAAGCCCAATACTACAACTATCCCAATTAAAGTTACCCTTACTACACCCCTCACCAAGAATAGTAGTTATTATTTGATCAGGCCTAAAGGGACAATCAACCAACCCTCCCTCACCACATCCATTACCAATAATATCTTTCCAAGGCGCTTGTTCCTTACAATCCTCCACATCTAAAACATCAGGATCATAAAAGCAATTAGAAGCGATATTACCTGCTTGATATTCTTCTAACAAATCATAATTTGCTTTTGCATCCTCCATATATTCATCATCTAAACCACCAAAAGAGTGTCCAAATTCATGGGCCAAAATATAAGGTCCTGCATCATTCATAGAGAGCCCAGCAATAGCACCAGCAGCATAAGATCTAAATTCATCATTAATCAAAAGATTATAAAAAGAGTTCTGAAAGGGACAATAGCCTCTGGCTACCTCAATTGGACAGTATACTCTATCCCCCGCTCTTGAACAATCTACGAGATTACCAATGATATTTACCAACCAAACATTAAATTTATCCTTATTTGAATTAAAAGGTTCTAACCCAAACAAATTATCATTCTGCAATTCTATATCCTCTTTAATGGATTCAATATTATCATAACCATATCCATAAAATAGAATGTTCGCTTTGTCATCATTAGGATTATTAGATTCACTTAAACCTATACAGTTTAGAGCTAACTCCTCAGGATCATATATGTTAAAATACCCGACATCAACCAAATCTATAACTCCATTTTCTGTTTTAATATAAAATTCAACCCTATATATCCCTTGCTCCATATTAGAACTATCTAGAATACTCCCATAATTAAACCCATCTTCAGATGAAAAATCAAGATTACTTACTAAATTGCCCACAGCATCATAAATCTCTACCCAAACCATATCAATGTTATTATAAGATCCATCAGAGATTATTTGAAAAACAAATATAGTACCAACCATACCCCCCTCTGGAGAAAGAAAAGTTTTAATTCCTTCTGGGGTTTCTACTTCTTCTAGTTCGCTTTCTTCTGGATTTATCTGGTATAAATTAATAAGACAAGCCCACTTTTCATCCTGAATAGGAGATCCAAAAATTCCCTTTATTTCTCTTTGAGTAATTTCAATATGACAAAAAGGTTCATCCTCACATTCTTTTTTATCATAAATATTCCTACAGTTTAAAATATCCTCTTCACCTACTCCTTTGCCTCTTGATTCTAATTTTTCACCATAATAACAAACATCAGGAAGTTCTTCATTAACATAATAAATAACACCATCTTTAACAAAACTATATTGATTTTCACTAATTCTTCTAGCCTCATTAGCCCTAGGAAAAACCCCAATATCACCCATATCTATATATCTCTCATGAAAATAATAAATCAAAACCAAATTTGTTCCTTGATTATATCTTACTATAACCTCAGGACCAATATTATCAGAATCATCTAAATCATTAGGATCATCAGTACTAATAAACCTACAATCACTCAATATTTTTCCCCTATTAAATTCAACAGCAATCACTAAAAAAGAAAAGATAATAACAATACAGAATAATAACACCCCTTTTTTAAATTTCATATTTAATAAATCAACATACCCAAATATATAAAATTAACTAAAAAACCTTATATACATTGAATAAAACATAATAAATATGGAATTTCTTTTCCCACATCAAGAACCTAGAAAAATACAAAATGCTCTAATGCAACAAATTTATTCTTGTATTGAAAATTCTCAAAATCTATTAGCCCATGCTCCAACTGGTTTAGGAAAAACAGCTGCTTTTTTAAGTCCAGCCTTAACCTACGCATTAAAAAATGATAAAACTATATTTTTCTTGACCCCTAGGCATTCTCAACATCATATAATTATAGAAACAACGAAACAAATACAAAAAAAATACAATCTAAACTTCCAAGTTGTTGATTTTATTGGAAAAAAACACATGTGTATTCAGTCTGGAGTTGATATTTTATCTAACTCAGAATTCCACGAATATTGTAGAGAACTAAGAAAAAAAGATAATTGTGAATTTTTCTTAAATTTAAAATCAAAACCTAGAAGGAACTTATGTATATCAGAGATAAAAGAACCATTGCATGTAGAAGAGTTAATTAAACACTGTTCAAAACATAGAATATGTCCATATGAAATTGCCGCTTTATTAGGAAAAAAAGCAAAAATAATCATTGCAGATTACTACCATATTTTATCTCCTACAATCAGGGAATCATTATTTAATAGATTACAATTAGATTTATCTAACTGCCTAATCTATTTTGACGAAGCTCATAACCTACCAGACAGATGCAGAGATTTATTAACAACAAACCTCTCCTCAATAACAATAGATTATGCATTAAGAGAAAATAAAAATTTCAAATTTGATTTTGAAGATGAACTATTAAAAATACAGAATAATTTATCACAATTGTCAAAAAAAATACCAATTGAAAAACAAGAAGCTTTAGTTAAAAAAGAAGAATTTGATGTCAACAAAGATATTATTGAAGATTTAAAATATGCGGCAGACGAAGTTAGAGATAAACAAAAACGTTCTTCTTTGGGCTCGGTTGCAAATTTCTTAGAATTTTGGCTCGGTCCAGATAAATCTTTCATAAGAATCATTTCAAATGGTTTTACTAAAACAGGAAAAGCTTTTATTAATTTATCATATCGTTGTTTAGATCCTTCTTTACTAATTTCTCAATTAAAGGCCCATTCTTTAATTTTTATGTCAGGAACATTATCACCCACAGAAATGTATCTAGATTTACTAGGATTGGATAAAAACAAAACAGTAACAACAGAGTTTAATAATCCTTTCCCAAAACAAAACAGGTTAAATTTAATTGTACCAACAGTCACAACAAAATATACCAAAAGAGATGAAGTTATGTATAAAAGAATATCAAAAATATGTTCAGAAATATCAAATCTAGTTCCAGGAAATACAGCTATTTTCTTTCCCTCCTATGAGTTACTAAATAAAATCAACTTTAGTTTTTCTCAAGAGTCAGAAAAAACAATTTTTATAGAAAAACCAGGTTTAACAAAAAAAGAACGTCAAGAAATGATTGACAAGTTTAAATCTTATAATAAAACTGGAGCCATCTTATTAGGAGCAGCTTCAGGTTCTTTCGGTGAAGGTATTGATTTACCAGGCGATTTTTTAAAATGCGTTATTATAGTAGGATTACCATTAGCAAAACCAGATTTAGAAACGCAAGAACTGATTAATTATTATGATTCTTTATATGCAAGGGGTTGGGATTATGCTTATATTTACCCAGCAATAATAAAATCTCTACAAAACGCTGGCCGCTGCATCAGATCTGAAACAGACAAGGGTTGTATAATTTTTTTAGATGAACGTTATTCATGGCAAAATTACAAGAAATGTTTTCCTTCAGATGCTAATTTTGAAACAACTAAAACACCATTATCAAGAATAAAGGA
>CAYSNL010000001.1:0-109520 GCA_964432435.1 Candidatus Woesearchaeota archaeon | reverse complement strand
AACCATCGCCATAGCCATAGCCATAGCCAGAGCCATCGCCATAGCCATAGCCATAGCTAGGGCCATTAATAACATTAGCTAATGTTACCATAACGGTGGCTTCTCCCACTTCTCAATAGCACTAGACGTACATATAACGACAGCAGTTACATCCCGCAAAATCAAGGATGGCACAGCAGGCCCAATTTTAGCCCCTGGGAGCGGCCCTACGAGTGCTAATCCCATTACTCCCTTTTCTCCTGTTGGCCAATAGATACACATTCTGGCACGCTTCAATGTAATCTGGGCAGCATCCGAAAAGATGCCATACCCAAAAAATACCCCTTTGTATGCTGTTGTTACAAGCAGCCCAACCTCTTCCATGGTCTCATCCTCCACGACTTCTTTCATTTGAATTCCTTTTCTCATGACAAATCTATTTTAGACTATATTTAGCCATTCTGAATTTCTATTGATTCCTTCTCTGTATGAGTATGACTTCCTGATAGATGCTTCTCTTCTCCTATTTCTCCTAGAGCTTTTATTAGCCATGGCATACTCTTAGACACTGCTCTGCCAGAAGGATCTTGAGCTTCTACTCCCCCATCAGGATAGATAATAATTTTGTATTTCATTCAACTTTCCTCACTACTTCACATGAAACATTGTATATTCATGCTGAATTTTTCTAACTGCTAGATTTTCAGCCTCTTCTGCGGACTCTGCTTCAATAGCTTCTTCCCAAGTCTCATAAACAGTTCCAATAACTTCATACTTCATGTTTAATTCTCCACCACTATCTCTATGCGCCCTTCTACTTGCTTCTGCTGAAATTTTAGTCCTTGTTTCCTAAGAGCCTCTAAAGTTTTCTGCTTGGAATACTCTTGGATAGCTTTTCCAAGCCCTGACTGTAACTCAGCATCAGTCATATTAAGAAGGTCATTCTCCTTATAGACCTTATTTATCCCTCTACCATTTATGTGAACGTATCCAGATGTCTTTGTTACCTGTAGTCCCATCCTTGAACAGATGTCATATAGTCTGTTCATATCATAGGCTCTAACTCTTATCCTCAAATCACAAGGCACTTATTTATACTCCTTTCTAGATGTCAATCCTTCCCAGATTATTGCTAAAAATACTCTTAACTTTTATATGAACGCTCTCTTTTACTGCTGTATCACTAGCCCCCAACTTTCTATGCTTTTCCTTCCAATCATTAAACTTAAAGTTAAAAGCATCTACTATTTCCCTCAAGTCATCCTTTAACTCCTCTAAACATGAGTCCATTTCTTCTTCTGCATCAAAAAGCATTTCTTCTTCTTTATTATTCTCTGGGTCATATAATTCATACTTTGCCATCTCATGCCTTCCTTAACTTAAATCTAACGCTCTCTTATAACTTCCTACAATCTCATTGACTGTGTTACCATTAACTCTTGCCTCTACCACAACTCCTTTTGCTGCTTCCACTAGCTCTGGATTATCAAGGCCAACTGAAAGAGCAGCATTCAAAAGATTCAAAGCATTCTCCATCTTTGTGTCTTTGACAAAGTTCAAGCTCTTAAATCTTTCCACCATGTTTTGAGCAGACTTTAAGCTGGCCTTTGTGGCTGAATCCTTTTCAAGAGTAGCAGCTAACTTTGAAGCTGCATCTCCTGCTTGTTGTCTCAATTGAGTAGTAACTTGCTTCAAAAAATTATCTGTCTCCTGGTCTACTCTCTGTGCATCTTCTGCTGATAGCACCCCAGTCCGAGGAACAGACAGTTCAAAAAGACTGTATTTGAAATAAAACTTATTTGAAAGTCTTTTCTGTGATGGATAGAAAGGCTCTAACACTTTCCTGTATTGTTCATGCTCTGCCAAAAAGGACTCTCTCAGAGTATCATACTCAGATAAAAATTTATCTGTATCCTTATAGAACTGTGATTGTGTCTCCTTTAACCAATCTACTACTTCCTTCACATTCGTCCAAGGGACAAACCACGTATCCCCAAATGGCATTGGAAAACTGTACCTGAATAATACATTCCTGGTCTTCATCCTATATGCCACGAGATTAGACATGCTTAGCTTTGGGACTAGTCTCTTTCTGCCCATTTGGAATAAATCCTGAGGTACATCAACACTACTCAAACCTACATCTTCTGGGTCAAGCGCTGCATCCCCTCCCCAAAGCCGAACATCTACTGATAGTGCAACACCATCTTTCCAAATCTTTTCTAACATTTTCTATTCTCCTATTATGCTTTTCTTAGGCTTTCTAATTTGTTAAACTCAGAGGTGGCTTAAATCCTTCATCTGTTTCAGCATCCCAAGCATCCATACTTTGCTTGTCAATAATTTTTTGAACTTCTGACAATGCCCAATCCAGATTACTATCCCCTAATTTCAAAAGCTGGCTAAAAATATGGGCTAATTTCTCGTCTCTATTTACCATTTGTCTCTCCTTCGCTCCCTTGACATTTAAATTATATTATATTGAAAGAAAATGTTTTTCTATGCCATAATTGTTGGGCCATCGCTAAGATCAAGTGCCCGTCTACCCTTAGTAATATCATATGCCTGAATCTTTGATGCTGGCACCGCTCTTGCCTCTGCCCACTTTCTAATAGCTGTTACTTCTTCAGCCATTGACGTACTGACTGGGACTATCCCATTCACTGCTGTAACAACATAGTTCTGGCTAATCTTCTGGTTCATTCCGAAGGCTGCAATTTGAGCCTTTCGACATACCTTCTCTATTTCAGCCCCAGAGAATCCTTCTGTTATTTTTGATAGATGCTCTATATCCATATCATTGCTGGCTTTTACCTTTGCCAAATGAATCTTAAATATGTCCTTCCTCTCTGGGTCACTAGGGAGGTCTACAAAGAATACTTCATCGAACCTTCTGACAAGCGGGGCAGGCAGCTTCCATGCTTCATTTGCTGTGGCTACTATTACTACTGATGAGTCAGACTCTTGCATCTCTGTCAACATAATTCCTAGCACTCTATTTGGGACACCCCCACTTGTTTGCCCCCCACCTTCATATCCAGCAATGCTCTTTTCCAATTCATCAATTCCCAATATACAAGGAGACATTATTCTGGACACCTCAAACATATATTTCATTCGCTCCTCTGTCTCCCCAAGAAACTTAGAATATGCTGCTGATATATCTCCCCATAGCAATGGAATTCCCCAAGCCGAAGACATAGCCTTCATAACATAGCTCTTTCCGCAGCCAGGAACTCCAACTAACAATACTCCCTTTGGCGGCTTTACTCCAGCAGTCTTTGCCTTTGTTCCAAATGTTGGCTTAACGGATACTGCCCACTTCTTCAAGTTCTCAAGTCCACCAACATCATTTAGATTCAGACTTGAATTGTAGTATCTAATAGATGCCTTCTCAAGGATTTTCACTTTTTCCAATAGAACACTTGAAGGATTATATTTCTTCTCCTTTACCAACATACTTGCAAGGGCATCAGAATATTCTGATCCTGTCATCCCTTTGCCCGCGTCTATTAACGGAGAGACGTCAGCAGGCAATTTCACAGTAGGGGCATTTTTGGCTATCTCATTTAGTCTGCTCTCAAGCTCCTCTTCATCTGGCAATGAAAAATCTAGCTGAGTGAAATCCCTAGAGAGCTCTGTTGGAATTTCCATTACATTGGACACAAATACAAGAGTGACATTATCCTCTCGACAAGTTTCGGCTGTATCTTTCAATAGCTGAATTGCCTCTGGGCTTTTCATGAATGGGTGGAAATTGATTAGCACATAGATACCAGCCCCTTTTGGAAAAGTGGATACTTTCTTCATAGCCTCGACTGGGTCAGTAATATCAAAAACTTCAGTAACCTGCCCAAATTTAGTCTTATTACCGAAAAGTCTCCATCCCTTAGTCACAGACCATAAACCAAATGTTCTGCCAAGCTCAAAAGAAAGTTTTTGAATTGATTGTGTTGCCCTTAGCTCTTCTGGTGTCTTGCAATATATCAAGGCATATGACGCCTTATTATATGCGGCTAAAGTAGACTGGAACTTATTTGTCACTTTTCTATTCTCCACTATTATTTTTAAAGCTAATTTTAGGCTAGATTTCTATTTTTATTTGAGCATTTTAGACAATAGCCTTTTACTTTTCCTGGTCCGCCATAATCAAGATATAACTTAGATATTTTTCCACAAATATAACATTTGCCTTTTCTCATAAAACCCCCCTATTTAAGATAATATAATTATAATTTATTTGAAGAAAAAGATTTTGGGGGACAGAGCACCGCATACACTTCTTCCTCCAGGCTTTCCCAATCAGCCCCAAACGTCCCGTTACCATCTTTTACTAAGACTTCAGCATCCTCTTCTGTTTCGACCTCAATAAAATAACTTGTGTAATGGCTTCGTTTCATTATAACCTCAAAACTCGTCTTTTTACTCATCTAGTATCAATACTCTCCTTCCTGAATTGACAGCCTCAATTCTATCAATAACTTGATTTTGCTGCTGTGACTGCAATGCCCCACTTGCCATTAACTTTAATGTATGATAGCAAGTTCTATCCTCATATTTATTGAAAATCCAAGCTGGGCAATTGCAAGTTAGCATTCCGGTGTCTAATCTTTTCTTAACTATGTAACATTTCCCAGGCTTAGTCTTTGACCTAAACTCTGCTATTACCTCATACTGAAGCATCGGATACATTCTCCTTATTATGCCCACTTCCTTCTCATTACCCTATCAATTACAAGAGAATAATAGTTGTTCTTTGATACTACTGTGTCATGAACTTTCTGAGAATGACCTAATCTTCGGGAGCAATACTGACATTCATACTGATATGGGTTGTATGGATACACTACTTTAGTTAACTGCACTTTTCTTTTCTCCCCTTTCAAGATAGATTAATTATATTATATTGAAAGAAAATGTTTTTGCCTCCAGTATTTTAAATTTTTACTAGAGGCAAACAATTAGATAGTTCTAATAGCATCTTCCTTAAAACTTATTTAACTAATGCAATTCCACCTTCACAATATGCGGGTAGAGATACTATCTCTGTCCCTTTACCGTGTGTGCCAATGGCTTTCTGTAGTGACTGAATATAATCTTCAACTCCATTATATTCACCAAAACGATTTAATTTTCTTAGCGTGACTGTCTCCTGATAAATGGCAAACTCCTCGCCCCATGCACCACCAGGCTGAATACAGTTTTTCCAGAGCAAGATATGCATAGCTTCATGTGCCAACCTTCCTGCCATAACAATATCTGCATTGCCATCATCTGGCAACATGATATAATCTGCACCGACTTTCCAGCCTGGTATCTGGTCAGCATCGGATGTCCATTCTATGTTCTCTATAACATTATACATAACTAGTTCAAACATAGTTGGATAGCGATCTCGTAGTAAAACCAATGCCGACTCATTCACTTCTACAAAATTAGGAGACCCTACAGCTACAAACTGGGCTAAGAATGCCAGTGTTGCCGAGAGAATTACTATTTTGAGAATTGCCATTCTACATATATTATATTCTTTTTTGAGAGCGCTCTAATCTAGAATGATTTTACGCTTCTGGTTATCTACAATTTCAATATTCTCTTCCTCTGTCATCTCTTTCTTAGCCCTTTGTGTCCAACCTATAGGTTTCTCCCACTTAGGCTCCATTGTATACATTGATTCAAATGCTTCATCATTTTTTAGTGGTTTCCAGGCTCCGACCCCTTCGATCATAGCTTCGGTCTTCTTTTTTCCATACTGAGCCATAAATTCTTCTAATGAAATATTTAAAAATTTACATACTGTAGACTGAAACAATTCTGTCTCATTTGTAATTTTGGAATTAATGTCAATTTTTAAAGTTGGATATTGATTCTCCCAATATCTCTTAAATTCATTTAATTGCTTCCAAGATAGATTCTCCATAGCATCAGCAAAATCACCAGGAGAAATTTTTTCTGAATATGCTAAATCAATTACTTCTAAGTCCCTGCTAGAATAATCTATTGGAATATCAGCTGATCGAACTTCCCAACGAGTTCCATTGTCAAATTCACACGCAATAAATGTCCCCTGAACTTGAATTCTAGCTATAGTTCTTCTAGGACGAATTTGTCTAAAATAATCTATTATTGCTTGTCTATTCTTCTCGTCCATCATCTCTAACCTTAGCTTAAATCCATTACTCTTTTAGCTTAGAAGACATCACTTTCTTTTGTTCACCATAATTCCAAACATAGTCTTTGTCTATCTTAGTTAATAATTTGCAGACTGGGACAGGAAAATCTTTACTGCGAAAAAATGTCAAATTTAGTTGGTGGATATATTGAATGGTATCTAATGAACAATAAAGCGCAATCCAAACCTACAGAATATTCAATCAAATGACGATTCAAATATCCATACAGCTCAAAACTATATGCTACTCCTGTCTCTGCGATCTTATTGATATTTGGATATTTCTTCAACATATCTTGCCACATACCAAAGAAATCTCCAAAACGACCATCAGAAAGAAACGGCCTTAGTCTTGTCTTATACGAAGTATATGTCTGTTTTTTATCTCCATAGACATACTGAACAACATTTGTTCCATCAAGCTTTTCATAGACTAGAATTTTTCTAGCAGACGGAAAATTCCAATTACCATTTTTATCAAATGGATAATGTAGTTTTGGAGTCCCTTGAATTAGTTGGGGGCATTTGGTTCCATTGACCTTTGAAATCATCAACGAACCATAATCATTAGCTGCTCTTGTACAAAGAAATCCTTCTACAAAATTATTCGGATTGAACGGGTCATTTAATCCAAATAATTGATAATCCTTGCCCCACATTTCAGACACTGTTTGTTCAATTGTCATAGCAAATGTCTCAAAACTGATGCTATTGATAAACCAATCCCAATACATAATAACCAGATAGGAATCCAAAGCAGTAACCATTCCCTTATATTTCTAGGGCTATTGAGATACTTCAATAAGTCGTTCATTCCAACTCCTTTATTGTCATTATAAATCTGTCGCTTTTAACTTCCCGACAAGTCTTTGATTGTACCTAGAATATAGACCAACTGGAGTCTTCACTACCACACCTTCAGCTTTAAATGACCCAAAAGTAGAAACTAATCCTAACTTCACCATATTTGTAACAACATTCAAATTATATTTCCCTAAAAATGGCACAGTCTTAATTTGCAGTTTAGATGCTATGCCATTCATATCATCTTGCAATAGCCAATAGTCCTTTATTAGCACATCAAACAAAATAAAATCCTTCCCATCTGGAAGATAATTTCCACCACCCTTTTGAATTCCTGCCCCGTATCCCTCTCCATATAAAGTCATGGATACATTAGGATAATTTAGTTGGAATTTTTCTACTGGGAACAATTCTTGGAGTCTAGTTACCAAAGAAGCTGATAGATTGGCATTGTCAGTTCTACCACCAAACACTACTTTTTGTCCATCCCACATAACTCGTATATTTGTCCCATCTATTTTTTCTGTTACAAGCCATTCATTATTTTGAAGATACTCAAATTCTGGGAGTCTCCATTTACTTGTATCAACCTTAAATGTGTCTTTATCCCTATCAAATAATGTTTCTATTTTTGGATATTCCATTGTTATTCCTCCTTGATTGCTACAACTGCTTCTGTAGTCAACAATATAAAAGCAACACTAACTGCGTTTTCCAATGCTACTCGAACAACCTTTGTAGGGTCTACTATCCCTCTCTCTATTGCATCACAAAATTCTCCTGTAAAAGCATCATAACCAGTCTGCTTTTTCTTTACTACTTCTATAACATATTCCCCGTTATTATATCCTGAATTATCTGCAATTAACCATAATGGATGCTGTAATGCATTGTAGAATACTTTAACTCCAAGGCTATCCTGTGTATTTGTTAGTCTTAAATTATCTAATAGAGAACAAGCTTGTATCAATGCTACTCCACCGCCAGGAACTATGCCTTCTTCCATTGCAGCCTTTGTTGCGCCAAGAGCATCATCTACTCTACTTTTTCGTTCTCGGACATCTACATCAGATATTCCACCCACTTTGATTACTGCTATACCACTAGACAAGTGTGCAATACGATCCTTATACAAATCCTTGTCGAATTGCGACTTCTCTCTACTGTCCGCATCCCTTATTTGACTAATTCTATTTTGTATTTTCTGCTTTTCTCCCTTGCCCCCAATTATAGTTGTTATATCTCTAGTTGATATTACTCTGCCTGCTCTGCCTAAATCTGACAATTCAATATTCTTAATACTTCTACCAGAAGCCTTAGAAATCATTACCCCACCAGTAAATACTGCAATATCTTCTAGCATATCAGTCCTACGAAATTCAATTGCTGGCGCTCTAATTGCTAGACTATTTACTGTCCTCTTCTGCACATTAACTAACAGCGTTGACAAAGCATGGCCAATAACATCTTCGGCTATTACTAATAAGTTCTGTTTCCCACTCTGCACTACTTTATCTAGAACTGCTGCCATATCATTTGGATTTGAAATAGGCTGCTCTGTAATTAAAATATATGGATTGTCTAATGTTACTTCATTCTGATTATATAAAGCAGCAAAGTTTTCCGTTAAATATCCCCTATCAATCTGCATACCATCTACATATTCAACTATATCTTTTAAAACTTTGGCTTCCTCTACAACTACAGTCCCCTTTAATCCAACTCTCGCTAATACATCAGCTACCATTTGCCCCATTTCTTCATCATGAGAAGCCAAGGCTGCAATTTGCTGGATTTGTAGTGTACTATTAACTGGAACAGACATTTTAGATAAGTCATATTTCACTAGCTTTAATGCGTGTTCAATTCCATTTCTAATGTCTAACGGAGAATGTCCTGCCTCTAAGGCTTTGAAAGCCTCATATACTAGCCAATAGGCTAAAACTGTTGATGTAGTAGTCCCATCTCCTACAGCATCATTGGTCTTTTGTGATGCTTCTTTTACTATTTGCATCCCCGCATTTTGTGCTCTGTCTGGTAATGACAAGTCCTTTAGTATTGTCGCCCCATCACTACAAATATTTGGATAGCCAGTTCTCATTTGCAAAACAGCATTTCTACCTTTTGGGCCTAAAGTGAATTTTACAGCATCATATAGAACTTTAATGCCTTCAAAAAGTTCTTTTCTTGCTTTGTCTTTAAATAATATTGTTTTCATCTTATCTATTTGCAGCTATTCCCAGTTCACCTAAATAATCAGCTGCCGTTTTCAGCATTAAGCACCAACCTAAACCTTCAAATCCAACTGGAACAATAATGCAATCTTTAACAATTTCCATCTGCTCGATTTCTTTTTCAGCTTCTTCTTTAGTAGAGACTTGGTATACATGATAACGCTTCAAAAACTCATCTTTTGTCATTTTATTCCTTCATAATCAAATGCTTCCACAAATTTTCTCAATGTAGCCCCTTGCATAATTCTAATGTATGTATAATCTCGATCTCCAGATTCTGTATGAAAATTAAGCCACACAGGAGAGCACTCCCCCTCCGATAAATAACTAAGTCTAGGAAACACTCTCTCAGCTATTTCTTGTATATTTGCTACTTCATCCCTCTGTCTTAACAAAATACCATGTATCTCCTTCATCGTCATTTAAATGATAAAACTTATTTAGCTTAGCTAAATTAGATAAATATGTATCATGTCGCTCAGCCTCTTCCTTATTGACAAAATGTTTTCTATCGGGTGTTTCCCAAACTTCTTTAATCATTTATCTCCTTCAAACTTAAACACCCTGTCCAATGCTGCCTGCCATCTTCAGGTATTCCACAATGAAAACATGCAGGCAGCATCCTGCTACACTCAGAACATTCAAATCCGTATGTAAATGTCTGAATCCCAACTCCTATATCTACTTCATCAGTTAATCTATCCATTTCCTTGCTACAACAAACTGCGGACGAAGTTAAAACTTCAAGATTATCCATCTATAAATAATTTACCTTTCTCAGTTAATCCCATTAGCTTGTCATATGGTTGCCCTTCTTCCCACAAAACAGGCTCAGCCATAATTAGTTTATTAAGATACATTCTCCTCAATGATCTTTTGTCTTTCATGGTAAGGCGCCGATCATCATCTCTTTCCAAATCGGTTGAAGCTATCATTCTCAAAAGCTCTAGCTCTCTATTTCCCATTCAATTACTCCAATTCAAGAGTCTATTTGCATACTTCTGAAGCTGTTTTACCCCATAAGGCTTTAATCCAAATTTATTATTATCCTCTTTCAAGGATTTAACTTTTTGAACTAAATATGTATACTCAATTTTCTTTCTATGCTCTGAAATACTGTGCCTAGTCTCAGAAGCATATTTGCCTAATCTATAACTACTATTGCAGCTTATAGAGCAAAAAACTTTAAAGCCTTCTGTATTTTGTACAAACTTAAAAAGATCATGGCAATTTAAACAAGGGACTTTTAAACTAAATTTTCCATTTCCATTAATTATAGCCATCCATTTCCCTTGACAGCTATTATTGCAGAAAAAATGGGTATATATTAGTGCATGCTTATTAAGTCCAGTTCTAGTTTCATGGTTACGATTAACAATCAAATTATTGCAATATGTGCATTTAACATTATGCAATACAGCTTGCTCTTGTCTTTCTTGTCTTGTATATTCTGACATACATGATTTATGAATATTAGTAGAATAAGACCTGTTTAATTTCCCGCAAATTTTACAAATAGTTTTGGAAGAACCTTTCATCCTACTAGAGCTAATTCCAAATGAAGCTAAAATCTGTCGGACTCTTTCTCTACTAATCGGAGGACTTTCTAATGCTGCTATTTGCTCAAGGGTCTTTGTCTTGATTAGCTCAGCAAATCTACCTGCTCTGACTGCCTTATTTAGCTTTGCAGCAAAAATGTATTGACTATGATATTTATGCATTCCTTTTACTCCACTCATCTTAATCTTTTCTCCTTATTTAGATATTATATTCAACTTTTAAGAATTTCTATAAGCCCTAATACTAATAGTAATAGCGCTAACCCAAAAATAAAAACAATGAAAAATGCTAATTGGACTTCTATGGCATTAATCCATATGGCTGTGGATTCTGGATTCGAACCAAAATTCTCAGGGTCAAAACCTGATGTACTACCATTATACTAATCCACAATGCATTCTCTCTTCCCCCCCACTTTAGATTCTATATTCTTACAATACGCTGCTTGGGAGTGTAGATTTTTGGGTCTACTACTAGGCGTTGTCAGGGGATCAATCTTCCCAGGAGGTTGGGATATCTGCCTTCACCATCCTCAAGCAGCGCAGACATATATTTATATTACTACCAAATCTCCTTTTACTTCTTTTCTAGCCAATGACATGAGAGTTTTATATGCTATTGCTTTTGTTCTTGCCCTACCCCCCAATAAAGAATCATAACCTATGGCCTCGTCTTTATACCCACTTCTAAAACTTTCAAATTCTGTGATGGAATTATAGAGTCCCCAGGCGGTCCCTTTCGCCGTTTGTAAATTTCCTCCAGTAGCATCACCATTGAATAAAGAATTTATAGCATTTCTCCTACTTGTTACTATTGACCTCTTTTTCTCGAAATCCCCTAATTCCTCTTCAGTAGGATTGTCTGGCTCTACTGGAAATGGATACGCATTATCCAAAACTGCATCAAGTGTTTCCTTTCCAACTTTGAATTTTGTAAGCATTTCAAATGCTTCCTTAATAGATATGATTTGATTCTTAGATTTATTATGTAGTTCTACTAGCCTCTCACCAATTCTCTCTGTCTCAGAAATAGTATGCTTAAACTTATAGGCTTTGCTTGCCTTTCCTTCTGCTAGTGTCAAGGTATTTTGGCACACAACCCTGACTGGACTGACCATTACCTTTGTTGGGGCAGCAGTTAGAGAGTGAACAAGAATCAAATAATTATCTACGTCGTCTTCTTTGTTCAAGGAAAAGGATTCGAGCTGCGTAGTTACAAATACTAATCTACCTTCTCTTAATACCCCTAATGTCTCTACTGGGTCTATGATAAATTCATCCCATACTCTACATATTGCTTCTGGTTGAATTACATTATAGTCAGAATCAACAATTCCAAACACAACTAATTTCTGATCATCTACTGTAGAGTCTCTAACAATCAATTTCTTCTTTAAGTCATGTGCATCCTCTGTAACTAAATCATCTAAATGCACTGTATATGAACCGACTCTCCTAAAAGCTTCTACTGCACTCATTGGAGTATCTAACACTAATCCCAAATTATGCCATGCTGGTGCTCGATTTGAATAGAATCTTTCCCCAAATAATTCGGCTGGCAATTCTTTATTCTCCTTTTCTATGCATGCCCGTCTCTAATAAAATGTTTGACTACTTCTAATCCATCTATAAATGCAGTTCTGGAAACAGATTCTTCATCAGAAATAGGTTTCTTCTCAGTCAACCCATATTGATAATCATTTATCTTATTCAATAAATCTGCCTTAAAGTCATTCAATACTTGTCTCTTAAAAACTTCTAGCTCTTCCTTATCCATTCGATTCAATTCCTCCAAAAAACTATCAATTCCATTAGACACACTAAGAACTTTTACTGCTTTCTTCATAGCTTAAATACCCATCCTCCACTTACATAATCTAGTCTATGCTTACTAATTAAATCCTCTACAACCTCCCTCATGTCTACTTTCGGGCACTCTGTAGTAAATCCTTCTCCCCATTGATGACATACAGAGCATTCAGGGTCTCCATAATAATCTTTTCCATAGACATGGTCTTGAGCAGAACTTTCTGCGCTATACCATTCCCTATCTTGAGAGTTAACAGTCTCCTTATGGTTCAGCTCCTCATATGGAACATATGTTATGCCATATGCTGTCCAAATTTGAGAAGCCTTGTCCATAGCTTCTTCTAAAGTTGTGCAACGAAACTCTTCCAAATCTTGATGCTCGGCTGCTCTTTCATCACTAGCAAATTGCATATACCCAACATACAATTTGCCTTTTTCCTTTTCTACAACTTCAATGTAATTATCAGCACTCATTTTACTTTTCTCCTTCTATTTAGATTATATAGATTTTTAATGATGATAGACTTCAGTTTCTATTCCTGCCTTTTTGGATATTTTTATCATATTTGCTGTGCCCTTACTATTTTGAAGGTTATCATGAAAGGCTAATACTAAATCTGGCTTTCCTTCTTTTAACATTTGTTGATTTCTAATAGGACCAGCAGCTTTACCATACTTTTTCCAATCCGCTGGAAATTTCAATACCTTAATTCCCAACTCCTCGGCGCATTCTCTAGCCAAACTATCTGCCCCTCTTGCCTCTCCTTCTATTATATAGTCTATAGAATTTTTACTAAGTAATTGTCTTAATACGCTTTTGATTAGTAGCTTATCAACCCAATTTCTGTCCCCGCAAACTAATATTCTCATTGATTACATCTTTGGGGCTCTAACTATGAACTTTCCAAGCCATGTTCTTTCCATTGTAAACTCTGCTTCATGTAAATCTAGAAATTCTATCAACAATAAGACCTCCTTATAGTTACATACAATTCTAGAATCTGCATTATACCATACTTTTCGAGAAAAGAGATCTTGTATCAGCAACAACCATTTTATTTATTCCTTTCTAATTATGACACTCACAACAAAGTTTTTTATTTATTATAACTTCATGCTCTTCACAATATTCACAAGGGCATGAGGGAAAAGACATTCTTAATGAATAGTCTTTACACCAGCATTTGTGGTCTAGATCAAGTATTATAGTGGGCTTTATTCTCATTTATAGCTCAATAAATTTTCATCATCTGGAGCCGAAATTGAGTAAACCCATTCTAACTCTTCTGTCTTTGGCATCACAGAAGAATCATTGTTCTCAATTGATATTGTCAAGTTATCATGACTATAGAATACATTATTCTCTGTTCTCATTCCATGCAACAATTTTGTTACTCTATCACTAATTTTCTTCAAGCAATCCTTGCAGCCCGCAGCATGAGAATCATAGGCATAAAAAGTCTCGACCTCTGCCTTAGATCCGCACATTCTGCATATTGAAGTAGCCAATTTACAATCTCCTTTCTAAGATACTTCTACATATTCAGACATTAAATTAAGTGCTTCTCCATAACTCCCACACTTAAATAGCTTAGAAGAAAACTCTTTGGCTTTATCTTCTTGTCCAGCTTTTCTTAAGGCCCTATTTACCAAACCAGCTAGGGCAAAGACATTTCCGTCTGTTCCAGTTAACTTTACTTTTGGCTTCTTAACTCCTGCTTGCATTAGTAGCTGGACCTCCTATTCCTTTCTACTGCCTGATTGTGCTCAATTTCCGTATGCATAACCCATCTAAGACATGCTGAGCAATCATTATAATCTTTACGGTCCCAACGAGCATATTTCTCTAAACCTAGCTTCCTTAAAACTCTGTCCTTGCTAGTCTCCATTTCTAATGCCTATCCTCCCATACTACTTGAGCCTCCCATACCAAGTCACCAGGAGCCATTGTTTTGATAGCTGTCCGTTGAACAGTTACCACATACCCCCTACGTCGAAGCCATGTGGCAATAGCTGTTGCTGGGCAACCCTTATGTCTAGTTCCAGGATAATGGGAATCTACACAAGCCTCCAACCATTCACCTGGAACATATTTGATAGCCATCTATTGAAGCCTCCTTCTAAATTCCCTATACAGATATTATATTATATTGAAAGAAAATGTTTTTATCGCATGTTTGAATACTTTTTGTTAATCCAATCTAATTTGTTAGTATCAAATATGGAACTCGATTTTCTAACTCGGTCTAGACTAAAGTATTTAATCAAATCTGCTCTAGAAATAATTGTTGTTTTATCGTCCAATGACCAACCAAGTAAAGCCAAGAAATTAATCATGGCATCAGGATAATAACCATTATCCCTATACCAAAGAATTGATGTAGCATCTCCAGAACGTTTACTCAATTTTTTTCTATCCTTGTCTAAAATTAATGGCAAATGAACAAAATTAGGTAATACATAATCCAATGCATTATAAATACAGATATGTTTTGGAGTGCTTGAAATCCAATCATTGGCTCTCATAACATGAGTAATATTCATTCTATTATCATCAATAACGGTAGCTAAATGATATGTAGGATAACCATTAGACTTCATAATTACAAAATCCTCTAACAGACTATTATCAAAACATATATCCCCATAAATCATATCATGAAATTTTGTGACACCATCCAATGGCATTTTAAAACGGATAACTGAATCCGTTGTTTTACGAAGCCCTAAGTCACGACAATGGTTATTATATTTATATGCCTTTCTGTTACTGACAGCGAACTCTCTAGCAATCCTTAAAGCATCATTGGTACAATTACAGTAATATGCATTATCTGAATTAACAAGCTTATCAGCGGCATATCTATGACTGTCTAAACTATCAGAAGCAAAAAATGGGCCATCATTAAAATCCATCCCCAGATACGCCAAACTATCTAAAATTTTATCTAATCCATCTGGCACATTTCGATTAGTGTCTGTATCATCAATCCTTAATGTAAATTTCCCCCCAAAATGTTTTACAAACAACCAATTAAATAGAGCTGTGTGCAAATTTCCTACATGAGGATCTCCCGTAGGGCTTGGGGCATATCTTACATGAATCATTAGAAATTATTTCCCAAAAAACTTCCCTCTATTTTGATACATATTCTATAGATTGAATATCTTTGTCCCAATCTAAACTCTTTTGAAATGACTTTACATAATGATTATACATTCCTTTTGGCACTGAATTGTTTATCTCATGGACACTAAAGCTAAGAATTAAGGAAGATATTTTTTCACTTGAATTAAATCCAACAAAATCCCCTAGAGAAACTTTGATTCTTTCTCCAGGTTTGATTTCTTGAATTGGTTTGTAGACCCCGTCTTTCTTATAGATTTGATTTATTGTATTTATTCTGATTGCCACAAAGTATAGGCTTGCGTTACTCTTATTCTGTATCTCCAAGTAATCTTTACTAACACTTCCACCAAGCTTAAATTGTAATGGTTCAGATACTTCATCATTAAATGGAGATATTTTTAGCTGTATTGCTTCATCTACACTCTCTAAAATTGGCTTTTTATAGAAATCATAATTTACTGGAGCGAGCTCTGGCATTAAGATAGGGGCTGGTTCGGGAGTTGGAATAGGCATAGTCTTAATAGTCTCCTCAGTCTTTTTAGAAATAACTGGGGGAACTACTACCTCTGAATAGTTGTACACTATTTTTTCTGAATCTTGATACATCGGCTGCACAGAAGAACAGGCAGTTATAAGAAGCATTGAAGACAAAACCATTTTTATATCCATACATATATTATATTATATTGAAAGAAAAAGAAAAAAGAATATTAGTCTGAAAAGATTTCTCTCTCCAGACTAATATCATAGATACTTTATTTAGTTTTACTTTTTTGGCTTTGGCTTAGGTTTTTCCTTCTTCGTTTTAATTTATTTGTATTCCTTCTCTAACATTTCTACTGCCCCATTGGCAAAGGCAGAAACTATCCGCAGTCTATCCTTCATATATTTTATATTATCTGCTTCACTATATATAGATAAAGCTATTTCATCATGGATTTCCTTAATCAAAGCTTTAACACTCTCGATTTTAATCATTGTGCTACCAAATGAAGTATTTTCATCTTTAAACATATGTCTCCTTTTCTATCTACAATTTCCTGGGATGTTCAATCATTCTCTTTTTGGCTTCCGTGATAGCTAAAATTCATAATTTCCAGGCCTACTGGATTTCCATCCTTATCTATGTTCACAATAATGTCATTCGTTATTTCTTCCGTAGACTCTGCCTTATTATGGTTAAACGTAACATATGCAATATCTACTTCTTTGTCAACTTCTATATGAAACATAAGCTTTATTCTTTAATTCTCCCAGAGGTATTAGCGGTCCACGGTTCATAATGATAAATCTCATCATCCTTATCTTCCCGAACATTTTTGTATTCACCATCTTCTGGAAAACCATACTTGTCTAGAAGCTCTCTATGAGCCTTTTGTCTATCATCAGCATCCTTTTCCAAGAACTTTCGTAGAGCATCAAATGCATTCATATCCTTATACTCCTTTGTAATATCTATACCCTTTTGTAAGTTTTTAGAACCAAATTCATTGGCTAATCTATCAATTTCAAAATTGGCTATATCTCCCAATTCTCCAGAGTCTCTGTCAGCTTTATTATGTACTATTACATATTCTTGAAATTCTTTAGTGTCGAACTCTGGATTTTCTTTTATAAACTTGTAATAATATCCACTGCCATAATCGGCATATTTGTCCCAATCTCCTTTAAATATTTCATCTAAGGCCATTTTCTCTCCCTTCAATATATCAAAATGTGCTCCTTGATTCATTCCTTTTTCGCAATTATGCACTACACAAGCCTCCGTAGTATATGAATTATCTTCTTCTACTGCTAAATTATACACATACCCTTTATAATTTTCTACACTAATTTCTTTAATCCAAACTTCTGTAAAGACCGAATTTTTATGCAAACTATCATACACATACACTTCATTACTTGGGATTAAATTCTTTATTGGAACCCAATTTTTATTAACCTGTCCATCAAACTCTTCTCTGACTAGAACCGGATGCTCCTTAGTAGCCTTTAAAACATTACCAAAATCTGTTTTTAAGACTACTATTTCTTCATCTGTAAATCTTTTAAAGGTCTTAACTACAGGCTTAAATCTACTTTTATGGGTAAGTACAAATTCGCCGACTTTTATGTCTTCAATATTTTTTAGCCCTACCAAAGTCCAAATTTTTGACCCGAAAGGTAAACAAATTGTAATTTCTTGTAGGGAAAGTTCATCTACTTGCGTATAATTCTGTGCCCCTTTCTGCACATTCTGTGTTTTTGATGCGCTCCCAGCTATAGAATATGATTTAAATACTCCTGCTTTTATTTGCTCTGCAACCCTATTTGCTATCTTATTGTCGTCCCTTAATTCTGATATAACCCATAGCCCCTTATCATCTACGCCAGACTGGAATACGCTACCATTTTTTGTTATATATGCAGGCAATGGCCAGCCAATTTGAACATCCGTATGGGCTAAGTTTATATCACGAGTTCTAAATTGATTCATAAACTTATAAAATGCTGCATCAAGAGCTTTAGCTGTGATTAGATGTCCTTCCTTATCAACCATTTCTAATGATGCGGGGCCACCAATAACCATTGGCTCATTCTCGTCTTTATCAAGCCCCTTGCTAATTACATCATCATGGTATTTCTTATTTTGCCCCCTATAATATCTATCTAATGTCAGCAATTCTCCCTTAGACCCTATTCCAGCATCATATAGTTTCTTATATTCTTCTATTGCTGGGAATATATCATCCTTTATCGTTCTTCCGACTTGTTGCTTTTCAAGAAATATCAAGTCTCCGTCACTAAGTAAAGTTGTAAAGAATCCCCTATTTAGTTTTCTGACATCATTTGTATTTTCCATACCTGCCAGTCTATCGAGTTCCGACTTAAATATATCTATGTCAGCCCCAGGATAAATTTTCTGTAATACGGAATCTCCATTAGCATGAATCTCATGAGCAATAGCATCAATAGAAATAATCTTATCTAGCTTTATCGGATATTTATTCTCAAACCACTTATTGAATTCTGGCTTGTCTCCAATATCACTAGACAAATCATTGTATAACATATTAACATCAGTTTCTGATGCTTTTTGATATGCTATGTCTTTATATACTCGAAGAAATGTGAATTCATTTATCATTGCTTATTTACCTAAGAAATATTTATAAGCCCCGCATTTTGGGCACGAAAATGTCTGATCAGATATGCGTGTCCAAGTTGATATATGAGACTTATGCCCGCACATTTGACAAGTTAAATACATTCTATTACAGCAGCCCCTTAATCAAAACTTTGTCTGCCAAGCCATAAGCAATTGCTTCTTGTGTATCCATCCAGTGCTCTCTGTTTATATCTTTCAGTATCCTAGCTCGTGGTTTTGTTACTCCATTTTCTATTAATATGTCAACTAAGACATCCTTAACTTTATCTAGCTCCTTTGCTTGAATCTTTACTTCCTCAGAATCTCCTGATGAACTTCCTTGTGGAAGATGAAGCATCACCTTAGAATGAGGGTACAAATACCTGTGCCCTTTTTCTCCAACAGTCAATAGCACAGCTGCCATACTAAAACAAGATCTTCCTACTGTATATACAGGAGCTTCTATAGTTTTAATAACATCATATATACCTAAACCATCATTTACAAAGCCTCCTTCACTATCAATAACTAGCCAAATAGGTTTGGTCTTATCCATTCTATTCAACACCAAAAGAGTATCAGCAATTTGGGAGGCATTGAATATATCCATTCTTTGGGGATAGCCTACAATAGCTCCGTACATAAATACTATTCGCTCCCTAGCTAAATATGCATGTATAGACTGAGAGTGTCTTAATTCAAATGGTTTTGGGAGTAGCAATTCTCCGCCCATAAAATTATTGTTCATCATCTATTCTTTCACCTCACCAAATCTAGCTATAAGCTCATCTCTAGTCTGATAAACCCTATTCTCCACTAATTTCTTCAACGACTTGCATTGCATCTCACCAGGAACAGCACTTTCAATATAGAGCAGAAGTTGCCCTATACATTTAGAAAATCTATCATAAATATATTGCTGATCTGGTGTTACTTTAATATCATTATTAGCCATCGTATCTTTCTCCCTTAAATTCTATTTCCTTTCTATGCATCAACTATTTTATTTCGAATTTTAAAATCATCGATTGAGTCATAAAATTCTACAAACTGAATTCCCAAATCGTCTTGGTAGTACGTATCTAATGCTTCTTTAGCAAATTTTTCATCATTAAAACATGCAAATGATGGAGAAATAGTTTCACCCTTTTCATTAATCTTTACAATTCCATATAACAATTTCATTTTCTTTATTTCCTCTCTAATTCCCGTAAAAAAAATTCAATGTCCTTTGGGAGCTCTTTAATTTCTTTTTGGAACGCCCGACCCAAATAGTGCTGTCCAGTTTGCTCTTTCTCTTCACTTATTACTCTAAATATCTTTTCACCTCTCTCAAACTTGCTTAATTTTGGTCTAAAGCCAATAAGTCTTTTATTAATGTATTTCTTTGTATGAGCTTTTACAATAACTCCATCTTTACGCTTAAATCGTCTAACGAAAACTTCCTGGGTTTCCGTAATTGGACGTACAGGTTTTCCAAATTCGACATCTGAATTATGAACAATAATACCATTCAGAATAAAAGTCCCGCCTCCAGAAGTTTGTATATCAAAAACTTCTGGAATTTTAGTAGCTCTTTTTGGGACTAATTCTCTGATTGAAACAATCTTTTCAGTGATCATCTATATTCCCACAATGGAATAACATTACTAAACATAGTTTCTAAATCTTTATATACATTTCCATCAATCTTAATAAAATTCAATTGACTATAAATTTGTTTGGCTTTTTCAAATCTATTATCTCCGTCATATCCCTTAAGTTCTAAATAACAATTAAGAGACGGAATTAAAAAATCTGGGCAATAAGTTCTTCCATCTTTCAAGTCAAATCGTTTAGCTTCATAATAATATGATATATTAGAATATTTTAACAGCCTAGCAAAATTAGCTTCCCAGCTACTTCTAACATAATGTCCTAGATCTTCTCTAAAGCCGCCCCTAGAAGTACCTTTTGCTGAACATTTTGTTCCAAATCTTGGATTTCCTTCTCCAGAATATCTAATTGCTCTCCAATTAGATTCGCATAGTTTTGAACAAAATGTTTTATGTTTCCTATAATATTCTTCTTGAGTTAGTAATATTTTGACTAGATTTTTACATTCTTTACTCCCACATTTAACATAAACTCGTTTAACAATATTCCAGGACTTACCTCCTCTTTTACTCCAATGATTTAGCTTCATTTTTTCTTTTACTTCAGGTTTTTTAAATGATGTATTTTCGATTAATTTTTCAGCATATTTTGCTATTCTAGCATCAGAAAACTTATTAAGTCCCTTATTCCAAGATCTATAGCCAATTCTTTTCCAATTTTTTAGAGGCCCATATAATTTCTTGTAGTCATTTTGAGTTAAACTATGAGTTTTACAATGTGTAATAGAAATAGCTTTCATTTTTTTATGACAGACTTTACACTCTATTACAGAATTAACCCATTTATCATCAATACCAATAGAGTCTCCAATAATCAAATTTTTTGCTTCTCTGAAATCATCACCTCCCATAGAAATTTTATGATTATCAGTTACCAAAATCTTTTTTCCAGATTCAGTAACAATTTCTAAAATTCTATATTTTTGTTTTGGTTGCTTTTTAATAGCTATAACTTCTCTTGAATTTCCAAATCCATCATCAATTAGATCTCCAATTCTAAGCTTGGTTAAATTCAATTGGGCCCCATTAGAAAGCCTTATTTTTTGTCGTTTCAAGTATGGAATACATGCATATGGGGCAATATAGCCAATTTCTACGCCGTTAGAAAGTTGCTTCACATATCCCGACTTTTTTAACATGCCCGTGTCCACAGGTACAAAACATTCAGAAGTTTGCTGGGACTGATTAAAAATTCTGTCTCCATTGCGCTGGATACCTTGCACGATAGCTTTGTAAATTAACTGGTTTAACTGAGATCTACTAATTGGCATTTTTATCTTAACTTCAAAAATCTATCAATTTATCTGCACAATCTTCACACAGAATATAGTTCCATACTTCTCTATCTTTTTTGGATTCATATCCCCAATCGGAAATAATTTTAGCATATTCAAAATTATAGGATTTCCTAGTAGTATTTTGGCATAAGTCACACAATATGTCATCAATGACATCTTGTTCTATTGTTTCTTTCTTATACTTTATCATGTTCTTGTTTCAGATAATCTGCTGCAGCTTCAGCAAAGGCAGACAGCCTATATAAACTACATATGGCCTCTTCTATGTTATTCTCGTATATTGATACATCTGTTAACAATGCTTCATTATGAATATCTTTTAATAAATCCATTGCAGCTTGCCTAAGATCATTACTTGTCTGTATCATCGTTATTATCCTCCTCTAATTTCTCTCTTGCTTGCTCTATTAATGTCTCTGCTCTATACAAACATTCACATACAACAGATAAATTTCTTCTGTCTAAGTTTTTGAATGACATAAACAATGCATTCTTAGCCTCACTTAATAGACTATATGTACTGTCTAGAATCTCATTATTTCGCTGCATATACTAATTATTATAAATCTTTTTGCTATAGATTTATATCTTTTCAGCCCACACATCTGGTAATGAATCTACAAAACTTCTTTCAGCCTTATCATACTTATCTAAGAAAATAATATCTTTGCTAATAAACCCATACTTGGGATGAGCATATAGTAAAATTTGCTTTGGCTTGCTAGCTTGATGCAATCGTCCAAAAGCATATTCATCTGCCCCTTTTACGCAACCACAAACATATGCTTCTCCTGTCCCTATATCAAATTCACTAACTGTATGAAAATGTCCTATCAAAACTGTATCAAAATATGAAGCTAACAAAGACACAAAACTAGAAGAAGACTTGCCTTCTGACTTGACTAATTTCTCTATGTCTTCTTCAAGACCACGTCTGAATTGCAATGTCTGTCTTAGTTGGCTAATAGCCCTAATAATCCCATAGGCTGGGATTGATTGCCACATCTTTATTGAATCACCGTGCATTATTAGGACATTCTTCCCTTCTACACTAAAGACGTGCATAAAGCTTCTAGGAATTTCAAATTTGATATTCTTTTGATTTCTACAAAAAGCCGCTGCCCATTGGAATAATAAATAGTCCCAATCAACAAATTTATCCTTTGCTGGAGGTTTTATTGTCATTCTACCGTGATTTCCAACTACACAAGGAACATTGACTTCATCAAAATGCTGGGATAAATTTACTAATGCCTGAGCAATCAAATTAGCCCCACGAATCATCTGCCCCATTACATTATCAAGATTAGTCCTCGTCAATTCTAAATGTATATCCCCTGAAATCATATCTCCAAGCATTGGGACATATAATTTAGGGACATCTACATATTTCTTTCTTAACTGCACGAGATTCACAACTTGGTCTGACCAACCATAGAGACGTCTATTGAAAATATCCATGTTATATTCATTTAAGCCAGCCATTTGGGCCAGGTCAACTTTTTCCCCAATATGAGTATCACATAATGGGGCTACTACAGATTGGGGAGAAGTGGCTAATATTTGAGGCTTAGCATAATGAACCTTTACGGCAGGAATAGCATTTGTTATTTCCTTTGCTACTTGTATGATTTTCTCAAATTCTGCCGCTTCCTTGATAGACTCATTGTAAAGTCTTTTATAATAATTAGCCTCAGCCTCTCTAGATTTAATCTGTATATCTTGTTTTACCTGGTCTGAAATAGAAATAGGAGAATTTACTATTCCTGCATCATAATCCATAATAACTTTTCTAATTGCATCTCTACTAATTTCTGGCCTTATGTTCTCCTTGACCCATTGGACAATTGTATCTTGTGTTACCCCTTTTTTTCTCCATTCTCCTATTATTTTCTTTACTTCTTCACTTACATTTTCAAATGATAACACTATGCTTATGCTCCTTAGAAACTAAAGTCCAAAGTCTTTTCAAAAATTGGCTGTCCTTCAAATCTATTTCCTTTATACTCATCCTCTCTTGGCGTTCGAGACAAACTACAACGACAATTTATATTTCCATTTTGCCACTTCCCATTAGATAATTGCTGTTTATTATGTGTCCAAAGATACAGAGCTTCATCGAATGTCAAAGGCGACCATTCACTGCGCATCTTTTTCATTTCCCTACGTCTTGTATCGGGACTACTGTTCCAGATATAATTATAAAAATATTTATACTTGTCATCTCCCCAGCCAAAAATTCGGCCTAGATTGCTAATATTCGAAGTTTCAGTCCTGCTTATTCTTTCCAAATCGCTTCTCTTACTTGGTACAGCTTCATTCATCTCCTTGACTAATGACTGTAATGAAAATATTCCCTCTGGTGTATATGCTTTAGTAATTATCTTGGCAAAGTCCTTTACTACATCATCTGCGAATAAGACTATTCTCTCTCCTATTCTATATTTTCCATTCTTTATTATATCCATTGCTAACTTATCATATGTGCCCATTCTTCCAGCTGACATTGTCCCAGCTTGGAATCCTGCCTTAAATAATTTCTCAAATGCTTCATCTGCTACTGGGCCATTTACTTCTTTCCACTTTTTCAGTACTTCTATCAGTCCTTCAATTACCTCTGTTTTTGGCTCAGTTCCAGTTAAACTAGACAAATACTTGTCAATAGCTACTTGCAATGTAGAATACAATCTCTGCTCTATTTGTCTCCCTATTGTCTTTGCTCCTTGTGGCTGCTTTCCTCCAATTACTAATCCTGATTTAATTAAATTATCATCAATCCATTTATACATCTCTTCTGAATCAGGATTTAAGGGATAAGCATCATTTTTTTCTAGTTTTAATGCATCCTCTTTTGTTGGCACCCCGTTCTTCCAATGTTTTGAGGCAACTCCCCATTTTAATTCCCGCTCTGAAGATATATCATCTGAGTGCTCTTTTTTGAATTCTTTATAGTGCTTATCACAAAACCATGCATGAGCCATCCCTTCTGCCCACAATAGTTCAATAACAGGAGACATCTTACATTCCATGCATTTATCAGAAGCATAAGACTTTTCTAAATCGATGTCCTCTTTATAAATAGCCCCAAATTCGGATAAATCTTCCTTATCTAAATATGCTCTGACAATAAACGGATTCATATAGGCTTTTCTTGACGTAGTCCAATTATGCCCCAATCTTTCTGCTATTTCCTTTATTATTTCTTTTACTCTATTTTCTCTCTTTATTTCATTGCCTTTATATTGGGGGCCGGAAATCAATTCGGAAAATAATAGTCTATTGGCATGATATGTCCTGAAATCCTTAGCGCTCACACCAAAGTCTGATAATACTTTATATACATCGCCTTCATCTACAGGAAATATCTTATCCATTCTCTTTGAGCTTAATTTGCATCTAGACAAGAAATTATAAACTTTATTTGGGACTATAAATCTTTCTCCTTTGAACTCGACTCCTTTCTTGCCAATGAAATTAAGTTCTATTTTGCTGTCTGGCAATAATCTAACTTGGCTGCAGCGAAGGGAAGAAATGCCATAAGTACCATGCTCTTCAGCATATTGCTCTTTTCCTATTCTAAAGCCTGTAATATCTAACAATGAAATAATAGCCCCAATAGCTCTATCTGACTCCTCTTTGCTATCTAATAGACTATTATATAGCTTCCTAATCAAAGGTAGCTTTTTAGACATTACTTTCATTCGATTCCATTTTTCTATGTCACTCTTTTCTTGGTGATTCTGTGAATAGGCTACCTGCTCTTTACCGTCTTTTGCCACCCACTTCACCAGCCATTCTTTGGCAGCAGACAGCATTTTAGGATTTGAAGATTTTAATAATTTTGGATTAAAAGTAACTTTCTTATCTCTATACATTGGCGGAACAAATGTTAATAACACTTGTTTCCTAGACTCTAGTGTAGGATAATCTTGTTCTGCTAATGCGCCAAACTTTTGTTTTGGCTTTGAGTACCATTTCTCAGCAAGCCCAGTCCTAGAAAGATAGTACTTGCCCCCTCTCTTTCCTTGATAAACTTGAACATTCTCAGGAGGCTTTTCTCCAGGCTGAAGATAGACACGAGCCTTTTCTAGAAAATCATTTAATAAATCTAGTTTATTCATTTCCATCTACAAAATGCACAGAATCCACAAAATCATCAAAATTATTCTCTGAATCTGACATAGCATCTGGCTCATCAACTAATATATTTCTATTTTTCAATTCTTGTTTCAAAGAACTAACCAGAAATGATTCTATTGGGGTATCCATCTCAAATAGGGAAGAACTTATTATAGAAATCTGATTGTCTTTAGTATATGTCGCTATTCCTACTATTCTATTATGAGACACAGCTAATAGACCATTGCTATTTTTGGATAATATTTCTTGCAGTGCAATTACTGGAAGCATTTTTCTATATTGCCCTTGGTAGCCTTGCAGAAACTTTATCCATTGCTTATATACATTCTGTAAGTCTCCTGTATATTCTTTGCTATCAACGAATTTAAGATCTCCAGTATAATAATTTACAGGAATATTCCTCCACCTTGTGGTCATAAACGGCTTCCCGCCAGTCTTTGGATACACCCATACCTTGTGTGGAATCTTTAAGCCTTGCTGTTTTTCAATATTGACTGGCATTAATCTAGTATTCCATCAAACCTTATGCGATTTATATTATTATCTATGATTTCCAATGCGTCCTTTAACTGTCGCTGATACAATACATCATTATCAGAATTCTTTAGTTGTTCTTTAATCTGCTTTTTATAGTCAAGCAATTCCAATAGATATTTCCTTGTAGATACATCTATTGACATACTTAATGCATCAAGTTCACTAGGGGACGATTTTTCTGATTGCTTTTCAAGACCGATATTATCTTTAATCTTTTTTATCCAGTCTGAATTCTCTATTGAATTGTCTAAATTGATGAGTTGCTTATTCACTGTAAATACCTATATTCTCTACTTCCCTACCTCCCTTTCTGTTTATTAATAGTATTTCTGTTTCATTGCCCTTATAGGCATGTGTCGCAAATGTTGACCAGATTTCATCTTTATTTACAATTGTTTTAAGCAATTTTCCGTTAGCCCCAGCCTCCAAAGCAAAGTTTCGGGCCACACTTTTCTTTAATGTCCAGCTACTAATCGGATTCTGGGTAATTTTGATTCTATCACCATTAGCTAATTTGTCTATATCTTTTATTTCGCTTGTCCCACGATATAACACAAATATATTTGTGTCTGGAAAAGCAATATCTAAAATCTGCCTAGTAAGAGCTTTATGTACTTTGACATACTCCAAATTTAGACTTTTGTCAGATATATTATATTCATAAGGAATGTCAATATCTTCCCCTATTAAATTTCCATGAAAAATAATATCCCCGTCAAAAACTTTTCCTACAGAATCTTTCAAAATATATGCCGCCACAACATGTCTTATAATGTCGCGATTATCATGCATAAAAGCTTGCAAAACATTATTTGATGCTTTTTCTAACTCATACATTAATTCATGCTTATCTGAAATCTTCTTCAGTCTGTCAATTTCTCGTAAATCTGTATCGTGCTGAGGTTTTACCCATCTGATTGCCTCAGTAACCTTACCAGTTTGTAAGTGAACAGGAACTTTCTTTGGGACAAGCCCAAGCTGTTGTTTCTCTAAAAAGTCCTTTAATAAATCTAACTTATTCATTTTGTGTTGGGAATAATCCTGGAGAGCTTGCTCTTAAAATTTTTAGTTGGGCTTCAAGTTGATTCCATTTAGCTTGCTCGATAGGATTATCATTATACTTATATGTAGCTATTTCTACATCTCCCTTTCTAGGCATTCTAGCCAGTCTCCCCTGAGCTTGGAGATACACGCTCGCATCCTGGGGGGTCCCAAGCACATCAAGAACGTCCCCTGCTTGCAAATTATACCCGCTAGAACTTTTAGTATCAATCAAGATAATTGGAATATCTTTGTTTGTTTTAAAATCTTTTACTCTATTTGCCATTTCTTCACCCGTAATTGCTGTCGTTGTAGCAGCAATATTTTTGATTTGGTTAGGCTTTAACCCAATATCCTTAAACATCTCCATCAAAGATACACGCTGTGTTCTAGAATCTATAAAAAGAACACGCTTCTTCTTTGGGTCTTTCTCAAAGCTTTCCTTGAACTTCATAAGCTTTGAATTATTCCTATAATCCCCATCATCCATATTATCCCTATGCATGTTCTCTACTTCAGTTCTTGCCATTTCTACGGCTTTTCTAGGGGCTGAAAATTGCCAATTTATTAGTCTCCTAAGAGGGTGTGCTGGATTTGCTTGCACTTCTCTTACAATTTCGTTCTTTCGCCTTTCTATATATGCGGCACTTTGAGACTCTATTTCTTTTTGTTTAGCAATTTGAGTGGAAGTACGATTAAAATTTATGGATTCTTGTTTTACCTTAAAATTAGGGGTTGTTATCCTATCACCACTAATATATGGCTGAATTGTATTGAAATATAATTTTCTAATAGCAGTATCTTGGGCATTTGTCCCACTACCAAATCCTGAGAATACTCTCTTGAATGATGCTTTATCTCCTATATCTTTTGCCCCGCTTGTCCACTTTATTAAATCATATACCTCAAGTGGATTTCTTCTAGCTGGAGTTGCTGTTAAACCTACTCTATGCTGCATTGGTAGATGCATTAGTCTTTTGCCAAGTTCTCCTATATTTCCACTTTGACCCCTTGCTTGCAATTCTTGTGGCTCATCAATTACTAATCCATGGAATTTCTTATCCGAAAATTCTTTGCTGGTTTGTAAAGCTTCTAATGTTAAATGAGAACGGGCTGCTTCTCTATGTCCTGTGACATATATAGTTCCTGGCTTACTTTTAGACAATATTTCATCTACCCTGTCTTTAGCTGTACCATCTGGAATTAACTCAATATTCAAGTCAGTAAACTTCTTTGCCTCGTCTACCCATTGTTGCGCTCTACCTTTTGGAACTACTACTAATCCTTTATAGTCTTTATTATCATTTATCTTGTTGGCAAAGAACCCCAATGCAGTATTTGTCTTTCCTGCGCCTACTACTCGTGTGACTAATCCCCCACCCTCCCCTAAAGGATTTTCCTGAGTGCTTCTAGTAGCATCAAGGAGCCAATTTATATCATTCCTTTGCTCTACTCTCCATTTATATTGCTGGGTATTGCCTTGTTCATCTATGTATTCATTTTTCCACCCAGGAACATCATATTTATCTGCTACTAACCTCCCATCTTCATCTTCTATAATTCCATCCATGCTTGTCTTTAGCTTATCATATTGGTCAGCCTTGGACTTTATATCCTTCTCTTCATTAACGAACTTTTCAAATGAAGACAAACCAGCCTTTATTCTAATGTTGTCTGGATCAGATGTATCCACTTCATAACCTTTGCGAAGTCTTAGCCTATCTACCATATCATTGGCATCATTTATATTATTACCAACATTTATCTGAACAATATCATCTTTAGCTGTCTTGAATTTAGTTAAATAATCATAGAATGTTGCTGATGCTTGCAATGAACCTAATGCAGAGCCTAGATTTCTCTTTTGCTCTACTATATTCTCCAACTCTAAGTTTGAAATTCTAATCTTATCTAATAGCTCTCCAGTAGACTTTTGTTTTTGAATCTCATCATACTGTGTTTTTAACGTAGCATGTCTATCTAGAGCAATTTTCTCAGTGTCTATCTGATTCTTAGCATTAAAGTCTTTTATTTTTACTAGTGCTTCATCATATGCTTTTGGATCTTTAGCGAACTTCTGCCTGATTTCAAGCGCAGTAATTGCAACAGCTGACTCCAAATTAGCGGTATTTATTAATCGCAATGTATCAAGTCTTGTCCCAAGATATTCTTTTGACAATGAAGCTAATGCTGTAGCAGCCCCAGAGCTTATATGGAACTGCATTGTAGAATCAAATTTATCTTTATTTGTTAATTGCTCTGACAGGCTTGTATCATCATTCCAATAGTCTCCCACTGCATCATAAAAAGCTAAGGCTGAATTATTAGTTTGCCATCTAACTAAATTCTGTTCAGCCTTATCTACTATTTCATCGAAATCCATTTCTATATTCATGCCTTTTAAGTCATTTCGTAGTTCAGCAATAGTGCTGCTACTTGACGGCTTTAACGGAATTCTTTTTAGGCTAGATGTTATTTCTTCTGCCTTTGATCTTGTCTCCCAATAATGCTTTACTTTATCTATAGCATTATGTAATTCTTCGGAAGATCTAATCTCTAACGGCTTTACCGTTTCTCCCAAAGTAATCTGTGGGACATCTTTCTTTTCAATATGGTCTATTTTTTCTGCGCTAAAGAAATCATTTGCCTGTTTATCAAAGTAATTAGCAATGACTAACTCTTGCTGTAGGGAAGAAAGACCTTTTAAATCACTTAAATCAGGCAAATTTATAACAGAAGAAGAATAGTTTTGAATAGAATCATTTACTTCTTCCAGCGCCTTTGGTAATTCTTCTTCTGAAAATCTAGTAATTCTCTTTCCTATTTTAGCAAATATTACTTCTCTGTCTCTTTGTATATGCTCTGAAATTTTGCGTTCTGCTAATACTAGATGCCTTGCCACTGTGTCTGTAAGACGTTTTGCTTGTCCCTTTTCATCCTCCCCAAGGATTGATTCAACATAATTTTGTATTTCATCTTTCTTTTCTAGCATTGTTTTCTTATTCATATCTGAAAGCCCAAATGCTTTTTTCATATCATCAGCAGCAACTTTGATTTCTTCTATTGCTTCTCTCTGTAACTGCTTTCTCTCTACTAATAGGGGCTCATTATATTTCTTTGCCTCATCAACTATTTCTTCTAATTCATCATCTCTCTTTGTTTTTCTAGGAGTTCCAGTTAAAATAAGATGTCTGCGTGCAGCTGTTTCTTTGTCAACACCCGCCCCACCCGTAATTGCCATAAGACCATCAGGTCTTTTTGTTATCATGACATGACGACCATGTAAAGGAGACTCAGGATTCCCAATAGTTATCCAAACACTCGCGCCTATTGGGACTTTAGTAGCATCAAACTTCCCTTCTTTATCAGTAGGAGTCGAAATTACAGCTTTTTCTAGAAATTCATTTTGAAAAAAGGTTTTGTCTAATATAAAATCATCATCTAGACTATCTTCTACTAAAATATTGGGGCACATGCAGTTATGTTTGCACTCACATGATTGTCCTTTTATACAATCACAGTCACTGTTGCATTCTTTGCAAATAGATATTTTTTTAATTAAATTGAACTTTTTTTGATTAATCCAAAAACTATTTTCTAAGTCAAAATCAATATTAGAAAAAATTACCATGTTAATTCCTGGCTAATTTCATCCTTAGAAAATTTATTGACAGCAGCCCCAAAGACTAAGACTTCATCTGGTTCAGAAGAAGAATGCTTATAAATACCTTCTGGGTACAAAAAAATATCTTTTACCAAAATTTTTTTTGATAAAACTACTCCGTTTCGTGCTTTCTCTTGTGGAAATCCAGAAGATGAAGCATACATAGAGGCTGTCTCTCTATTTAAAGCCCAGCTAGAAATCCCGCTATTTGGAATTTCAAATTCTTTTTCTCCCCTTTCTATTGAATTAATGATATCTACAGCAAATTTTCCCCCAACACCTCTATATACTGTAATTGTCTTATCTGGGGCCATAGATTTATTAAGAGCTTTTTGGGATATTATATATAATGGAATAAAATATTTAGCTATAGATTTACCTAATTCCCACTCTTTATTAAATATTTTTTCTTGTACTTTTCTTGTCTCAACAAAATATTTCTTTTCATCTTGATACCCATCTATATTTAATAGTGAATAAGCCGCTGAACGAATTGCTACGTATTCTTTGCCTCCTTGTGTAGCCTTTGGGTCCCCCTTTCCCCAAGTTGAAGTTATCAAAGTCCAAGCTTGAATCATTTTTTCTGGATTAACGTTATTTTTCTCCGCCCAATCCATAATCGTATCTTCTGCATCACGATCTCCCTTGTCATATTTTAAAGTATTAGCCTTACTAGCCAAATCAGTTAATTCATTAGTACTTTCAGCATCAGGGTTGATCCATCTTATTCCTTCTATCGTCCTACCTGTTTGTAAATGGATAGGAACTTTTTTTGGCACAAGTCTAGATCTATCAATAGCTTGTTTTTCAAGCCAATCGGCTAGCTTATTTTGTAGTAAAGTACTCATGAATTATGCCAGAGAAAACTCCAAGATTATACTCGTCAAAATGCTCTTGATTTATCCACCTAAAATTATTATGCTCTTTAGATAAATGAACTATTCCTTCCGCACCGGTTTTATAAAATACAACTGGTTTTGTCTCTTTCCCCAATGTTAATTCTCTAGTAAATAATTCTTCTGCACCAATAACATCTAAATTTGTTTCCTCTTTTACTTCTCTAACAAGAGCATCATGTAATGACTCTCCATCTGCTACATGCCCACCCGGAAGGTCCCAAAAATCAGAATATCTATCTTTCAATATCAACAATCTTCCTGCTTCGTCCTCTATAATTGCTTTTACAGATAGCTTAATGTCATCCCCTAATGATTTTCTAATTTCTAAATCAAAAGATTTTTGGATCCATGGGAATTGCTTTAACATTACTTTAGCCACGGCTGCTGGCTTTATCGATACTACTTTTCCTGGCCTTGAAAGTTGGCGTCTCTTTATTTTCTCTGCCAAAAAATGAGCTGTGTATATTTGACTGGGGGTTAGATGAATTGGAGAATAAGTGAGCAGCTTTCCTTCTTGTGTATATTTCTGCTCTTGATATTTTTGCTCTTCTAATTTCTTCCCATATAGATTTTTAAGATTTTCCCACAATGCACTTAAACTAATACCATGTGCATTTGCTATTGCAGGTATTGTAATATCTGTTAATTGCTCTTCCTCTTCTTCTGATTCTGGTCTTTGGAATGTATATTCTGCTGCCTCTTTTCCAGAGCCTGCCCCTACGGCTCTATGCTCAAACCTATGGTGCTGAGACATTGGATGGCAGCCTTGGATATTTGCATGTTCATGATAACCTACAGGACATGGAATATTAAATTGTTTTTCAAATTCAGATTCTTTATCCAAAAGAACTATATCACCCTTATTCCAAATGTATCGATCTTGCATTTTAAGAAGACACCATATCTAATTCATATATTGTATATCTGCCTCGAAAATATGGGTCCGGAGGAGGAGAATATTTATCTTTTACTATAAACTTTGATTCGCGACCAAAAATCAATTCTAGCTCTTTGTCTTGCCCTAAAGTTACGGGAGTCCCTGCCTTTACATGAATTTTAAATAAGGCACCTTTATTTGTAACAAAAAGACGCGCCATATTAGATGTTAATGTAGTAGACAAAAACCCTTTATCTATAAATATATCCCCAATGGATAAATCTAAATTCTCTGTCCCTCTATAAACAATCACATCATTAGGAATAGTTGTTTTTTGAATAAGAGAATCTAAGGCTGAGATTTTATTTAAAAGTAATGGATTCTTTTTATACCCTTGTCGTAAATATGTATTTGTCATCGTATTTCCGAATCCTATATAATCTCGTAAAGTAGCTCTTTCTTCAGACCCCATTTTAGACCCTCTAATTTTGTCTCTCCATTTATTTGCCTCTGAAGCATCATCAAATGATAAAGCTTTCTGAGTCTCTCCTTCAAATTTTTCTGGCTTAACCCACCTAATGCCCGAAACAACTTTACCTGTTTGCAAATGAATTGGGACTTTTTTAGGGACCAAGTCTGCATTCTGTTTTTCAAGCCATTCATCTAAAATCTTATTGGGGGAAGTCTTTCTCTTCGCATAATTCTTCCAATCCGGATTTAATGGGGCCCATTTATCAGCCACTGAGCTTGATACATCTTCTGATGTATACACTGTTCCGTTTAATTGCTTATTTATTGAATTGTTTTTTAGACCTACAATAACTTCACTTTCTGCCCTTGGATAAAATATTTCATCTGCTGCCCAAATTTGATCAGTTGAAATATCTTCCCCTATAATACTCCCATCCTTCCCCGCAAAACGAGCTGCTACAGTAGGGTCTGTCGTGTAGGATAATACATTTACAGTCTTAACTTTTTCTCCCTTTGGAATACCTCTATATAAATGAACTGTATCACCATACTTATTTTTCATATATAATGACGTTATTTTTTGTAGAATTTGTGTAGTCAACTTTACATAATCTTTGTCTTGCCCGATTTTTTTAATAATGCTATCAGAAATGCCATAGTCCTTCAATTCTACAATTGGATCCTTTCCTAAACTAACTGCAATACCATATCTAAGCATGGCAGCCCCTAATGATCTTTCCTCAAATTTCCATGAATAATAAGAAAGTAATGAATCATCAGAAGCATCAAGTTCTTTTTTCGAGGCCCCTAAGTTTTCTAATAATAAATGAAATGTGTCCAGATTCTTGTCTATGGCCTCTTCATCGTCCATAGATTCTATTGACTTTCTTCTAGATAATGCACTTCTAAACCTGTCTATTTTTTGAAAATTATCATTTGACCTATCTTTTACTTCTTCAATCTTACTTGGTCTAATCCATCTATATGGATATTTCCAATTACCACTTTTTGGGACTAGACCTGGACGAGGTTGTTTTTCCACCCATTCTTTGAATATTTGACTTAATGAACTATTAACCTTAGACAATGACGGCAACTTAAGTCCATATGACCTTTTCCTACGAAGATATGGATGGTCTGTCTTTACTTCGGTTAAATTCCCAGTTGATTTATAGTCCTGTAAATGAATGAAATCATTGCTTTTCCTAAGTACAATATCTGAATCATCGGGTAAGTTCTCTACCATATCTCCAACTTTTATGTTGTTCTTTTTAACTTCTCCAGCATTTAATTCTAAAATATATTTTGCTGGACTAATAGACTCCACTTGCTGTTTTTCTGGAGGTACGTTTTCTGTTATACTAGAAATTCTTCCATCATGCATTATCCAGACAAAATCAATAGGAAATTTCATTTGCAACGTATTAAAAATTCTTTGCTTACTACTAGGATAAATAAAAAGCATACCAGAATTAGCTTTTAAATCCTGGTGTTGTGAGAGACCGACAAATTGTTTAAACGGAGTAAAGGCTAGATCAACCTCAAACACAGACGAGTTAATCTTTAATTTTTCTGTCATGTAAAGCAATGCTCATTAAAGATATTCTTTCCTGTTCTTTACATGCCTTTTCAATTTCATCTAAACTATTAAAATCCTTAACTTTGCTAATTACTACTTCTGGACTCTTCAATTCATGCTCCCAGATTTCTATTGAATCATATCCAGCAGGTTTAAAAATTTGTTGACGATCTGGAAAATTATTTGATTTCTTAGAATTTGGGAAACAAATTTTGCAGCCATGCCAGTAACAACCTTGTAACTCAATTATTTTCTTAGATTCTTTATTTACAAAGTCTGGATTTTTATGATCAATAATAAAACTTCCGTTGCCAACATATTTAAAGTCTGTATTTAAATCTGATAAAAGTAAAGACAACCTTGTTTCTGATTTATTGGGTCTATTAAAATTACTTCTTAAAATACTAAATAATCTTCTAGCTGCTACTTCTGGGTTATTCCAAGACTTTTTCAGTGCTTCAATATGATGCTCCGATAATTTCTTACTTTTTCTAGCTATAGATATTTTAACTTTATCTTTTTCTGAAAACTTATATGCATATAAATGTTTCTTTCCTTTTTGAGACAAAGACATTTTAATTCTAGTAGATTCTGAGTGATGCTTGCCATACATCGGATGTTTATTACCTGAAAAATCTGGACGATTTAATCTAATAGCATTTTTATGCTCTTCGCTCAATACCCTCCCATATTTAGACTTAGAAAGAGCATCCCGATGAACCTTAGTAATTTCATATTTCTTTAATGTCTCGCTAATTTTGCTTTTAGTATTTTCAGAACATGCTATTCCTCTTATCTTAGCAACTCTCTTCTCAATTGTCTCTTTAGACTGTTTTCTTCCCAATCCAGCCAACCTAAGTTTTATTTTGTGTTCAACAGATAAATGAACATTCCTTTTCTGATGATTATGAACAAATCTCTTCTTACACTCTATACCACAACCACATTCACAACTATTCATTATCAACTTCGTCTGGCTCTTCTGCTTCGAAAATCTTGCTGTCACTCTGTAATTTTCTATCTACTGTATTATGGGGAATATTTGGATCATGAGGAGGACGACCGTCATGTGCATGAAGTCGGGGAAAGATTGCCTTACTTATATCCTTCAAAATATTATTATCAAACTTAGCCACATAATCAGTATTATTTTGAGTAAACCAAATCACAGGCCCAACTGGATTTACTTGTTTTATCATCGGAAAATATCCAGCTTTTAATATCTGGTCTGCCCATCCGTGTGCTTTTTCCATTAGTCTCAAACCTTGTTCAGGGTATTGCTGTGATTGGTTTTGACTTGGTTGCTCTTCTTCAGGTAATTCTAATCCAGGAATCCCTCCTGGCAGTCCTTCTCCCCCCATTCCACCTAGTCCCCCTTGTCCTCCACCCATCATTGAACTATAATCTATCTTCTTTGCTTCACCAGATACTACAAAATCAATATCAATTAATCCGACTTCCTGAGATTTAGCCTTTACATCAAAGCCCATTTGGAGAAGCATATTTGCTGCACTAATTTTTTGCTGAGCAAATGAAATTCTGGTAGCTTCTGCTTTCTCTTCTGGTATGGGAAGCTCTAACTCCCAATCAGTTATTCCAAATGAATCCATAATTCTAGGAAAAACTTTATCGTGAAATAATCTCTGATCTGTTTCTACTACACGAGACATCACTGTTAATTGTTGTGTCTGATTTGAAATACCACCAAATGCATCTGGGGCACCTTGCCAAGCTGGGGTAACTCCCCACATAGATGCTATTCTCTCTCTTATTTCATTTCTTACAGGCATATAGTCCATTTCTTGTAATGTATGAAATAACTTTACAAAGTCCACTCTTCCACGATTTCCTTTAGACGATACAGCAACCATTGGAATATAATTTGGGTCTTGTCTAGTCTTTAAGGCTAACTCTGCCCGTTCTTTTATAAGACTCTCTGGGTTATCCGTAAACACCATTATCATCCCTGCAGGCATTTTGCGCTCAAAGAAATAACGATACATATTACGATCCATGCCGATAATAGTCATTGCCTTTTCAAAAATAGTTAATATGGGGCTCCAACCGTAAGTTTCGCTCGGGTCAAATTTTGAAGAATGTATCACTTCAGTATCAAGCAAATACATCGGCTTATTTCTGTGATAGTATTTATACATTGCTGGGACTAATGTTCTGCCACATTCAATACAAGCCCCAGGAGTTGTGGCTACATTTATATCTCTATGAATATAACAAAGAAATGACTTATTCTTAGGAAGACCTTGTGGATCTAAATCAAACTCCATAAAGGCTGGATCCAATCGCCTCACTTCGATTACTTTAGATCTAATTTTTCCGTCTTCAGCAGCCATGTATTCTTTAACGAGATACAGGAATGCATCATCAAGTGCATTTAAGTCATAATTAAACTGTCTTAAAACTTCTTCTAAACTATTATCAAATATGTTACAGTCAATAAGAAAACTTTCTAATTTTTTCTTCTGTCCTTCATCTGGAGATATTAGGTCTGTAGAATGACATTTAGGACATTCTTTCATGACATCATTATATTCTGTCTGGCATTCCTGGCACTTAACAGCGAATTTTGGCTTCCATGAAATACCCCTACGAAATACTTCGGCAGTTATATGATGAATCGGCGCTCGTATTTCTTCTATAGTTTTAGAAATTCTCATTAAATCAGTCATCATATTTTGGCGATATACTAACTGATTTCTAAGCCAGGTATTTATAATTGTATCGAGGCCAAGGGACGGGGCACGATATGTATCTGAATCAGCTTTTATTAGAGACAATTGATCAGCAAGAGAAGTTAATCTTTGCTCTTGCTGCATTAGACCAGGTAACTCTGGAAGATATTCTGATATTTTCAAATTATTTCTCTATATTAAGTCTTATTCCTTTCATCCTTATCTTTTAAATTACTCATCCCGGCTAATCGTACTAGAGAGTCTACCACTAACTTTGTAGTCTCAAATGCTTCTGATCTAGGCTTTTCTTGTTTTAATAATGAATTTTCATCCTCCAATAATTTAATAGCCGCAGATTTTTCTGTTACACTTTTAGTAAGAAAATTTATTTCAACCTCAGCCCTACCTATTTTATCATACAATATATCAAGGTCTTTCCCTTTAACACAATTATCATGTGCCACTTCAGCAGACATTACAGCATTTTGAATTACCCCTTCCTGTACTGCTGATTTTACTAGAGCCAAAAATGCCCCCTCTGTCAATATAGTTACCGCAGGATGATTGTCTGGAACATCATCTTCACCAGAGGATAAATTCTTTAATTCTGGGTGCCACAAATTCAAAATACGCCAAGTATTCTTATCATCTTTTTTTGCTATATATTGCTGGTCTACCCGACTTAAATTATCTCCTATTGGCATATATCTCCTCTACACTTTCTCTGGCCAATGCCAAGTTCCAGGTTTTGGCTCTTCACTATATGGTCTGGAAGTTGCCCAACATAATGGGCCACTCATAGCATCTCCAGGAGAGTCTTTTTTATCATTTGACCAATCCATAAAAACAGTTAAATTAGCTAGACCATCATTGCCAAAAAGATTAGTTATTATAGCTGCCTTATGTTCTGGAAAACCATGATTTGTTTCATGAGGCCATAATACATAATGAACTATTCTACCTATTTGTAATCCGTCCATTTCATCTCCTTTTACTCACAACGAGTCCAAGAGCAATCTTTACAAACAATGCAACCTTCTTTACGAATCAATTCTCCTCCACACTGTATGCATACTAAATGCCCATTTTTCTCTATAGACCCACCTATTTTATTATTATAACTTATTTCATCCTCTTTTAATACATTTTTAGATATTGCATATGCTATTCCATCTGCCGTTGATTTTATCATTGTGCCTTCATTCCATACTGGGCAGCAAGTAATGCCTTTTAGCTGTGCAATTACTTCTTTTGTATCAATTCCATATCTAAAAGCTAATGATACTAATCTAGATATTGCTTCTAAATTTGCCGAGTCACAGCCCCCAGCTTTCCCCAACGTAGTAAATAATTCAAATGGGTCTGTACCTTCAAAATTGATTGTTACATAAGCATTTCCGTGCCCAGTCTTTACTTTTTCAGTAACTCCAGTCATTACCGCAGGCCTGTCTTTGACAACTAGCTTTATATTGTCTATAACTTTTACTAATTCACTAAGTCCTTCTGCCTTATTTAATACTTGCATAGACTTTGATTTGTCCCTATATACAGTCACAGCTTTGCACTTCAATTCCCAAGCTAATTTAAAAGCCTCGGATACATCATTTACAGTAGCATCTTCTGGAAGATTTATTGTCTTGGATACAGAATTTGTTACATTCTCCTGCCATGCCGCCTGCATTTTTACATGCCATTCAGGAGATATTTCCATTGCTGTTCTAAATATGTCTGCATTAATTCCATAATATGCTTTCAGAATTGCTCGGGTTTTCTCTGGATTATTAGCAATAGCTATTAAAATTTCATTAACTTTCTCCGCCCCCCAATCTCGTTCTAGTACGTCTTTCACACTAGATGGGACATCAAGAAATTTAGTGCTTTTCCCATCATGATCTGTCCATAAAATATTAGACCAATAAGCTAAATCAAAACACGGCTCTATGCCGCTGGAACAATTAGCCAATCTCGAAATCGTGCCTGTAGGAGCTATGGTTATGACACTAGAATTTCTAACTGGCTTATTTTTAAATTCATACTTGAGGCTAGAATTTTTATACTCAGAATATGCCCCTCTTTCATCAGCCAATCTAAAAGATTCTAACCATGCTGAATTTTTTAGTTTTTTTCCTATCAATCTAGCCATTCCTAATGCAGCTTCGCTGTCATATGGCAGCCCTAATTTTATCAATGCATCGGCAAACCCCATTACTCCCAAACCAATACGCCTAGTCTTCAAGTTCATTTCACGTAAATGGGGAATTGGGAATGTATTAACTTCAATTACATCATTTAAAAATCTAATTGCTAAATAAACTACTCTATCAAAATCCTCAAAGTCAAACTTTCCCTCAATAACAAATTTACTTAAATCTATGGAACCGAGACAACAATTTGAGTAATTTTCAAGAAATTCCTCCCCGCAGGGATTGCTCGTCTGAATCCCCCCTAATTGTGGATTTGGGGCTGTTTCCCATACCCGGTCTATGAATACTACTCCTGGATCTCCTGTTTTCCAAGCAGACCCGCATATTTCCTGCCATAATTGTTTGGCTGGAATTGTCTGCATTACTTCATTGTTTTTAGAATTCACTAAATGCCAGTCCTCCCCTTTTTCTAAGGCCTGCATAAACTCATCAGTTATCTGTACACTAATATTGAAATTCTCTAATGTATCATCTTTGTCTTTACAGTGGATAAACTCAAAAATATCATTGTGAGAAACAGCTAATTGAGCCATATGGGCCCCGAGACGAAAGCTGCCCTGTGTTATATGCTTTGCATTTGTAGACAACATATGCATTATTGCTACTGGCCCTAATGCCTTTCCGTGAGTGGTACTGATTCTGTCACCTTTTGGCCTAATAATGCTTAAGCCTATTCCTACTCCGCCACCCCATTTCTCTATCATCCCCCAATCTTTCTGTGTTTGTAAAATTGACTCCATCGTGTCTTCTTCGGGGGAGCAAACAAAACATGCGCTTAGGCAACCTTTTCCTTCTACTCCAGCATTTACCAATGTAGGAGAATTAGGCAAAAATTTCAATGAAGTCATTAAGTCATAAAATCTTTGAAAATATATTTGTCTGTCACTCTCTATTGGCTCTCCATTAGAGACTGCCCTTGCCACTCGTTCAAACAATTGTTCTGGAGTTTCAATAATGTCTCCATTCTCATCTCGTCTTAAATATCTTTGCTCTAAAATATATTTTGCTTGTGGTGTTAAATTAGCCCCCATTTTTCTCTCCAGTATGAATACAATTATCATTACATCTATGCTGGCAAATCAAGCATAATTTTCTTTCTTCTATCCAGCCTACAAATTCTTTACAATTAGGGCATCCTGTGCCTAAATTTATTGGTTGCACAAATTCTTTAAAATTAATATTTTCTTTAGTCTTATCGTTTCCAAATATATCCTGAACATTTCCAACATCTTGCGTCCCAACTGTTGTCTTGTCTTTGTATGCTAATAATGCTAAAGCATTAGACCAAAATGAATCTCCATGCCCGAGCGGACTCTCTGCTGCATCTAAGTCATTATCCACTGCCAATATTTGCGATTTTTGACGTTCATCAACAATAAGAGATAAATTTCCTGATTGAACAAATTCTTCAAACACCTGGGCCATTTTTCTCTTGTCTTTCAAGGTAAAATTTAATGACTTCCACCTAGAATCTAGCCCCCTATCGTCTAATTCTCCTCTGGTGCTGTCATAGTATCCTACATCAAGAGCAAAATTTTTGGCTACTGTATTTAAATATTCTTTTTGAATATTATAATCCCATCCATCTAGAAATACTTGATGAACTTGTTTCAGTACACCTCCTTTACTTGCATAAACAGCTAGATGAGAGGGGTGCCTCTTTTTTCCCACATCAAACCCAGCAACTGTAAACTCACTGTTAAAATCCCATTCTTTGTATGGATCAAATGATGCTAAATCTTTATTTTCACATCTACTAATATCAGTATCAGTAAAATATCCCTTCACAGAAGACATAGGAGATAGCATCATTTCTGCTGCAAAAGCGTGAGGTCTTGCAGCTTTTTCTCTTAACAACTGGGCTTCATCTCTAATTTCTGGGGCTAAAACTCTTCTTCCTGGAATTGGGTCTAAGGCCGGCATAAAACGATACAAAAAACGATCATCTTTTTTAAGCTTTGATAATAGATCGTCCGGTAATAAGGGAGTCCCTAATACAAAGACTGGCACTCCTGGATTAGGAATATACATTGTCTCTGAAAAGAAAAATTCTTCAACCTTTAATATCTCTGTAGGCCTGGCTGGATTATCTGGGTCCTGTAAGAGATCATCCGCCACCACTGCCCCATCTACGTGGGTCCCTCTTTTGAATGACAAAACCCCACCATGTAAAATATTCTTTTGGAATCCATTTACAGAATATCTAAATGAAAAGTCAGCATTTGGACTCCTGTCTATCATCCATTCAGAAAGAATTGGATTACGCCTTATATGTTTCTTCATTTCAGATATATGGTATTGACTCATCCCATCTGAAAATGATGTATAAAGAATTGTACTGTCTGAATTTCCCATTTTCAATAAACGCCAAATACAAAAAGCATATCCAGGCACCGTTGACTTTAAAAACCCTCGAGGAAGAACACAAACATAATTTTTACCAGTAGCTAATGCTTCTTCTACATCATGGCATATTACTTCGATGTGGAACATCTTGAAACGCTCAGGATGCTCATAACTTTTAGACCAAATATCCCTTACAAATTCATAAAATCCACCTATTTTGATGGACTTTTCGTCTCTAGTTAATAAACTATCAGCTAGATTAGTTAGTGCTTGTTTGTATGTCAAAAGAGATTGGGACACTTGTAAAAATCCTAATCAATCCACCACATCTATGTCTAAATTGACCATCTCTTACTGTAAAAGCTAATTGACTTTCAAAATATTTATATCTCTTAACATAATCAATTACAAAAGTATCCTTACAAGACTTGCACTGTGCAATAAATTGTTCTAAATCCAAATCAGTGACTCTCACTTTCTTTAACCTTCCATCATTTCTGAAGCTAGTTTTTTCAGCCTAATAGCTATTTTGTTTAATACAGTTTGATCGTTAACTTCTTCTACAATTACCCCTAAGACATCCTGAACAAATTTCATATTAACAATGCCTAAAATTACTTTCCTCTCTCCCTGTATTCCCGCATCTATTGCTTTTATAGCATCGCTTGGGTCAAGAATTTTAGCAGGACTTTTTTCTCTTTCTAGGGCTTCCTCCCCCTTTTTCCACAATTTTCGGTATGTCTTAGCATGCTCTTCAGAAGTCTTAATAAGAGAGCTTTTGTTTCTTTGCATTATTTCTGCAATAGCTTGATTACGCAATTCTGCTCTAATATTCTTCCATTCATATTTATTGATCCATTGAGTAATTGTTGATGCCCTAATCAAAGAATTATACTCACTAGAAAACCTACGAGCAATTTTCACGGCTGTCATGCCGTCTAGGTATAAATCTAAAGCGAATTTTCTTTGATCTTCTGTGTAATCGTCAGACATACTATCCTAATAACTCAGAACCACCAATAGCAGGATCAACTGGATCTGGGATGTTCCCCCCTTCAGGAAACTTTCCCCAATCCATATGACCTGTTATTCTTTTATCACTTCGAACTGCACAACCTGCTAATTTATGTTTAACACGCAATGTCTCAACTTCTCTAGCTGTTAATCTAATTTCTTGCCTGGTGCATAATCCCTTGACATTATCATTAGGCAAGGACTTAAAATTATCATTAACTTGAACATATTTCTTAAAGGGTAAGGGATTCATATTCCAAACACAATCTACAGCATCACACCAAATGAATTTTCGATAGGATTCCAATGCCTTCAATGAACAACTATCTCCTGAGCACTCACAGCTAATATTTATCTCAGTCTTACAAGCTTTCATTCTCTCCCCTCCTTGGCCACATGTTTATTCGATTAGTTAATTCTGAAAAATCAGTAAAACGATTAATAGCTTTTGTATTTGTATTATATGGTCTATTATATAAAAAAAGTCGGTGCCCTAAAGATTCCACTAATAATGGGCAATCATCAATAAATAAATCAAATGAAAGAATCTTCTTTACTTCTGTATTCTTTACAGCCATGAAGCCCGAATGTTTTAGTCTATTCTTATTAATCCAATCAATAATTTGTGGCGCGACCTCATAATGAGCAGTCACAAAATAAATTCTATGCCCTGAATCTATTAACCTATCAATTATCTTTGGGATATTACTATCTGTCAAAGTCATAGTGCATTGTTGTTTCCATAGCTTTCTAAGAGATTCAATAAACTCTGATGTTGTTATTCCTAATTTTGTCTTTGCTATATTCCAATTGTCAATATCTTTAATCGTAAAATTAGTGTCATACTTAGTATTAAACCATTGTAAAAATGCTTCGTGCACATCAGCAACAGTCCCTTCAATATCTATAGCTATATTCATATTCTTATGCCTTTCTGTAATCCTATCCAACACCATAAAGTTCCATTTAGGAGACATGAAAACATTGACATCCATAAAGACAATGTCCCAAATGTTATAAAGAAACTGCCTAAAATACTGGCTGTTAAAAAACACGTAAACTTTGGAGGCTTAGTTTTAGCCCGCAAAATTGGAATTAACGAAATTGAAAATAAGACTTGGCCAATCATTATTACAATATCTTGCCATATCATTAAAATACTTCCGGTTCTATAAATCTACTACTACAAATCCATTTCATACCTTTGCATTTAATCCTTGGGCTAATTGAATTTCATCTGCATAGTTAACAGTCCAGGCTACTCTGTGTGTTACAGCATCAATTAAAGCAGAGGCTGAAGGCATCCCAGAACCACTCTTCTTTGTACCACCAAATGGCAAATGAACTTCTGCGCCTATGCTGGGAAGATTTACATATCCCACTCCAAAATCACAATTCTGCTGTAAATATTTAATCTTACGATAATCATTAGATATTACAGCTAATGCAAAACCATAATCAGTACTATTATATAGACTGACTGCATCTTCTAATGTATCAAATGGGATAATAGCCACATGAGGCCCAAACACCTCTTCCTTCAAGACTTTAGAAAATCTATTTTCCGTTTCATATACAAATGGAGACATGAAATACCCATCCCAATATTTCCCTTCTACAAGTCTGGAACCATTTAATAATATTTCAACACCCTCTTTCCGAGCCATATCATTATAAGACAAAATTTTATTAATAGCCTCTAGATTTATTACTGGCCCCATAAAGGTGCTTGAATCAAGAGGATCCCCAACTATTAAATTTTTAGCCTTATTTACAAATTTATCCTCAAATTCTTTCAAAATAGACCTATGAACTATCAATCTGGAAGCAGATACACATCTTTGACCAGCAGTTTTGAAGGCACTTAAAATGCATGCATTTACTGCTAAATCCAAATCTGCATCTTCCAACACAATAATAGCGTTTTTCCCGCCCATCTCGCACACTGCCATTTTGTCTATAGAACCAGCACATTCTTTCCTAATTTTAGACCCAACAGCATAGGAGCCAGTAAATAACACTACCTTAATATCAGTATTTGTAACTAAATCCCATCCAGTCCCCCCATCTCCCTGAACTAGATTTAATACTCCTGGGGGTAAACTAACTTCATCAAACATTTTAACTAAAAATTCTCCTACAGCAGGAGTGTCTTCTGACGGTTTGAATACAACAGTGTTTCCTTCTAGCAAAGATGGAATAATTAACCATAAAGGAATAGCAAACGGAAAATTCCAAGGAGTTATTGCTGCGATTACCCCTTTTGGTTTTCGCAACATAAATGCATCCTTACTAGCAATTTCTGATGCCATTACTTCTCCATATGGCATCCTTGCTCTACCAAAGTTATATTGAGCCATATGAATCCCTTCAATTACATCAGCTTTGCATTCATTTATTTGTTTTCCGCTTTCCCTACACATTAAATGCACAAGTTCATCAAAATTTTTCTCCACATTTTTTACAAATGCATTAAAATACTCCGCCCTATTAATTCTAGACAAACTTTTCCAAGATCTAAAGGCATCTTTTGCAGCCTCAACAGCTAAATCTACTTCAGAATATACAGACTGAGGAAAAATCCCGATATCTTCATTTGTATTAGACGGATTTAATGAATAAAAATGATTCTTGAGCTCCACCCATTGACCATTTATATAATTTTTCCCGATGACTTGATACATATTTCCTATCCTTTCTTCTCAGGAGTCCACAAACCTGATTCTGCTTGTTTTTCTAATGTAATTCTAGGTAAAGCCCATAGCAAAAAGTATAACCATTCTGCGTGCCTAAAACATAATCCTACTTTATTGTTCGACCTGCTTTGTCTGCTGGTGCACTCAGGCACTACACAACTATTTGTTATTTTCTTTTGCACTTCCAAACTTGTTGGGGACATAGTTTCTATCATTTTCTTTGCACTCCTGAATAAAATCAGCATCTCTCCCATAAAATTTAGCTAAGTCTTCCTCTGATACACTAAAACTAAGTATCTGTCTCTCATTGTCCAATGACTTATTAAACAAATAGCCTTCTAAAGTCATACACAATATATCTCCAATGCTCCATCCATACCAATTATATGACATGTGAAAATGTATCCTTTTGTTTTCACAAATCCAATTTCCCCAATGAATAATTGGAAATGGCACCATCGGGACATACTTTAAAACATTATGATTTATAAAATCTATTATATCAGATAAAAATGTCAAGATTAAACTTTTTGTCCCAATATTAATTTCAAACTCGTCTTTATTATTATATGATAAATACCATGTTTTCATCTTTTAAGTCCTAAAGCCTTATCAGAAAAATTTTCAATATCCTTTCCTGTACGATTAATTTCATATATTTCAGCTAAAGAATAAGATTGTCTAACTAACTTTACTTTAGTCAAAGTTTGAGCATAATCAAGTGACAAATTTCCAATTTCAATTTTTCCCAAACACCTCCCAGGTCTCAAAAATGCAGGATTAAGCTTTCCTATGTCATGATTGAAAGTAAGAATAAAAATTGTATCTGACAGTAAAGATAGGAGACCTGAGGTGGCGTTCAATAAATTTGATGTAATACTAGCACTTCTAGCGCTGCCATCAATAGCTAACATTTCTCCCAAGTCTTCCAAAATTACAAATGACTTGGGGTACTCAGCTATTACTGATTGCATCATTCCAATATCATTTAGAAAATATTCGGGGGGAGACAAAACAATGCTTTGACGACTTGATAAATCTGACAATAATGATCTGATTAAATAGCTTTTCCCAGTGCCAACTGGCCCATTGAAAATAACAATCCCACTTTTTACAGCGGCATCAGCTAATTGAGCAATCAAGACACCAATCTTACTTTGAGTCTCCATTGAATAGTTTTTTCTAATATCTTTAAATGGTAATTTAATAAAATCCCTGGCCACTGTTCTGGGACCTCTTTCCCCAGGAAATCCATATATGACAGTGGTCTTATTATCTTTTCCAGAATCAGTAGAAAACCCTAAACTATTAAAATATTCTAAAATAGACTTAAGACATTCATCTCTTTTTCCAACATGTGTAATGCTTATTGAGCGAACGGCGCTAGTTAATCTATATATATCAAAACTAATAGAAATAACTTCTAGGTTCTTAAAAATTAAGCAATTTATCATAGACGACCCCTGCAAATCCTCTGCATAAATTGCCGCCCCATGTTTCACTATATTAATATCATTAAATTTAATCTCATTAGTAGGACTCAAAACAACTTCTGTTGTATGAATAGATTTATTATATTTACGCACTAAATCTTCAATAGCAAGAGCTCTTTGCATATTAAATGCATTATACGACGTCAGTCTATGAGAAAAAATATCAATCATCACTGGCTTAATATTTTCTGACTCTAAAGTCGGGGCCTGTGTTGATTCTTTTGAAGTTATAAATATTCTAGTCATCGCCTATTTACCAAACTTACTAAAACCGTAATATGCTATACAGGCTGCATCGAAAAAGTCTTGATCCATTGTTTCATTTAAATCATCTGGCCATTTTGTAAGAGCAAATTTTTTTATCAAGCTTTTCTCTGCCTTACCAGAAGCTAATACGTCCTTTTTCCAGGACTTATTGTCAATCCCAAAAACAGCAGCCCCAAATTTGTTAAACACAAGCTTTGATGCTGCTACCGTTTGAGATATGCCAATTGTTGCTCTCACATTCTGAATATAAATGGAATTTTCTACTACTACAATAACCTTATGCTTAAATATGTATAAATTATCTTCAACGAACTTTATTAGATCATCATATAACATATACATGCGCTCATCTAAACCCTCTTTATCAGTTTTAAATGAGGCTATGAAAGCTATCTTCGCACTATCATTTAGACTAACGCAATGAATGCTTTTGGAGCTACAGTCTACGCCTATGTAATAATTACTCTCTTTCTTCAAGTCCAGCCTCTTGCAATTGGTTAGCTGAACCAATTATGTCATCCAAAATACTTTCCCATAAAGCTTGATTTGATTGCATTTGAGCATATCTTAATGCCCCACAGGCAAGCTCAATGTATGAAATTAAATCCTCAACTTCAAACAAATTTTCTTTATCCATTTGTCACACATCCTTTGCACAGAAAATCAGAATTTAGAACTTCTAGCTTACCGCATTTAACACAATAATATGATGGCATAAGTTCATACAGCGTCATACCGCATTTTTCACAGTCATTTCTTTCATAAAGAATCATGTTATTTCTTGCTGATTCTTTATACCGTCTTACATCCACATAGACTGTACATTTTGGACAGTACCAGTTATTTACTAATTTACTATCTTTGAGAAAAGACCTATGCTTATTCATAAAAACTACCCATTGGTATAATCTTCAAATTTCTCGATTAGAGTTTTTGAAAGAGGAACTAACATTCATTTTTTCTCCTCCTCTATCCTCACATGATCAAGATGTAAAATATCCTAGAATTTCAATAGACTTCTTAATGGTAGGCAAAATTATATCAACAATATCTGCCGGTAAAATATTACTATCTTCTGGAAGATACCTATCAATTGCAATTAAAAGATCTTCATAAAGTCTATAATTCTTGCCGCTCCCATCCTCAGTCATATAAATACTTATACTCCTTCCTTAGACCCCAGTCTTAATGCTATTACTCTACTAACTGTATCCCATGCCACCTTGTATGAATCTCTAAGTCCACGTATTCTATTATATATAGCCTCCGTCTCTATTAGAGTTTGCTTTATCTTTTTCAATGATGGATTCATTTGCATACTTTCTCCATGCATTGCTTCTTTCAATGGCTTTTTGCTATCTTTATACTTATCCCCAAGAGTATAAAACATCTTAGAAAGCCCCTCTTCAAATGAAGATTCTAATATACCTTTCTTTGCCTCTACATAAGATAACTGGGTCTCCAAATATGCTCGATAACCCCCAAAAAATGCTAGATATTCTGCTAATTGGTCATTAGTGCTATTGTGCAATTGAGATAAATCTACTGGAGGCTTTTCCTTTATCTTTATATCAATAGACGGAACATTTAAATCCTTTACATACAAGTCAGCTGTATTCATTGCTTTCTCTACTGTCCAATATTTCAATGCAGCTAAATATGGAGTTTCTAAGGTTATATTTCCATACTCATCTCTCACGCCACGAGTAGCAATCAAGTCAAAGTCTTCTGGATCTATATCATAAATCCATTTCGCCTTTGTATTTTTGTCTACTACATAGACTTGGTTAGGTAAAAGTTTATCATTACCCATTTTTCAAATCCAACAATTTTCGTATATCTTCAAGATGATACTTAGTGGCTTTTAACTCTGCTTCTAATGCTTCTGAATTAGATGTTAATTTTCTTTTAAGCCCTTCTAATTCCCCAAGTCGAGCCTCTAATGTAGGAATGATTCTCTCTGCCTCATCTATCTTAGTAAAACTCATCGGTGAAGCAACATAAATATCTGCACCATCCCGACAAAATATAACTACGCGTTCTGTCAATGTCTCTATATCAACAGAATATTCAATAGTGTACTTTTTAGACATCTTATCCTTTCACTAACAAGCATTTACAATACTTATCATGTGGCTCAACAATTTCTGGAGGAATTTGCAAATTCATTACTTTTCTGCACCTATCCAGTATAGTATTCCACCATTCAACATTCCGTTCTGTTGAAAATAGCTTCAAATCCTGATTATCTTTATTCTCATATAGTACCCCGCCCTTAGTTAAATTTGCTATGTTCAAATAGCATTGTAACTGTGCTTCGTGGTCTGGGGTTGCTTTTGTTAATTTCTTAAAGCCAGTATCATTTATTGTCTTAAACTCCAAAATATAATTTTCAAATGTGTATCTAATAATACCTGTTATTGGGTCTTTCTTTCCTTCTTCATCAGCATATTGAAGAATAAAATCTGCTCTACCTGAAATTGGCGGATTAGAATATTTTAATTGTAACTCACAAGAAATTAAAACTCGTAATTTTTCAAAATATTTTTGATACCTATCCTGAGTAACATTACCATGATCAAAAATTCTTCTTAATTTTGCACTAATTGGCTCTTGTGGAATTAGACCTCTATAATGATAATAGAGAAATCTATCGCACTTACTCCCCAATGAAGAAGGATAAAATACCCCCCCACTAGATTGCCTATTAGGAATTGCTGCTAAAGAATCATCTAATTTTTTTATCAGCCACGAATCTTTTGGGGTTGCTTCTTTTACTAGTTTGGAAGATATTTCTCCTAAGAGTCTTCTAATTCCAGGCATTCTTCTTTTATCCTTTTAAGAATATCCGCATATGTATTCTCAGTAGTATGAATTACCTTGTCTATTCCAAAGTCTGATACTAATATAAAGTCTCTTTTTATATCTCCCTTCTTAAAATGACCGTACACTCCGTCTGCCTCAATCACATAATTTAATTCTGGCAAAAATAAATCTACGGTATATTGACCTATATTGTATTGTTGCACATATCTAATTCCAAGATTTGATAATACATCAGCAATAAGATTTTCTTGCTTGGTATGGTCTTTAGCTATCATTTATATTTAGTGCTAGCTAACTTACTCAAAAGCACGCCTACCGTAAAACCCAGACACGTTATTATTACAATCTCTATCATCTATTCATCCACCTCTTTTGTCACCTATACACTTCCCCAATCCAACATATCTTGACACTTCTAAATATAGATTATATGGAATAGACACTGATTTTAAATGAACCTCTATATCTACAGCTTCTCTTGGCACAACTAACACACACTTCCCCCAAGTAGGCATAATCTCTACTGCCATTTCATTTTCTTTAATTAATCTAGTTGTTTTCTTTCCTGGCTGGACTATACATGGAATTGAATTCTTATATGGCTGACTTTCTATCCATCCTCTTAAAGGTAATGACTTAGTAGCTTCCATGACAGCAGATTTTAATACCCAGCCTTTTCCATTCATTTATATAAACTCCCAATTATTGTCCAAATAACTGCCCCACAAATAGCAATCATACCACCAATATATTGGATACTTATTATTATTATCAATTCTTTTATAGAAAACTACTGCAGTAAAATCATTAGATTCCAGCAGTGACTTAACCGCTGTAAGCTTTCCACTACAAGATTGACAAGTCATATTTAATTCTATTCTTTGATTAAACTTTCCAACTCTAATTTTTTATCTGGATTATTTATCAAATATTCTTTAACTCCTTTCATCCCAATCACTTTAAGATCTCCCCATTTAAACCAAGCCCTAGCTTGTTCTATTATACCTTTGTCTAATGCTTCTCTGATGACAGTTTCCAAAAGATCAATCCCACCTTCTAGTCTAAATGGGACTGTGCAAGATTGATACGGCTGTCCTCCAACCTTACTTTTCTTACAACTTATTTTTATGTCAAACCCCATCTTGTTTTTATCAGCATCTTCTATCCAGCCTTCTCGCCTAATCTGCAATATGAAATGTGCAAAGAATTGCTGTGCCACTCCTCCTGGCATATTATCTAATGACACGGGCCCAAGACTAGAACGGACTTGATTTATTACGATTAAGGCTGACCCGTTCTTTAATGAAGGAAATAGTTTAGGAATAGATTGATTAACAAACCTAGCCTGCCATGCTACAGGATTGTATGAAAAATCTTCTTCTTGCACCGCTGTCGGGACTATTCCTGCAATACTGTCTAGAACAATAACTCCTACTTTTTCATTCATTAACACTTTAATCGTATCAAATGCTTCTTCTCCTGTTGTCGGCTGAACTAAATAAATTTTATCAATATCAACCCCACATCTTTCCATCCAAACTGGATCCCAAGATAACTCCGTATCTATCCAAGCTGCTACTCCACCATTCTTTTGTTCACTAACTACAGCTTGTGATGCTAAATATGATTTCCCTGAACTTGGGGGGCCAGTAAACAATGACATTCTCTTTTTAGGTATCCCGCCGCCTACTAGCTTGTCTAACGACTCTATCCCAAATGCTACCCTATCGAATAACAAACTCTTATCGGAGCCATATTTCATTAAGCCGTTTTTTAGCAATTCTTCTATTGAATCATTCTTCTTCGACAAGATTAATCTCCTAGATTTGTAACTATAATTTCTTCATGAGACGAAGCTAAATGCTTTCCTACACTTACTTTATAAGTTTTCTTTATGTCAATATTTCTAAATGTGTCTTTTAATTCATTATGTAAAAAAGAATTTTTAATAGTGCTAAGAATAAACTTACCGTTACACTCATCTTGAGACTTAATTAGTCTTATAAGATTTAAATCTTGCGCCAAACCCAATTCCCAAAATCCAAACATTTGAGTTAAAGCCCCTGTATCAGAATATGGGGGGTCTAAATACAATACTGAAGTTTTAGACGGGACTATGTCTAAAAAATTCTTTATTGAAAAACTACTATTAGACTTAATATGTTTCTTATAGTCTAAAAGTTGTTCTTTCTTCATTATCCTATTTCCATACGACTGATTAAAACCATTTGGGCCAAATCTATATAGACCATTAATACATGCTCCCGCTAAAAGCATAAAACCTATATATTTAATTCTAGGACCTTTTTCTCTATTTTCATTCCAAAATTCTCTAAAATTATAATAAGCATCTTTATTATGGAAGTCCCATTTTTGTGTTACTTTGTTATAATAATCGCTTAAAATTTCATTTGAAAAATCTTGGCATATAAAATTTATAATAAGCGGAAATAAATCAGAACACTCATAGCTTAAAAAATTTCTTGAGACATTGAAATATGCTCCTCCAGACCCAAAAAATGGATCAACATAAGTTAATCCTGAACAATCTAATGGTAAAATAGAAAAAATTTGGTCTGCTATGCTTCTCTTATTCCCAGTTATATTTAACAAAGAATAAGATTTCATTCAATTATCTAATACTTCATCTATCTGGGCATCAACTTTCTTCTTTATGTATGCCCAGACTTTATCTAGAGCGCCATCAACTTTCTCTAATTGCTCCTTTATTGGTAATTCTGTATCTATTTCATCAATTTGTACTGTGACTTTGGCAAATTGACCTTTTTGATCTACCCCGATTCTAAATGTAAAAGAAAGTTGCTGAGAAATTTTTGCCAATTTATTTACTCCCCGTCTTCTCCGAATAATGGGTCAAAATTTAGCTTTTTACCAATCTTTTCTTTCATTTTTGTCTTCCCAAATAATTTATCTTATTTCTTAAAATCTCCGCTAAGCAATCTCTACAATAATCACCTCTCATTTCAGCTATTGCATGAACTCTCTTAGCATCAGGCTCTGGCCCGTAATGCTCTGAAAACTCTAATTCTCTTGTTGGTCTATAATCAAATAAACATTTACACATATCACACTTATAAGCTTGCGACATTTCTACCCCCTAAAAAATAAACTAGGATATAGGCCATCTATATACTTTTTCCAAACCTCGTCTGGCAGCTCAATCTTTAAAGTCACACACATCTTAAGCCAAATATCTGGATCATAAATAGATAAATCTTGAATATTTCCCATTTTACTTTTCTCCAATATGATAGTTCTTATAGACTTTTATAATTCCATTCCCATATTGACAAATTACTTCTTTGATTTTTCTATCTAACATCAATTCTTTACATGGTTTGCACGGAAAAAAGTCTAATGACTCTACAGAATCTTGAGAAGGATAATAATTCTTTACTGATTCATCGCTATGAGCTGCATAGTATTCGTACAAAGTCGCTTCCTTTAGTTGCTTTACTGAAAAATATTTTTCAGCCCACAAAATGGCATTTCTTTCGCCATGTACTGCCCTGACACAATGTCTGTCTTTTACATTACATCCTATATCTAAACACGTCTTTTCTCCAACAGGAGCCCCATTATAACCTGTAGACAAAATTCTCTTATCTAGAACTAAAACACATCCTGAGCTTGCCCTAGGGCATGAAGCCCTGCTACTTACAACTTTAGCAATCCCCAAGAAGTAATCATCCCATGAAGGTCTATTTACCATGGTTATTCCTCAATAAAGCACATATAAGAATGCTTATAGCATCTTCTACATCATCAATCATTTGAGCCTTATTCATATTTCCTCGGCTGAACATCGGTGGCTTTGCCTTATAATCAGCCTTGAAGCCATCTGAGCTCCCCAATGTCCACTCGGGCATAGACTATGACTTCAACTCCCTGATCAATTCTTCGGCAGATTTGAACTGTTTTGACCTTCCAGCCCGAGCATCCTCGTCTGCTCGTTTCTCTTTGGCTTGCCATTCAGGAGTCCAGTAATAAGACTGAGATATGGTCAATATTATTTGATGTACACTCTCGAGTGTGGCTTGAAGTTTAGTCAGCTTCTCTCTACAGTCAGTAATTATTTTTTCAAAACTTAATGGCTCTTGCAATTCTAGATCTCCTTATACTTTTCTATGTTTAGTTTTGTACCAATCAATTCCATTAACAATCTCGGTCTCATAGTCATCAAACAACGTCTTATATCTTTCCCTCATTAGTTTTCCTACTTGAGAAAAGACTAATCGGATTTCTTCCTCAGCTGAGGGATTAGTCCTCATCTCCAATACATGTCTAATTGTTCTAATATTTGCAGACCACCCGATATTTGTAGCTAACCCATCAGGGGCAAGACGTCTAAAAGCTGAAGTTAATTCCTTTTTCTTCTCAAAAGACATGTTATCTATATTATATAGGTCTGCCAAGTCTTTTTGAAGTTGACTTAAACTATTGAGTGTCCTTGAAAAAATCTCCATAGCCTGAACATCCTCTTGAATACAAATTGGGGCGTACCAGTTCAAATCTGTCAATCTAACAAATCTTAAGCTCTCTTGACTTATGGCTGTTCCGACACGATGCCTAACTAACTCATGGGTAAAAACTCTACTCACATCAGCAAAAAAGAAATTAATCATACCATGTTCTAATACACTACCGTCTCCTTTTTCTATAATGTTCTTTATGTATTCATCATTGTGCTTTCTTACACGAGTTAAATTAGGATTTAGAATAACATCAAATGACTTATAGCAAGCCCTTCCATAGACTTCCAGAAGTTTTTCTACATCGGTGTCAGCATCTGATTTCCATGCAGGAACACTCAAATGGTTTAATAATTGTTGCAAACCAACAGAATCAATCTTAGACTCTCCTATGATGAATACCTTAGGTAGAATTAATTGACTCAACTATTGTTTCCCTTTCAATTTCATTAAACGCTCTTCTACAATTTTACTTTTCTTATCATACACTTCTTCAAACTTATTTATGTCCATTCCACAAATATGCATCAGCCCCCATAAAAACTTTTGTGTGTCTATTAATTCCACATATAAATTCTCATAGTCTATGTCTGATCCGTAATCTTCTCTATGCCATTTCCAATTTGTGCAATGAAGAATTTCTGATAGTTCATCATGCAAAGACAGCAAATATTCTTTTATTAACTCAGTTTTAGATACATTCACACTTAAATCATTAATGATCTTATCTGTAAATCTAACTTGATCTTTGAATAATCTATCTATAGACATTAGTTAAAGCTCCATCAAATAAAGAAACTTTTTTATTGCTTTTTCTATGCTGAACTATTTTTATAAAGTCTGACCAAATTGACTTTTCATCGAATAAGTTTACATAAACCCCGTTCTGCCGAGTTTTTGATTCTGATTCTATTAGTCTATTTTCTACAGACTTATCAAAACAACTTTCTAATATAGAGTTCATTGGTAAACTAACAAAACTATTAGCTTGTTTTATCAACTGAACTTTTTCATAGTCTTTAATGTAATAATGACAATTTTGCATTATATGATAGTATTTCCCAAGTCTCATATTACAAGTCATAGCCATGTTCTCTAAAAACATTGTCCAATGAAAAACATCATACGGAAATCCTAAAAACATATCCTGAGATCTAATATACACGGTTAAATTTAGACTAGTGCCGTCTTGACTCCAAAAATGAAGAAGATTATTACATGGAAAATCTTTAGTCATAGCCGTAGAGTCACTTTTATCTATAATCGGTAATACTGCCTGTCTAGTTAGTTTATCAGATAAGATTCTTTCTATAACTCCAGACCATTGACTAGTCAAACGCTTTCCATATGCCCCAAATAAAGACTTTCCATTATCGGAGTATTCAATCATTTTTGAATTATAGAAGGATATAAAATCCAAATCATCTCTACCAAACAAAATCCAAAAAAATTCTCCGACTAACATTGATAGACTTATCTTTCTGCTTGAATTTTGAATTACTCTGTGTCTTGGATTAGACAAACACATCATTAAATGATAGCATTCTTTTACTTCTCCATTTCGTCTCTTATTTAAAAATCCGTCTTTATCTAAGATGTTTAATATCTCAGTATAGGCAGAATCAATTGATTGAAAGTCCAGCATTATCTCTCCAATTTAATCCATAATCAAATTTACTAGCCAAACTAGGATAGTGAATATATGCTTTAGAGGCCAATGGAACCTTTAGAACTGGAAATTCTAGAATCTGTTTAACTAGTTTAACTGAATAATCAATCTTATCTTTTGGACATTCAAAAATTAGTTCATCATGAATTTGTAAGATTAGCTTTAGTCCAATAGACCTTAATTCTAAATCATTATCAATCGCCACCATTCTATTTTTAATTAAATCAGCGCTCGTTCCTTGGATTAAATAATTTAATAAAACATATTCTCTGTCTTGGTCTGCATAATATCTCCGTCCAAAGTAATTGAAAACATATCCTCTAGTCTGTACCTTTTTATGAATCCCATTAATCAGATCTCTTATTCCAGGAATTTTAGCATAATACTCTTCTCTAAACTTCTTAGCTTCGTTAACAGTCTTCCCTAGTTGAGCCGCTAATAGTCTATCACCTTCTCCGTATATAATTCCAAAGTTTATAGCCTTGGCTAATTTTCGGAAAGCTGGAAAACTAGGATCTTTATCTGAAATCCCCCAAATTTTAGTGGCCACCCAAGAATGCCCATCCCAGTCTGGATCACTCAAATATTGTCTAGCTTCATCATTGTTTAGATAAAAAAATAAAATCTTAAGTTCCATTTGAGAATAGTCAAAACTAAGAAAAACATTTCCATCTCTAGGAACTATAGACCTCTTAGCAGAAATGTGTTTCTCTTCATCAAATATATCATCTTCATATGAAGACACAGACTTTATTAAAAGTTTACCGCCTCCTTGGCGTTCTTTATCAGCCTTCACTAAGGCTATGGCAGCCTTTTGAAATTCTGACAGTTCTTTAGTCTCATCTTCATCAAAAATTTTAGTCAATTCTTTAGGTAGCTGTTGAAAATTAGGATCAACACAAGAAAACCGTCCAGTAACAGTACCCCAGTTTTTAAATGAGCAATGTAATGGACTTTCTCTTTCTAAGTATGTCTCAAAATATGATGTCTTTAATTTTTGAAGTCCTCTCCAAGATAACAATTTCTTAGCTACTGGATGGTCTAATAAAATTAAAGAAGCCTCTCCCCAACTTTCGCCCCCCTTCTTAGTTTTTGTTGGAGCCTCTAATTTAAGACCCCTAAAAAATTTTGATAGCTGTTTGTTACTTCCTAAGTTTACATCTTCACCAGCCACTTCGTTAATTTCAGACTCCAATTGCTTAGACTTTAAGCTAATTACACTTAAGGCCGTGCTACAATATTTCTTGTCTATTAAAACTCCTTGTTTTTCCATTTTCCAAACTGTCTTAGTTACTTTAATCTCATGATTCCAAAGTCCAACCAAGTTTAAAGAAACTAATGATTGTTTAAATTTTTCATATAGACTAGCTGTATAGTAAACATCATTTAAACAGTAGATCCCAAGCTCTAAACTAGGGGACTGAGAATACAGCTTTATTTTATTAGTCTTTAAGAACTGCTTAAAGTCTATATCATATTGACTACCAAACTCTGAAATGTACTGTTGGATTAAAGGAGTGAGACCTAACTTAGGAAATCTTTCTATTGATAACAACCTAGCCATTACAATTGTGTCATGAATTTCTTGATTATCTGGAACCTCGTATCCTAGTCTTAATAGGCCGGCTAAGTCAAATTTTATATTATGGCCAATAATAACTTTAGTCTTTCTTAAAGAGTCAAATAGTTCACTTAAACTAATTTCATAATCCAAACAATCAGGACGCAAATCTAGAAAAAATTGTCTGTCTATATCTCCAATCCCAATAGCAGACACAAAATCATCTTGCCATAGTCTTAGACCTGAAGTCTCAGTATCTATGACTAGGCTTTGTGACTTTGCAATAAACCTTAAAAGATCTGAAAAGTCTAATTTAGACTTAACCAACGTCATTGATTTTTTAAAGTATTGCTGCATCTATTAGTCTCGAATAACTTTCTATGGATTTATTTTGATAGACAAACCAAGCACTCGGGTGAGGTATTTTGTTTATTATGACATTGTTCGAAATTTTTGGTTTAATGGCCAATACATTATTATACGCGTTATTTCCCAAACAGACTATGACTTTTATATTCGGCAAAGAACATTCTTCAATTAAAGCTTTTTTATTGTCAATTTCTAGTCCGATTTCATTTTTATTTAATTTAATTGAGTTAGTTATTATTATATCAGACCAAGACAGATTAGACTTTTCTAAAGCTAAAAATAATCTTAGTCCTGGCTCATTATTACCAAATGGAATTAGAGGTGGCAATAATTTGTCTCCATATCTATCTCCAACTATTAAAATAGATCCGAGTAAATTTCCTATTGTCCTATAGGACAAAAAATTAAGTCTGCGTCTTAAATTCAGTGTTTGTTTTTGTATCAAACTTACTAATGGACTAATATCATCTCCTAATTTATACGTATTCCAAGTTAAAATACTGGTCCTTAAGCAATTATCATATGACCGTAAAATTATGTTGACTTCGTTACTAGATATGTATTCATTTTCTTTTGATAAGTTTATTCTAGACTGAATTGAACTTTCCGAATCTATACAATAAACATTAACTGTTTTTAACATCAACATCAAAAGCTCTATTATCTTATATTGTCTAAAATCAAATCTACTTTTTCCACGTTTTATTGGTCCATAGACTTCTTCATCTATATGAAATCTATCTATTATCATTGGACTTTTTAATTCAGTTAACGTGTCAATACATTCTATAAAAATATTTTGTTTTGGAACTAGCCTATTGATAACTGGAAAATATAAACGTTTGCTTAACTCTCTAGCCAAAAAACTTTTTCCAGTTTTATCACAACCAGTTATTATGATATGCATAGCATATTAAGCTTATCTAAAATAAATTCAGCAAATTTTTGAGGTGAAAGATTCTTTTCACAAAAGGCTCTGGCTCTTAGCTTATCTTTCTCTAAAATTTCTCTATTGTCTAAATAAAATTCAATGGCTCTAATAAGATCATTTTCATCAGTAAAAAAAGAATGAGAGTCTGAATCAAACATTTCTAAATAAGCGTGTCTTTTAGGAATAATAGGAATACTGTACGCTGCCATTGGTTCTGTTATAGCCAGTCCGCCCCAAGTAGCCGGATATTTATGGTTACCTATACAGGCATCTACTTTCCAACAGGTTTTTATGTAATCTTCATGAGTCCAAGTATCTTTATTCACTGTCTTAATAAAATTATATTCAGAAAATAAGTCTTCTTGTTTGAATTTATTTCCAGGGTCTGGGACTATGACTTGAAAATCTTTTCGTCTTTTCCATAGTCTATTTATAGCGTCTAATGTCTCTTTCCATCCAGTGTAATAACTAAGTCTATTTGCAAAAATCATAGTAAATTCATCAAACTTTTCATCAGTTCTATATTGATCAATTTTATCTATGTCTACACATTCTATATGATCTAATTTTTTAGACAGTGACTCTATCGTCTCTTTATTCAAGTATTGTTCTGCATTATATAAGAATGAATCGACAGCAAATTTTGAATTGAAAGTAGCATTATCAGAATACAAAGCTCCTTCGCATTGTCTAAGAGCAAAGTCAATGTATTGTGGAACCTTATAGTCTGTCTTTCCGGTCACCCAGTGATTTCTGGACATCACTGGAACCGGTTTTGATAATAGACTATATAGCACTGTCTTATACCCCAGAACTTTGCATGGATCATTAGTATAGACAATATCAACTTTCAAGTTCTTCAGAGATTGAATTAAATCTCGACTAAAAAAGGACATCCTATCTACGAACGGATTTCCATAATATTTGTACTCAATAAAGTCTAAATTGGAAGATTGTATGTCACTTAATAAATAATTTTTAAAGTTTAGGATTTTAGACTTTGGCGGCACTAAAACATAAATTTTTATGTTATTAGACAAATTAAGTAAATTTTTTATCAATACAGTGGCTACATTTACATTAGAGTCCGTAGTCATAATAAAATTCCCGTCATCTAATGAGTCTAATACGCTTAGCTGTAGATCATATAGTAAATTAATCATTTATTCTATTCAATCTAGTATAGGTCCTATATACCATTAGGTCCATTATAGGTCTTGTGCTCTAATGAGTCCAATACAGGTCCTTATATATACTAATACAGGTCCTGTTGCGCCATAATGGACCTATTTATGCTTTGGACTATACTATAAATAAATATTCTTATCTTATAATCATCTATTAAACTATAAAATAATGAACTAAAGAACTAGATTATAACTCAGAAAATTTAAAACAAAGATTCTGTAGGGTCTTCATCTATATCTCCCAAACCTAGTTCATCATTTTCTTGAGTTAATAATTTAGCATCTTTATTGTCTTCTGATGTTTGAACTCTAGGAGACCATTGCTTTTTAAAGAATTCTCTAATCCCAGGCAATTCTTTCACTTTAGTCTGCATTTCTTTTGGCAGCTCAAATATTTTAGTGGTACTGGTTATAGCATAAGATGTATCTTTCATACCAGAACCTGTCCTTTTGATTCTAATAACATATTTATTCAATGAACCATACTCATTGAATATATCTACAACTTGATTGAAAAGATAGTCTTTAGACCCAAACCCATGAGAAAATACTCTAAAGTCATTTATGTCTTCTTTATATTGTACTTCTCCCGAGGCCCTCTTTTTCACAGCTTCCCAGGAATCATTCTTCTTCTCTTTATGTAAAATATAATTTACATACATCCAAAACCCAAATTTTCTCGCTGGTCTAACATCCTTATCACATAGTTTACATACTTCTTCCTCTTTAGAAGGGCAGAGAGAATTCTTCCAAAGATTCGAGCCATCATCTCTTTTTCCTTGGACAGAATGGGTATAGAACTTATCAAATCTTAAGTCATTATCATCATTCCCGTCAGATACTATTAGGCCAAATACTTCATCTCCATCTTTTGGCCAGAGCTCTGAACTAGATTGTTGTGATTTCTCGTCTGCTGCTTCTGACTTTATTCTGTTAATTCCAGGCATCTAAATAACTCCTTCTTTGAACATTGTTCTGTTTTTAATTATGTTTGTCAGTAATTTTGGATCTTTAATGTCTTGAACATCATTGTATTCATTTGGGATTTGTATAAATGATATTTGAAAGTATTTTTTCATTATGGCATATATTTCATCTCTTCCTTTTCTTCCTGCTTCATCATTGTCTAAACAAATAATTAGTTCAGTTATTGGTGCTATTGATAAAAGTTCCTCCTGTCGTCTTGATAGTCTTGCCCCTAAAATTGCCACTGAAGAAAAACCATGTTGATTTAACCAAATTGTATTTAATGCCCCCTCTGTTACGCATACTATTCTTCTCTGCTTAATATTATATAGGCCAAAAACTATTTTTGATTTTTCTAGACCCGTAGAATTTATGTACTTTGGCTCTTTTCCATTAGGCTGTCGGCATATCCAACCAACTAATCTTTTCTTTTCATCATATACTGAAATTACAAATGAACCACTATCTGGATTAAAGCCACACTTCCATTTAGTTAGTATGTCTTTGGTAAAGCCTCTATCTAATATCCATTTTGGAAAATTATTTCTAACAAATGGGAATTTAACCTCTGGAAGCACTAAATTTGTATTGTCTTCTTCAATGTCTAAGTCGAAATTTATCTGTCCAGGCATCTCATCAGATATTAGTTTAGTTGCTTCTAATAAGCTAACATCATATACTTTTTGAACTAAAGAGACAAAATTCCCTCCACCACAATTAGAAAAACAATTCCACAACCCTGTTTGTAAATTGAGACTAAAGCTAGGATGTTTCTCTCCGTGTAATGGGCAGCAGGCTATGTATTCATTTCCACTAAAACGACCATCAATTCCAATCTTTTTAACCCAGTCTAAGTAGTTTACCATAACTCTTTTAAAGAACCCCTGCAGATTTCATTCTAGGAGGTTCTAGGGGCATTTTCCAATAGTTAATTTAACTGGTGCAGCAAGAAGGATTTGAACCTTCAGCCTGGATGTATATAAGACATCTGCTCTACCTAATTGAGCTATTGCTGCTCTTAGTGGTTTTCTATAAATTATATTTAAGCCATACACGGCTTTGTCTGGATGAACGGGACATGGATGAATATGTTGGCCTGGTTGAATCACAATCCGCATTGGTTTACCACATTTGCAATTAGGATTTGGTAAGTCTTTTTTTATTGAATTAGGAATATGATGTGTTGTTTGTTTCTTCATTTTAATCCTATGTTTTACTCATGTTTAAAATCATTTGATCTTAGGAATATTCTTATACAGTTTTGCTGGTCTAATGTCAATTCTTTCATCCATGAATAGAAAAGCTCACTACCTTCTTTGTCGTCTAAAATTCGGACTTCTTTGTTGCGTTGTTTTTCCATTTTACATCTCCTTTATGCTCTTAAAGTTTTAATTATTGTCTTGGGAGACGGGGGTTGGATTCGAACCAACGACCTTTGGGTTATGAGCCCAACGAGCTGCCGCTGCTCCACCCCGCCATGTAGTATTATATAGGAGGTCTAAGATACATTGCATAATATTTTTCTTCATTCTCCACACTTTTTTTAATTCTATCTACTAATTCTTCAGTAAAACAGATTCTACATTTATCTTGTATTCTTTGTCTAGGATTACATATTTCATCATGGCCCCCATAGACACCCGCCCAATCCGCTATTTCATCTGCTAATTCATATGGAATTTCAAGATATGGCATTATATTTCTTTTATATCTCCTTTATCTACGTCCCAATGCATTGTTACATAATCGGCGGGAAAGGCCTCATCCCTAAATTTTTGAAATTGCACTAATAGCTGTAAGGGTTCATTTCTGACTCTGCATAGAGACATAGCATAATCTGATGCTTGTATTAAAGCGTCTCCAAATGCTACTTCTGCGACTTTGGGCGGTACAAATAAATCAGCAGCTTTTCTATTCGCTTGAGTAGAAACAATGCTAGTTATTTGTGATGATAATGATAGGGTCTTTATGCCATAGAATAAGTTAAACATTTTTTCCCATACAGCATTTGATGATTTTTCAGAAGCTATTAATTGTATCCCATCTAGAACTAGCAAGTCTGGTTTATATTTCCTAACTTTTGAGGCTATCCCATTATATGTTATAGCATTTCTTTCTATGCTATCTAAAACTATTAGACGCTTTGAATTTAGCTTTGTTAGGAATTCCTTGTATTTTTCTTTATCTAAGCCTTCTCCTCTCCTAATTGACGTGTGTGAAAAGTCATATCCATACATCTTCCCTAGCATTACATCCATCCTAGCATTGATAGCAGCTTTGGACATCTCTGTAGAAATGAACAACACCTTGAACCCAAATTTATAGGCCACTGCTGCTGCATGAATCAATAAAAAAGTTTTTCCAATGCCAGGCCTAGCAAAGATAGAAACTAAATCTCCTTTCATCCACCCGATTGTAGTTCTATTTATTGTTTTGAAGCTAGTTGGAATGCCTAGTGTTTTTAGTCCCTTATTCCGTAATTCTACCTTTTTATTATAGTCTTCTAACCTACTGAGTGCCCCATTGTCATATATCTCTATGTCATCATCAAATGATAATTCTACGTCTTCCAGGCCGGACAATATTTTCTTTATGGCATTTTTAGGCTCTGATTTTAATAGGTCTTTATTGCTATTTATTACTTCTACTGTCTTCCGGAATATTAGTTGTTTGTCAAATTCTTGGAGGCAATATTCTATGTCTAATCCAACGGCATTTTTATCAAGGTCTGGAAATTTCTCTAATAATAGAGCTTCAGTTGGAAAATTCTCATAATTTTCAGAATAGTTTAATACAAAATCTATTGTTTTTTGGTGAACCGAGAAATCTTTACTTTGGTATTTAAACTTCTCTAATGATCTTCTGTCTTTTAATGAAAAGACAATTCCTGACTCTATATAGTTATATGACTCCATTAAACGCCTTTAGATAACTGATCTGCCCACCTTAACATCATTGGTTCTCCTGTTTGGGATTATTCAAGAAGGCATTAGCGTTTTCCAATGCTAGGTAGACATCCGAGTATATAGAATCAAAATCGCCTGCACCACCCATTATGTCCCATGCCTTACTAACGTAACCCGCTAGCATGTTGTATTCTTCTCTGACCTGTTCGGCAGCCTTCCGTAGTTGACACAATTCTTTTGTCAAGTCACTCATTGGATGTTTGGGACAGGCTTCTATATGCTTCTTTAAGACATCAGCCATTGATTGCAAGTCAGTAACCCAAGCCTTTAGAGTAGCGGTATCTTTATCCGCAATAATAAGCTGTTCTTCTAAGTATTTCACTCTATCTGCAAGTGGATTAGTTTTTGATGGTGCCTCAACGGTAGAGACAGAGGCGAAGACACTTCGCAAGGTCAGCGTAGAAGCATCCTCTTGGAACTGGGGGCAGTCACACGTTTTACCGTGCAAGTTTCACAAGCACCTTTTTAGGTTCCCATAGGCATTGTAATGATGGGCTTTATAGTGAGTGCATTTGCAAATTATCAAGTTGTTCATTTTGCTTTCCATTTAAACATGTTCTATTTCTTCTCCATAAAAAAGGTAAATGATTGTGGAATACGTTTGACAGATTGTTTACAAACTAGACATATTTCTAATTGCTTAGTCCAGTCTTCTTTAACTTCCATGATGTGACCATTTGGGCATTTATAAACTCTAGTTGGCATTAATCAGTCCAAATTTAAAGTATTTATCCATTCATAAATTTCACTTGCAATAGTTCCTTTTCTTTTCAAATCATTTGCTGTTGGTAACCACTTTGCTTCTAAAACTAATAAATCCTGTAATTTATGCTGTATTTCTTTATCTCCTTTTGTGAGACAATAAAACACTGCTTTTGGGAACTCATAGTTAGTAATGTATTTTTCAATTTCTGAGCAAAAAATATTTATTGAATTACATTCTTCTAGGGCTGCTGGAATTGCAAGTAAAATAGTATAGACATCATAATCTTGTAGTAATTGCTTTAGATTCTTTAATTCTGTGCCACCATATCCGTGGGTAGAATAATCTTCTTTATGTTTCTTATTATATTGCTTGCGCCAATATTCTTTCAAATCTAAAGCATTGTAGTCTTCTATTTTATGCTTACTTCTGACATCCATTTTGGTACAACCTTCGTTACTTGAGACAATAGACTACAATTTATATAACAATCAAATAATGGGTTGTGCTTTTTTAAGTGTGGCACAACTTTTGATGCAAATTCCATAGCTGGTTCATAGTATCTAGTTTTTAGTTTTGTGAAGTCCTCATTCTCCTTTAATGCTTCTGCAAAGAATAGCGCATTCAAATCAAGACTTCTATATCCGAATTTTTTAGAAATTTGTGGAAGATATTTCCTTACAAACTGCATATCAAAGGACCCTACATTCATTCCGACAGGGATTGGCTGTAGTCTAGACAATGACAGCTCTGGGCTAGTATTTCTATCCAACCACCACATTAGCTGCTCCTCTGCTTGTTCTAAGGGATCTCTTGTATCAGAGTCTAGCATCAAAGTATCAATTTGGTTAACTCTCATCGCTTCAGGAGTTAATGACAAATAACGATGCCTGATATTTTTTTCTATTCTATCTCCTGTGTTAAAACTAACCATTGCTATGGATAACAAGACTCCTGTATTTACATCACTAGTGCTTGTTTCTATATCTAGACTAATTAACTGTGTTTTGTTAGTTGCCATATATCATCCTTTCAAAATCAGTCCTTGATAAATTTACTTTAGCCATCAGTTCAGTGCCTTCTTCAAACTCCTTTAGATTGTCTCTCTCTTTCTGCCATTTTTTCATCATGCCTTCGTCTATTGTCCCTACGTAATAAGGATTATATACATTTACTATTGATTTTTGACCGAAACGATGTAGACGATCTTCTCTCTGCATCATTGTCGCTGGATTATCAACTGAACCGAAATGCACAATTGTATCAGCCCCTGTAATATTTACTCCATATTTGCCAGCATCTGTAGAAACTAATATGGCTTTCTCTTCTGCATTGAATTCGTCTATTATACCAACTCTTTTGTCAGCATCTACACTTCCTGAAATATAGTATTTAGTATTAAAATGCTTTTGAAGACGTTTTATAGATTCATCAAAGAATGAAAATACTACCATCTTATTAGTTGCTTCATACATTTCATCTAGCCAATCTAATTTTGGATTTGGAACTTTTAGATTGATTATATCAGCAAACTCTACAAACTGTCTTAGTTTGATCCTTTTTTGTAAGGCATTTAATCCCCAATTAGTTCCAGTTTGTTTTCTAAGCCATTCTATAAACTCTGATGCTATTGCTTTATAAGCCTCTTTTTGCATTTCATCTAAATCTAATGGGACATAATTGTAAATCTTCGGAGGCAATTCCGTTAATACTTTGTCTTTTGTGCGCCTTAGAATGAATGGGGCAGTTAATGTATATAACTCTGTTAGCTTATCTTTCTTATAATCTATTACTTTTCCATTGAAATCAAATACACAATATCTGTATTTATATCTATAAAAAGGCGGAAGTAACCCAGGAATAGCCCAATCTAAGACAGAATGAAATTCAAAGATATTTTTCTCAAACAATGTTCCAGACAATGGGATCCTAACTTTACTGATTAGCTTTTTAGCTAATTTTGTTCTAGTGGCCGCATGATTTTTGAGATGCATCACTTCATCACATATTATTGCATCCCATTTTTTCGGTATGATACCCCAGTCTCTATTTAACAAATCATAATTAGCTATTAGAAATTTATTATCAGAATTCCATAATTCTTTTCGTTCTTCTGCATTTCCAGTAATTACTAATGGTTGAATATTAAAGTGCTTTAGAAATTCATTCTCCCAGTTGCGTTTTAACGTGGCTGAACATAGAATTAAGGATTTTCGGCAGTCTAAGTCTAATAAGGTTTGTATAACTTGAACTGTCTTCCCAAGCCCCATTTCATCATTCAGAAAACCGCGATTAACAAAGGCTAAATAAGAAATCCCTGCTGATTGGTATGGGCGTAAAAATCCTCTGGCTTCTCCTTTTTTAAATTGAAAGTCTATACATTTAGATAAAATTCTATTGATAGTTTCTTTAGCAACTAGAGCCTCTTTTGACCAAACCGTATTATTAAGCTCTTCTAGACTTTTAATTGCTAAATGATAGACTTTCCAGACTTTTTGTTTCTTGTCCCATTCTCTAACAGACAAGCTTCTTACAAGGCGTAAATCTTCTTCATTGTATGGGAATGAAAGAATAAAATTTGGCTTTTCATATGAGATTGAAATCATTTAAATCTTCTGATATTCAAATGTCCCAAATGAACCACCATTAGCTTTGTGTTTCCTTAATTCTGCTATAACTTTAAATCCCAACTCCGTAAATTTTACTACTGGTTTTCCACCCCATTCATATCCTAGAGAATTCTTCTTTCTTTTAACATTTGGAAATATTTGTCCTCTTTTTCCTGGGACAATGTTTATAACAAAGTCTTCTGGAAAACCATGCAAAGTAATAAGTCCTTCACATGCAGCATCATATAAACAATCCCAATCATCATGATTTGATTGCAGAACCTCATCTTTTAGATATGTAGGGTATTTTGTTGCCCCATATGTAATTCTTGAAGAAGCTAATAATGGATGTCTTGTAGGATCACATCTCATTCTTTCTAAATGTAAATGTTGTCCTTCTACAGAGCAAGTCTCTGCATAAGCTAATGTGCCCCAATGGTCTTTTCCCCATCTATTCATTTCTATAAAGTTAGGCATTTATGCTGGCGCCAATCCTTTCTGTTCTGTATTATACGTAGGATTTTCTATTAGCTTATCCCCGCAAAATGGGCAATATGAAATAGGAATTCCGAATCCTGGAAAATCTTTTGATAATAAATATACTTGATTTGGTTTTACTGACAAAGAAAGATAACCATCTATAAAATCTTGTATAGCTTCACAGAACTTATGAGTCATTTATCTAATGCATTTTTTAAAATTCTGTGTAATAAGTCCCATGAACCTAAGCTTTTTCTGGGAAAGTCTTTGACTTCTCCTTCTCTAAAAACTTTACTGCGCTTTTTTAAATAGTCTATACCGATAATTTCCCCTGATGTTAGTTCCAGTGCCATCATTTGCTATTTCGGCTTTAGCAATTACTTCCTTTCTAGCTTCATATCCATGAGGAACTAATTCAATTGTTATCCTAATCATTTTACTATTTTTGGTGAAAAAATTTTACCTGTAGACGAATCCTGCGGAATTTTAAAGACGAATGGGATTTTGCTTTTTTGTCTTGCTATTTTTAAAACTTCATCAAAATTTAATGAACTAGCTATAAGCCCAGAGCTGTTAATTGCAAGCCACAGCCCTTTGTATTTAGACCATATTTCTGGATGCTTATATATCCATTTTTCTGCCATTCTAATCATTTTGCAATATATCTTCCATATGAATTAATTCTAACCCTTCTTTTAGACAATCTTGGCAAATATCTGTATAGTGGAGTACATCGTATTCATATCTTATGAACCGACGAACTTTTTTTAAACATACATAGCAATAATTTGATTCTTTAACTAGCTCAATCAGTTTCATGGAACTCCCACGTTTCTAATGTATTATCGTTAGTTGTATAATAGACTTTCTTTATTGTAGTGTCTTTGATTAGACCTTGGCATTTCTTGCAAGGCTTTGCTATTCCTAATCCTTCTTTTGTGATTCTAATAACATACATTATAGAATTCTTTATCTTTTCTGAGGACGCCTGGTCTATGCACCTGGCCTCAGCATGTTTCCATCCAAGATTTGTAGCAATAGAAAATGGCTTACCATTACGAACAAGGAATGCAGTTATCTTATAATTTTCCTCTGAAGACTTACTATATTTACGTGCTGTAGAAATACAAGATGCTATTACCATTTGAAAGTTTTAAGTCTTTTCAGGCATCCCTAATCTTTTTCTTAAATCATTAACTCTGGCGAGTTGCATTTTATATAGAAAGTGGTTTTTTCCAAATCCTAATTTCCACTTAAGATCTTTTTCTGCCTCAATTAACTCATCGCCAGCTTTACTTCGTTTTTCTTCTTTTGCTTTCATTTATTCTCTCTATACATTCATCTAGCATTTCTTCCAATTTGTTATCTTCGAAATAAAACGGGTCGTCCCTCCATCCAGTGTATCCTACTATATTAGTTAATAACTGCATTAGACGTAAATCCGGTATTACTTCCCAGACTATTTGTAATTTTCCTAATACTATTGGAATTCTAGCTGGATTTCTCATTTTATCCTTTCTATTAGTATATCTTCGGCCCATTCTGGAAGGCCAAAATTTCTTGTATAGGCCAGTCCAAGAAAAAATCCGAAACACATATTCCCAGCCATGAAAGATCTTGTTTCATTATCATCTAAACAAATATTTTCTACAGTAAGAAAATTATAGACAAAGTTCATAAACTCAACTTCAGATATCCCGGCATCTGTTTTTATATATTCTTTAGCTAACTTTGCAAATCTGTCATTAAGCAGCTCTTTTTGTTCTAAAATTAAGTCCATGTATATCTCCTATCTTAGGCAATATAAAACTGAAAAATCACGCGCCCAACAGTCATCTCCTTATTGTTTACTTTTTCGGGGCTACTGTAACACTTAGATATTTTCCTTCTAATTTTGGATTATCTGCTAAAATAGCTGTGTCTATAAGCCTTTCAGTCACAGTTTTTAATAATCCAATTCCTAAATCTGTATGCTGCATTTGACGGCCTTTAAAGACTATAATTAGTTTAATTTTGTCTCCTCGGGATAGGATTCTTTTTGCATGCTTAATTTTATATTCTACATCATGATTATTTATATTGGGAGACAATCTAATTTCTAAAGTATCTTGCAATTTCTGCTTTGTCTGTTTTTTCTTTTGTTCGTATATGAATTTCCCATAGTCTAAAATTTTACAAGTTCCTGGAGATACTTCAACTAAATCTAGACCTGATGCCATAGCCATATTTAAGGCTTGCTGTATTGGGTGTATCCCCTTGAATTCTCCTTCTTCATTTATTAGCTTAACTTCTTGGGCTTTGATTTGATAATTTATTTTAAGGTGCTTTATCATTGAGTAGTTATAGAATCTAATTTCGGTAAACTATCAAGAGAAATTATCAATATGGCTGCCAAAAAGACTATAAAAAATATTATTTTATCCTTCATCTGTATAATCTCCGATTCCTTCATAGGCTACTTTTCTTATTTTGCTTTCTCTGAATGTTTTTTGATCTATTTTGAATCCCCATTTTTTCCTAAGTCTTCTATTTTCTTTTAATTTTTGTAGAATAAAGCCTAACTCATCATCGCCTAATTCTCCAGCCCATCCAGGAATTAATAGTCTGTCATCAAACTCTAATTTCTTTTTCATGGCGGCTCGCTGCCATTTTTCTTTTAAGACTATTATAAACTTTTTTCATATTAATAAGATCATCTGTCATTCTGTAAAGCTCATTTCTTTTGTACCCGCACATTACTAAATCTAGCACAATAATTTCTGGATTTGTTAATTTAGCCTCTTGTATAAAACTCCAATCATCTTGTTTGTCTGAGAAACTATCTTCGTGTTTTAGATAAGCATATCCTAAATTCAAATGGGCAGTAGACCTCAGAATCAGAAGAGTATTTAATAATGCTTTATGGAGATATGTATGAAACTTAACTCCCCTACTTTCATCAAAATGCTTTATAGCCTTTATGATAGTTGCTCTCATCTCCTGTAATATTTCTTCTTGATCAATGCCATAGACTGGACAAGTTTGAAGCATTTTATGTAATTTTGGTTCCCACTTAACTATTATATCTTCATACATTCTTTATATGTCTCTTTCTGAAATCCATCCTTCATCAAAATGAATAAATGGCCATTTTAAGTTGAAGGCTAGAACACGACAAATAATTACATTGTTTATGTCTGTTTTTGCTAACCATAGAAAAAATAGTTCTTTATTGTGAAAAACAGGGCCACTACAAATTGAATTCCCGTTTTGTTCAAGATTTAGTCTAGGATAATTCATGAATCTACTTTTCTGTGCATTTCTTCTATTTCACTCCAAGTTATGAATGTTTTTAGGACATTTTTCAAGGTTTATTACAACCAACATATCTGTGTGTTCTTTTATTGCACCATATTGGATACTCAGCGCCATTCAGTATTTGTATCATCCAAACTTCTTTCATTTTTATTCTTTTCTACTCTTTGCTTCTGCCTTCATTTGTTTTAGAACAACTAGACTTTTCTTTTTATACCATCCCTCATTCCACTTAGCATACCACATTGGAATTTTAGCCCATTTGTATAAATCCCATGCAATTCTCCAAAATATACTATCATGATGATGAGTTGGCGAAAAGCAATGAGCAATTTCATGGGCTAGAGTAAGTTTATGATTTACACGAAGACTAATTTTATGCTTAGAAAATTTATGGAGATATGTCCCATATCTGACTATTACTAAATTTTTATCTGTAAAAGCCGAGCCAGTAGTGACTTCATTCTTAGATTTTTTCCATTGAATAGTTGGAGTTCTATAGTCTTTGCCTGTTAATTCATTATAATATAACGTAGCTTTTTCAGTGAAGTCTAAGGCCCATTGAGGTGGATTAGCCACCTTAAATTTTTCCTTGTAGATAGATTAAAAGTGCCATAAGAAGGGCTCGAACTTCCATGAATTTTCATTCTACAGATTTTAAGTCTGCTGCGTCTTCCATTTCGCCATTATGGCATGTTATTGGTGGTAGGCGTGTAATGACGCCTCGTTATTGTATAAAGCATGCGAGGAGACGGCCTTTCACCGTCATCTTCGTCTTCACAAGACGATATTTTATTACTTAAACTATCCCCCCTTGGGCCTTTATACTCCACCAACATATATTATAACTAATCTAAAGAAAAAGATTTTTAGTCATAGACTTTCTCATTGTTCATCCAATTATCATAATCCTGCTTATATACAAGTAATCTTCCCTTGTGTATAACGCCGGTTTGTCCGAAAAACCATTTTTGAAAACAGTGGAAATCTTCCAGACTAAGAGTTTGTTTAATGTCTTCTAACAAATATCCACTATATTCTGATGTTTCTATTAATTCCATTATTCCCTCTTTGGCAAATCTTTTAGCGCCCTACTGATCCCATCTGCTATACTACTAGATTTTCCTATTACTACATGTTCACAAGCAATATTGCTGAGATGGCCAACTATTTCTTCTACAGGAGCCCCATATTTCAATGCTACATTTATCATTCTAGCTATTGCTTCAGTATCTGCACTTTCGCATGACCCAGATTTCCCAATTTTTAGATGGACATGTAAGTTATTCTCTAACCAAAATGGATTTACGTGTAGATTCCCATGCCCCGTTTTGATAACTATAGAATGTCCATTACTAGTTGTCATATTCCTAATCTCCTGCTACAGATGGTTCACTACTTTGCATATGTAAAAACCAGGATAAATAATGCTTGCATCTATGAATAAAAGTCAATCCAAAAAAGCACCCACAATCATTGCATTTTTGCTGTAGAAGTTTCACTTCAGAATATTCTAATTCAAAATAACAGCAGCCACAGTACTTTTCTGGTCTAAACAAAAGCTTAACTCCAGCCTAATCTTTTACCTATATAATAACATTTAAAACTACAATAAGTATTATATAGCCCTTCTTGCACTTTTTTCCTATAAACTATAGTTTGTTTTCTAACTTCTAATTTTTTCTCACAAATTCTACATTTAGTTTCAATCCAATATTTCTTGTGCCAGCAAGATAATGAACAAACTTTGTATCGCCTTACACCTGAAGAATTGCCGCAAACTTCGCATATGCCGACTGGATTATAAAAATGAGTAGACAATCCAGCTTGATATAACGCTTTTCTAACCCATTGTTTTGTTTTTCCTACTTCATTCCCAATTTGATATAACTTCCATTCAGGATGAAGTAATCTCAATTTTACTACTTTGTGATATGTAGTTTTTATTTTTCTATGTCTTATTTGTTTCTGCATTATTTTTTAGGTTATTATAGCAGTTGAAGTAAATTCAAAAATTTCTCCACTATTTGGCTTAATCCATATTCTACCATCTGTTGCTGTATTTCCCAAGTCTCCAAGAACTAATTCTCCTATTTCTAAATTGTCAATAGTAGGAGGAGAAGTTCTAGTTCGTAAATTTCTATGCGGACGAGAATTGAAATCAAAATAAGCTGCTGACCCTATTTGCACAACTGGATTATCTCCGTCTTGAATTAGGGAGCCAGTTACTTGCCCATTTTGAGCAGTATTTGCTACTTGAAATAATAAATCTCCTGAAGAACTGGTAATCCTATTTTGTAATCCCAACCAAATAGTATTGAAATAGTTTGTTCCAGAGCCTATGTCTCCTCCAGCCCCACTCCTTCTACGAATCTCCTGGACATATAAGTCTGTCCCATAGATATTTCCAAAATAATACGTAGCATTTCCGATATTCGTAGAACCAGCCCCTGCTAAACCAGTTAGTATTTCTCCTGTTCCAGATACAATTAATCTTAAATTAAAATTGTTGGAAGCTGCTATGTTCATGTCTGTAGCAGTGGCATAGAATGAAGAAATAATTGTATTTAATGGGCTGTGAAATTCTAATCCAGCATTAGCCGCAGTTCCTATTAGTCTTAATTTTCCATCAGTAGAAGAGATTTGTACATGAAGAGTTGATACTCCCCCAATATTTTCATATCCCTCAATAGCTGTTGGATAGATTCTAAAGCCAGCAAAATCTACCCCGATAGCCCCCGACCCAACTCTAACTTCTCCAGCAGTTAAAAGTCCCATATCTGCCGATAAAGCACTTAATTGATTAGATATTATTCTAGTTCCAGCAATAAATGGGGTCCCATGATTCAAAGAAACAAGGTCTGCGTTTAACCCAGCGGCTGTACTTACTGCAATGGCAACTAATGTCCGATTCGCCCCAATTGTATCAGAAAATGTAGCCGTATTTTGTAATGTTGTATTCCCTGCGATAACATATAGGTATCTAGTTCCAGCCCAATTTAAACTTCCCGCTAAAATTGACTGGCTTGAGCCATCTGCCCAAGTAATAGTGCCTAATGGCCATGTAATGTCATTGTTATCAACAACAGTAAATGCAAAATTTAAATTTGCTGTCATTGAAGCTTCAGCCAAACCCCCTGCTGCTCCAATACTCGCAAATTGAGAATCATCAATTTCTTCGTCCATCTTTTTTATAATAGACTTAGAATAGCTCAAACCACGGTCAGTTTCTACAACTTCAATTATTGAATAATGCACCCCTGGCCCATAATCATATACAATACTAGTTACTAACATGTCCTCATTAAGAGTGGCCACCCCGCTTCCTATTGGGACATTTGAATTAATAACTCTAACTAACTCCCCAGCACGAACTAAATGATTGTAAGTTTGGAATACTTGAGTCCCTAATGGCTGAGTAACCATATTTGTGAAGGCTGAAATTCTAGCTCGAACAAGAAATAAAGTATCTAAACCAGATGTGCCTTTACTCCAATCATTTGGGACAGTGAATGTAATAGTATTACTTCCAGCATTATGAAAACCATTTGTACCATCTACAACTCCAGATAAAGCTGCCCATGTCCCACCAGTACTATATTCCCACGTGATTGTCCAAGTTCCAACTCCAGCAGTTCCAACATTTAAAGTTAATGTGTTAAATTTTTCATTTGACCCAAAGTTATACCCATCATTGACTCCAGCACTTCCAGCAGGCGGGAGCAAGGTCATATCATTTGCAGCGGCATTATTAGCAGCTGCGGTTTCATTAACAAATACCCCACTGTCTTCTGATTCAGCTTTGTCAATAGCAGCATTTGTTCTTGTATATCTAGGCCAGCCAATAACTCTAAATTTTCCGCGTGTAATTGAACGAGTAGAAAGATTTGTACTTTTGAACAAAAGACTAGCAGCTTTGTCTCTTGCTTCGGCGATTTGAGCTACATGATAGCCAGTAATAATAAGCTCTGTATTTATGTTAAAGGCTTGTCTGGGTACTCTGTCTATGACTCTAGTTGCCCCACTTGTTCCTCCAGTTATAGTTTCTCCAACTGTAAAATTTCCACTCCATGTAGAAACTGTTATAAATGATGTAGTTGCCCCAGTGAATTGCACAACAGCTGTTACTCCACTGGCCCCTCCAGTTATGGTTTCTCCTAAAGTAAATGTCCCAGCTCCCCCAGAGACTTCAATCAACTCAACTCTTAAACTTTGATTTGCCCCACTTGCATCAACATATTCAATTCTACAAATTGTGCGAATATCAACTGCGGCTTTTGGAAACTCATAATCTGGCAGCATTTGTAAACGCTGGCTTGTTTCTGTCGTATTGAACTGAACTGTTAATCCATTACCAGAAGCCCCCCCAACTGGTCTCGCACCTCTAATAAAATAATGCATATCTGGACTTGGTGTATTTCCATACATTTCTGGAGTTAAAAAGTAATCATAACCAAATCCAGTTGGAGTAGCGTCCCATGGATCCTCTAATGCTAATTCAGCTATGGCCATAAGCACAGGTTTTCTAGAATTTAAATAATTTGTTTCCAGCTGCCCAGCAGGTTCAACAACTACAGAATCTTCAAATAGAGCAGCACTTGTAGGAATACTAATTGTATCAGTAGAGCCAGTTATGCGATGGTCTAAAACAATTTGTTCTATTAAAGCACTACGCTGGACAAACCCAGTATAGTTAGTATTAATAAATTGTTTTAGTAAGCTTTGAAAATTGTCTTTTCCAGATAAGGTCAAAACTTGCCCATATATATCATCGTAAAATGGCTGAATCATGTCAGCCTTCCCTAAGAATATGATTTGATTCGTATTTATATCATCAATAAAACGAACACGGATATATTCTGTATAAGTTCTTTCTCTGGCATTCAATGGATTTGCTAATGTCACATTTATAGACATTGGCAAGCCGAGAGTGTCTTTTATTGTAGCTCGAACTAAATTATTTTCAGTAGTCCAAACTCCGCCTAGACTTGTAGAATATTGAAATGTCGCTGGCATAGATTAAACTTTAAGTTCCTCGCCCCTGGCCAGTTAATTCTAATGTAAACTGCCATCTATCCTCAAGAGATCCCTCTAGTTTAAAAACTAAAGATCTAATTTTTACTAAATAGGTATCACCTGATACAGTCAATCTTTGTGTTGTATTCCAATCTGCAACCCCTACTGCATCCTCGAGCGCAGTTTTATTTTGTATTGTTGCTGCATCAGAATCAGTGCTTGATGTCTCATTAATTCTGCCTTCTATTCTAATCATTGTTACAAATTGCCCTAAGTCGAATAGAATTGGCTGTGTTGCTGCTCCAGTTGGATTTACTACTGGAAAACGGTTATAAGAAATCGTTACACTATCAGCTTGCAAACGATATGTAATTGCATTTGATAAAAGATTAACATCTAATGGCATAGTAGCTTAAAATCCAGGTATTGTCATTCCATAATCTGAAAGGACTTGCCCAAAACCTCTTTTAGCGCCTTCTCGCGTCTTGATTCTAGTCTCTTCTTCCAATTCTTCTTTGGATCGAACACTAAAATTTTGAGTTATTGTAACATTTGGGCCAGGTCTTCGATCTATAATACTTTTTTGAATACTTTGCAAAGCTCCTTCACGAGATAACTCTCCTTCTCCAGAACGATACCTTTTCATGAACTCTAAGATCTCTTTCTCGTTTAATGTCGGAATAACTAATCTTTCTCCCCCACCATAAAGCCTAGACAACTCTGGAGTTAATGGTGAAATAGGTCTTTGTCCAATTGGGAATTGCATAGACTTTTGTTCAGGAGATAGTATCTTAATGGGAGGCTCTTTAGGTTTAATTCTAAAAAAGTCCATTATTGCTTTAATTAAATCTCCCCATGGCTTAATTAAAGAAGCTAATGCACTTAATCCAGAGACAATTGCAGGTAAAAATGGCATTAAAGCTATGTCTACCATTGTTCCTAATATTGTAAGCGAGGAAGATAGAACAGTGTTAATTATTTTACTTTGACGTATTAACATTCCAATTCCAAAACTACCCCCAATAAGGGGGAGCCATTCTTTTAATGTATCCCACATGCCGTTTGTATTTTTATCTTGTTTCTCTGCCGCTACTCCAAGCACTAATTTATTGTATCTTAGCGCTTCATTTTGTATTCGTACCGCTTCCTCGGCAAAGGCTAATTCTTGTTTTTGCTCAGGAGTTAGTTTAACAAATGCCGGAGGAAAATAGGCAGCTGGCCCAAAAGCTCCCATTGGAACTCCTCCAGCACCTGGGGCTCCTGCTCGTTGCACTCCAGAAGTAGTTACACTTCCTTCTTCTGTAGTTATTATATTTACTTTTATCTCGCCGCCAACATTTTCAACCATATACTTTTATCTCTGCAATAAATTCTCAGCTTCTATTTCATTTATAGAATCAATAATAGTTAAATATTCTAAGGCATCTTCTTCTGACATGAGATCAATTTGCTCTTTGCTAAATCCGTGCCTCATTAAACGGATCTCTTCAATTTTTGGGAAAAGGCGAATTTTAAAGACTACATCCTCTCCTCTTTTATTAGATAGCGTGTCCTCCCCTTTTAAGACACGCTTGACTCTTTTTTTAGTTCGTCTCTATTAACATTACTGGGTGCAAATGCATTTGGGACTAATGTTTTAAGAGCATCCCCCAAATCATCATTAAGTTGGATTAAAAAGACTTCATTCGTAACTCCCCAAGGAGCTTCAACAATTCTATATTTCAAGACTTCTTTGATGTATGTATCTCCGTCAAACTTTATTTCTCCGTTAACAGTGTATGTAGTACATCGGGATACAATCTGATTTTTTAGTGCCCACGGTAAATTTCTTACTTTTAGTTTAAAGACATCATCCCCTACTATTAAGTCTATATCCTTAGGTTCTTTTGCCACAAAATATTTTTGATACTCCAATTTCTTTCTCCTTTTCTTTCTTTCTTATGGGTAGTATGCTAGACTATCAACAACATTAATACTCATAGACCTAAATACTATTTCAACCGGAATATGAATTGGCGAGTCTCCCCCCAATGGATGATGAGCTCTTGTTATAAATGCCCCTTGTGCATTATTTCCAGCGGCTGCGGCAGAAGGTGGGATTGTAAATGTTATTGTATCATTAGTCCCTCTGGTAAAAACTAACGTCATATCAAATCCAGCAAATGTAGCATATGTTCCTTCGACAACTAATTCCTTCCACAATGAACGGGTTGTAGCTGTTGCAGCAAATGAATCTGGTAATGCGATAGTAGCTGACATTCTATATGTTCTAGGATTTTCTTGTATCTCCCTTGGCACTTGAGAAGGAATATTGTCTCTAATATAATATCGTGGCTCTAAGTTGTTATCCACATCAATTCTAAAATTACGTACTCTAGCAAATGCTACTCCAAAGGCTGTTAATAGCCCTTGAGAAAAATAATATGGTTCTGTAGTTGGATATGTTACTCCAGGAAATGCTGCAATAGCATCAGCATGATAATTAGAAATATCTGTTGCGCCACCACCAATTGAACTATGAAATTGCTGATTGTGCACCATGTCTTGAGCAATTCCGTCCCAAGAAACTCGTAAGGCTCCTCCGTCATCAGCAGAATATGTAGTTCTCCCAATTTTTACCCCAGAATGTAATCTAACAAAGTTATTAGCTGCTGTTGAATCACTGTCTGTATATCTTGACCATAATGTCATTGAATCTAAAACATTTGTTTCTCTAATTTGATGTGTAAATGGGGCAACTACTTCATGAACATTTGCATCGGTGGCAGCTGCGTGTGTAAATTGTAAGGGCTGGTTTGCGAATGTCAATGTTCCCCCAACACCACCAGTAACTAATGTTATCGTTCTTACTTCAGCAATTGCGCTGGTCCCAGCAATCCTAATGTTGTCTCCAGCAATAAATCCAGCAGTATCGGCAACAGTAATAACAGTCGCTCCCCTAGCTACAGGTAGTGTAAATGTCGTAGCTGTTGAAGTTGTAGCCGTCGGTGTTGCCACACTACCTATGGACCATCGTAATGCAGTTCCATCAATTGCCAACATATTTGGGATAGATAAATTATGAGACCTTTTGCCCCTGTATATGAAACGAAAGTTTCTATTGGCATTTGTAGAGTCTGCTACGAAATAGTGTGGTTCAAACCCCATATCAGGATCTGGTAAATCAACTGTTTCCCATATCCCAGGCGTTGAACGGATAGTTGCAGCCGCAGCTCTAGTCCCAAATGTAGGCTCGAATCCGAGAGCTAATTCCGTTTGTGTGTTTAGAAAAACTGCCATATATTATATCTCCATTTTTATATTATAACTTATTAGACTTCCAGAAGTATTCCAAAACTTTCTAGACGAACCGTCATGCGCCCTTCCCAAATATTTGCTTGCTCCTGAGTTAATTCTGCAAAGTTCTTGTATCTTAATCTGTGAAAAGGATTAATTCCAGCAGCATGCATATTAGAATGGCAGACTCTTCTGGCTTCTTGCATTAAATTGTGTAGTCTTTGTCTACTAGTCATAGTATAAAATTTTAATTCAATATCTACATAGCGATTCCCATAGGTCCAATTTCCAATGGGCTCTTCAGCGGTTCCTGTTATATCCATTCGAATTATAATCTGGTCTCCTGGCCTCATGTCTACGCGTATTGCCTGACCAGGCTCTCCAACATCTCTGAATGTCGGAGTAGGGGCAAGGCCTCCTTGAGTATTCCAGTTATTAGAAAGAAGATTCTTGATTAACTGAGTTGGAAGAACTTCATTTGGCATTTATAGAATATCCCACGAGCGAAGGCGGTCCATTTCTTCGTCTGTCTCAATTCTCCAGCTTTCTATTTTTCTATCTAATGTTACTCTGTCTGAACCAGATACAGCTAAGACTGAATAATCATGTGATGTATATACATCAATGGCAGCAAGTTTTGTGGCTATATTCCAAATTATTTGAGCTTGCTCATCTCTATCATAATCTCTTCCGTGTATATAGCTAACTCTAACTGGATAGTTGTATTCTCCCAAGCCCCATACCCAAATTGGGGTCCCCCCTCCAACTATTCTAGCGGGCAGCAAAAAGAACCTAGAAAAATAAATTTGTCCTAAATCATTAACTACAAAATAATCACTTGTTCTTCCTTGAGTTCTAGTCTGATACGAAGCTCCGTCCCATACTTGGAGTCTAGTTACTTCTCTAACATGTGACTTTCGCAATGGGATCCCATTTATGTCAAAGTCATACTCCTCATCAAATATAATATTTGGTCTCCAGCTTGCCCTAGTCTTAAAATCTATAGTACTTTGAGCACGGTTTATAAAATCTTCAATCGTAGCTAATGTAGGAGTTGTTGAAGAAGAAAATGCTGGAATTTGTAATAGTGTTGCTACATCACCAGGAACAGTATATGCAGCATATGGCCTCATTACTATTTCTTGCACAGTCGGAGAAGTCGTAATACTAGATACACTTAGTCTAATCCAAAATCTAGCTGTAGTATCTGGAGGAGTAGCAGCATGAGGCACTGTACCAGAAAAAGCTAATGTTGCCCACCCTGATAGTCTCTCCCATTGATTTCCACCATTTATTGTAAAGTCATATTGGTGTCTAGGATAAAATCTAGTCCATGCGGTACCATTATAATATTCATAAATAATTGTTCCCAGACTCCCAAAAGTTGTCATAGATAGAGTAAATAAGTCAAATCTAGTCTCATTTCCGAGATAAAGATAATCAGCGGTGGCGTCAAAGACTGTAAATACAGTACCGCCTACAGTTGAAGATTCTACAGTATTATTAATGTATGCTGCTGCACTAGCATCAAAGACCCAGCAAGCTGAAAAATGACTTGGCATTTTTATGCTAAAACCTCCGCCAAAACTACTCCGTTTGCTCCCCCAGTTTTTGCTTCTAATGCTACTCCTAATATTCTCTTTGCGTCTGTTTGAGCATTGTTTGTCATTGCCCTCCCAGCAGTAATTGAGGAAGTCACTAAAATATCTCCTGGGGCTACATCGCTTGTATCTACTAATACTTCTGTTACATCTCCAGGCTTTGCAATTACAGCTTTGCCCCGAGCAGACATTCTATCAATGGTGGGATTGGTCGTTACCGCCGCCGCACCAATTCGTATCCAATACAGTCTAATATTTGCTACAACTGTCGGCACTCCGGCACCCCATTCTGTTTCATCGCTAGTTGCTAGCACTTTAGCTACCCAATTTGCTGGTTCATCCCATCTAGTAGTCCCATCAGCAGCAAATCCATATCCGATAGTTTCTGTTAGAGTAGCCCACGAAGACCCGTTCCAATATTCCCAAGTCAACGCTCCATATGAGCCAGCAATAGTTAGATCAACGTCAATTCCAGCAAATGGTTTGCCATGCCCAAAATACCATCTAACAGTGGGGGAAGTAGAATTTAAAAATGTAAATGTAGTGCCGTCTGTTGCTTGAGCTGCTGCCCTAGAGCTAGTAGTTGAAGCCCCATTTTTTAAGGCATTGGCAGGCAGTCTCTCTACCAGTCCATTGGCTAGAATAACTCTTGGGTTTATTTCATTGCCAGTCCCAGCAGGCTGTATAATCCCGGCAAATCTGGCAGTATTTATTAATGCAACTTGGCTCTGCGCGGGAGTTCCAGCAGAGTCCCAAGTAAAACGATATTTGTCTAGCTCTACTTGTTCTAATTCTATTTGTAATATCCCGGCAGCACCTTGACGCTGTCTTCCCAGTTTTTGGATTATTCCTGCTCTGGGCTTAGACCACACCAATACCCCACTTGCCCCTACATATATGTTTCCGCTTTCTTGAACTCCAGAGCCAGAGGGATTTCCTAAATACATTAGGCCACGCCTTGCAAAATACCCTGTGCTTTGGGTAGCCCCTCCTGAAACAGTAAACACCCAAATCGCTTCCGCTGGCATAGTAGAAGCATCATCCTTATTTGCTAGACGATATAGTCCACTTTCTGTTTCGGAGCCACTGCCTGCTATGTCACTATAAATAGCTACTGGTAGTGTAGGATTTCCAGCTCCAGACATAAATTCATACTCATCCATGACATATGCAGAAGCATTACTGCTCTGTAATGTAATTTCAGCCATAGTCTCATCATTAAAGCTGAAATATCTAGCTGTGCTACTACTAACTCCAACTTGTACGTTTAAAATTCTGGGAACATCACTACTTAATTGTAGTCTTCTAGTATGAGTCAGAAAAACATCCCCGCACGTCCCACTAGTCCCTCTTAAAACAACTGCAAGACTGTTCGGGGAAGCCCATGCCCCATCATTGTATGACCCAAATGAGCAATCATGAGCCTGCATTCTCCCATCACTTGCATTGTGAATTATCATGGACCCTATTCTATCAAATAGACAACTATATAAATATTGTACAGTAACAGTATTTGCAGATGGATTAAAAGAGTTGTTCCATGCCCCTACTTGAACCCCATCAATTCGGCAATTATAGGCTCTTAATAACGCATCAGACCCTGATGTAAAAAAAGCTCTGCCTCCATCATCAGCTTGACTAGTATATGTATATTGAGCAGTTAATACACAATCTCTAATATCTAGGATAGCTCCCCCAGAAACAGAAACATTTGATGCAAAATCTGTAGCCCCTGTCCCAGCTACTAATCCTAAATTATTTATGCTGCAATTTGTGGCTGAAGTACCAGTTGTAATAACAGCAGTTGCATTTGTCCCTGATACAATTTGTGAAGCGTAGGCTCCCAGACCCACAATATCAACATTGCTGGGAATTGTTACGTTGTCTGTAATCCGACCAATTACTTGTATGGTAAATCTACTAGTAGATGAGGCAGATATACTACCTAAAGCTCTAGTGACTGTAGGAAATTCTCCTCCAACTCCCACTGTTACTAGATTTCTAACATCACTATATTTTTGAGAATATTGTAATCCCTTATGCATTTGTATTTCAGCCAGAGATCATTTTTTATATATTTTCTTTTTCTTTTAAGTCTTTTAATAAACTTATCTTTGCTTCATTTATCAGATTCAAATAATTATTTGAAATAAATGAAAACCTGAATCGCTTTTCTATTTTTAAGTCTGTATCAGATGCTAAATAATACCCTACTTCAGCATTAATATTTTGACCATCAAAATTTAAAGATATATTATTGATTATAATATTAGTTAAAACAACAGTTTTACTCATCGGACTTATTTAATTTTTCTTCTTTAATCATACTTTGCAATAGTTCAATTGCCCCTTGTTTTTTAGCCAATAACACTGTTAAAGTATTCTGAGTTTGCATTACTTGACTAAGCTGTCTTTGCAGTTCTTCGGAATCTTTAACAGCTTGCTGTAGCTTTTCTTCCAAATTAGTCATTATTATCCTTTTCTAATCTATCTATTTCAGCCAAGGCATCACTCTCTTTAAAACCACCCTGTAAAATAGATAAGATTTCTTCTCCTTTTTCTATAATAATAGCAGGAGTAGTAACAATCAGTCTTTCATATCTAGGGGGAATCCCAAAGATAATCTCAGTACATCCATAAGATAAAGCCTTGTCTTCAGCGACACTACGTTCGGCAATATTTTTAGTATCAATAAACTCTGTAATATACGCTTTCCTAATCATTGTAGCCTCCTAGCTCTTTATAATTATAGCTACACCAGCTGACCCATCTACCCCCGCTCCTCCAGTCCCTGCTCCTGACCCTGCTGTGCCACCATTAGCTTGAACTGTGAAAGTTGACTGACTAATTAATTGCGAAATTACTACGACATAACCTCCGCCTCCTCCGCCCCCACCTCCCGCATTTCCACCAGTACCATTAGCACCTGCCCCACCATTAGCGGAAATCGTTAAAGCTGTAGAAATTTCCCTAGCCGCAAGAAATAATATACCTGCACCTCCTCCTCCTCCCCCACCAGTGTTACCATCAGCCCCACCTCCTGCCCCACCTGCTCCCCCTCTCCATTCATCTTGGTCTGCATATCTCCCAAATAGAAGAGCAGAGCTTCTGGGTCGCCCTCCTCCAGCCACAGCAAAGGTTCCTCCAGTCCCACCACCCCCACCTGCTGTAGCTGCCCCCCCATTTCCACCAGCAGCGCCAAGTCCAGAGGCTAAGTTGGATCCATTAGCTCCTGCTCCACCAGAAATTCCACCCGCCCCACCAGCTAGCCCACCAGCTAGCCCACCAGCACTATTAGCCAAAGCTGCTCCTTCAGTTCCCCCAGATGCAGCATTCCCATTTCTATTTACGCTACTTGTCCCACTAAGTAAGTTTCTGACAAAGATTCTATATCCACCAGTACTAATTACAGCATTAACTACTAAAGTGTTATAATACATGTTCCTAGTTAATGTTGTTGGCGCTGCAATAGTTACATCCCCATCAGAACCATCACCATATAAAGCATCAGATCTACCTGTATAAACTGCAATTTGATCATTTGGAAAAGAAAAGCCTGCACTAAAAGAGCACCCAGAAGCTACGATATTTCTAGAACCTGCCCCAGTAAGATTAAATGGAGTAGTCCAGGCATCCAATTTGCTCCCAACTACTATTATTCCGCCATTACTATCAGCTTGAAATCCAATATTTGGATCTCCCCCTGTAGCCATAGCTTGTCCACCTACTATTCGTATGCTTCTACCAGAGGCTGCCCTATACCCATTTGTTGTGCCGCCAGCCCCTTGATGCAAAATATGGCAGTCTACAAAACTAGACAAGGCTATATTAGTATCTGTTACCCACATTGTCCCCGCTGATTTTGTATTTTCAAAGATTATATTTTCATATAAGCAAGCTCCCCCGCCCCCAGCAACAGCACTTATTGTGCCACCCCCAGCACCTGAAACTCGAACTGTTAAATTAGAAATCTTCGATAAAAATGTTGAATTTGTCTGAGTAAGAACAGTAGCATCAGCTTGGGTTATAACAGTAGTTGACCCGCTCCCTTCAATATCTACATAGTCTTTGATAGTCACTGCTTCAGTATATGTACCTGGTGCAACTTTGATTGTATAACGTCTTGTAGTCGTGTTATCAGTTATAGCTGTTAGCGCAGCCCCAATAGTGCTGAAATCTGCATCGTTGTCTGGGCCAACTGTTTTGATTTGTGTTGGAAGATTATATTTATCAAATATAGCCATTTTATGCTACCGTCCTAACTACACGATAATGAGGAATTCCTGCATTAGCATTTAATGCCGTAGACATTTGAACTGTAATTTTAGTGTCTCTTCCAGTTGTCCATGACTTGAATTCAACTGCTGGATCGCTGCTTGGCGCAACTGTTATTGAATCAACCCTTCGATATGTTGCATCATCAACTTTTTCATATTTTCTAACAGTCGCTGTAGGTGTATTTGCATCTCCTTGAACATTAACAAAATCCATATATAGAGACATAATTTCTAAAATTGTTGTCCCAGGTGACAGCTCTATGACATCAGTTTCTGTTGTTCCCATTGCTACTGTAAACGTGAATGTTGCCCCTGTTTCTGTCGGAACTTCTCGATCTCTTAACTCTTTTATTCTAGCAATTAAAGAGGCTGTTGCACCACTAGAAGAAGCATCTGTCTTATTTCCTATTACATGAGCAGGAGTTTGATTAGAAGTAGAGTCTGCTGCTGGGACAAGTTGAGAATTAGGGGATACTATCACATATGTTACTAATCCTGGCGCAGCAGAAAATGGTTGATCGGAGTCAAGAGTAAACACACCCCCAGCATTGGCAAAGTCTACAATTAACCTCGGCTGGAGAGCTACAGAACCAGTTAGTGGAATAATCCAGCTACCATTCCAATAATCATTAGCTTCAGCTCTGCCAGTATCTGCGGGCACTGTTGTAGAAGAAGTAGTAAAAGTGCCGTTAGCTACAATCTCAATTGTATGCAAACCTTTCAAATACCGCATCAATGAATTAGCTGAGTTACGAGAATAAGAAGCTGTGTCTGCCTTATTTCCTACTGTATGAGGAGTTGTCGTATTTGTCGTAGCATCAGCAGCAGGCTGTAATGGAAATACTGGAGGTAAAATAGCATATGTTACTAATCCTGGGGCTGCTGTAAGCGGATTTTCAGCGTCTAGTGTGAATACTCCTCCAGCATTGGCAAATCCTACTATTAATCTAGGCTGCAAAGCTACTGCTCCGGTCAATGGCAAAAGCCAACTCCCTCTCCAATAATCGTTAGCTTCAGTTCTACCAGTATCAGCAGGAACAGTTGCTGAAGAGGTAGTAAACGTACCTGTTGCTATAATTGAATTTGTTATTAATCTCTTTAAATAAGCTATGGCACTAGCAGTTGTAGAAGCTACTGATACTGCTGCATCTGTCTTATTTCCAATTACATCTCGTGCTCTAGTATTTGTGGCAGAATCAGCCGAAGGGACTAATAAATCATCTTCAATGGCCTCCATAGAGTCAGTAGTGTTATTGAAAGTCTCACTAACTGGTACTCCATTAGTTAATGCTCCTTTATTTTTAAGGAGTGATAGTTGTCTTGTTACTTCAGAATCCATTTTTTACCGTCCTTCCACTATGATGGACTTCATTGTACTGTAATTTGCAAAGAAGCATTCCACCAAATTCTAAAATCACGTTTTATCCAGTCTAGAAGTTCTATAGTTGTTCTATATGTTGTAGCTAAAGATGTCTGTGTTGGAGAGTCTCCCTCTTGGAATGTTATCTCATTTGTGTCTTTAGAATACGAAACAGAAAGATCTCTTGTTGCACTAAAAGAAATGCTTGCCTCACCGTTTATTTGACTAAATACTACATTACGAGTTGAATCTACGCCCGCTATTGCTCCATATTTAAACTTTAATATGCTAACCCAATCTAGAAAACGTTGTAATATTATTTTTGCATCTTCCAATGGCACTATTAATTCATCTAATTTAAATAAGTTTATTATGTCTTTACCGAATTGCTCCGAATTATACTCCACCTTTCTCTGTCTTCCTCCTCTCTTTACAAGAAAAGTAGAATTGTCATCATCTAATGTTATCTCAAGTGTAACTGGTAAATATGCTGGCATAGTTTATGCACTCTCAATTATTCTCCATGGTATATCCCTATTGACAGTAACAGCAGAGTTCAATTGAATTGTAATCCTGGCTGTCGTAGTGCCCTCTTGTACCCATCCTCTCACTGTAGGATGAACTTCATTAGCCCCGCCAATTGTAAAATCAACCCTGTCAATTATTCGTAAAGTAGCCCCATCAATCATATTTAATAGTCTAACAATTACTGTCCCGCCTTCAGCGGCTGCAATCAATGTGTTTATATCTAATTCTACTGCTATTTGTCCATGCCTAATCGGAGATATTTCTGTTACTGTGTTTACAGTTGTCCCCATAGCAGCTGTTTGAGTAAATGTTCCAGTTGCAGTTCTACCTCTTATTTCTTCAAGTCTTTCTAGAGCAGAACCATCACCATTTTCAGCTACAAGAGTTGAAGCAAATGCGTTATTAGCTGTGTCTTCTCCAACAGCCTCCATTACATGTCTCAAAACTTCTGCTATTGAGATACCATTGGCAGCTACTGCTGCAGCTGGAAATGTTACTATTCCAGTAGTTCCAGCTAACATGTCTGCAAAATCTTCTAGTGTCTGCTCAAGGTTATCTCTAGCAGCTGCTCCAGGATTAGCGGTTACAGACCATGCAGCTCCAGCAGCTGATAGATAGTTAGCTAGTCCCTGGATCATATTTTCTACATCAGTTCTAGCTACTCCTTGTACAGTAGAGCTGAATGCATCAGCAGAAAATCGTAATAAGAGCCTTCTTAATTTGGCCTGAATTGATGTAGTTGTTACATCTGCCAATGAATCAGCAGTAGCTGTGTCATCTCTTTGACCAACATTAGTTAATATAGAATCGTCTGGGTCAGCTGGAGTAGCCCCTACTCTCTCTAAGATAGCTTTTAATTGACGTACAATAGAATCATTTGCTGGAGCCAGGTTCATTGCAGGTATAGTATCAGATTTATTTCCAACTACATGAGGAGATGTAGTATTAGCAGCAGAATCAACTGCTGGAACTAAAGGATATTTCCAATGTATTATTACATAGTCAACTAGTCCAGGAACCGCTGTAAAGGGGAGTTCAGAATCTAATGTGAATACTCCTCCAGCATTAGCAAAATCAGCAATTACTCTAGCTTGTCTTACAACATCACCTGATATTGGTATAATTATGTCGCCATTAAAATAATCATTTGCTTCAGTCCGTCCAGTATCAGCAGGTACTGTAGCTGAAGAAGTTGTAAATGTCCCCTTTACAGCAGTTATAGACTCCCATAGTCTTCCACCAGTTCCATCTTCTTCAAAACCAGTGGCAGTCCCAGCATCGGTTATTTGTAATGCATTTACTAATGCTGCAATTCTTTGTATTACAGCAGCATCTCTATTACCAGTCAATGTTGTGATGTCAGCTTGAGCAGAACTATCTGTTACTAATGCGTCCCACAAATCTGGAGTGCCATCTAACTCAAATTCTCCACCAGCAGAAGTATTGACAGACAAAGCAGCTTCTATTGCCCTTAATCTAGCAATAATAGAAGCAGACCCTGCGGTAACACTAGCAGCGTCAGACTTATTGCCAATGACATGGGCTGGAGTAGTATTAGTAGCAGCATCAGCAGTAGGAACAAGTTGACTATTTGGGGCCAATATAACATATGCTACTAAGCCTGGGGCAGCAGTAAATGGCTGCTGGCTGTCAAGGTTGAAAGTCCCTGTAGCATTCTGGAAGTCTGTTATTAGCCTGGGCTGGAACGCTACTGCCCCTGCTGTAGTCATTAACCAGCTACCATTCCAATAATTATCTGCTTCTGTTCGCCCAGCATCAGCAGGATTGGTGGTATCTGATAAAGTTAATGTCCCGCTAGCTAATATTTCTCCCCTATGCACTGCCCGTAATAGTCTAACGAGAGAACTATTTGTGCTAGTCCCATCATACTGGGCTGTATCTGCCTTGCTTCCAACCACATGGGCACTTGCAGAATTACTTGTTGCATCTGTGCCTGGCTCTAATGGATATTGGTAGGCTACAATAGCATATTCGTCGCCAACTGCTGGGGCAACTGTAAATACTGCTTCTGGGTCAATTGTGAATACACCACCAGCATTAGCAAATGCAACAATTGTTCTTGGCTGGAATGCAGCCACTCCATTAGTAGGTATTATTAATGTGCCATTCCAATAGTTGTCTCCCTCTAGTCTTCCTGTGTCAGCTGGGACTGTTGCAGATGAGGTAGTAAAAGTACCAGTAGCTAGAACTAATGTAGAAAGAATCTGGTCAATCGCACCAGAGCCAATATAATATTTCCAATTGTCAAAGTCACCAGTGGCAATTTGAGTATCGGTGGTCCCAACGCTTTCTGCATATAAATAAGCGCTGGTGACAGATGTCATATCCCCATTGGCATCTTCATATTGAGTTAGTTTGGTCCATACCCAGTTCGGGTATTGAGTCAGGCTGTAGAATAGATTCCAGACATTACCATAGCGTTCTATTTTGAAAGCTACGGCATTATCAGTAGTGCTAAAATTAACATCAGTTTGTGCGATGTTATTAAATTCAGCATGGGCTGAAATTCTATTAAACCCACTGGATGCTTCTCTAGTTATTATTATGTAGTTAGCGGGGTCATCAACATCACCAGCAGATATTCTCAATCCTGCATATGTAGCTGTAGCTTCTGTAGTATTTAGTGTTACATCAGCATCTACCATTACACTATAATATCTGCTTCGGAATGTCTCGTCTCTTTTTATAGCATATGCAGACCTGGTTGGAGTCGCATCTGGATCAACCCTAACTCTAGCCTGTCCAGCAACAGAAGTGTTAATGTCAGCAGTGCCACCTTCTGCCCCTGCTGCGCTACCGTCAGTGTTAGCTATATATCCAGTGTCCCATCTCTCATTGTTGCCATCGGCATCTGCAAAATCAAAGTCATCATAATCAGCTAATACCCATCTTTCTAATTCAGCAGTAATTTCTGGTTGATGCGATACATTACCTGCAAATCTAGCTGTTTGAAGATCATTTCTTTCTACAAGGACAACTCTAAAGTTATTAGCAGCCGTATAAGCATTAGCCGTAGCAGTAACAGTAATCTGAGTTGGGGAGTCAACGCTTGCTACTGTGTTATATTCTGTAGTCAAATCATCATAGATTCTAATTCTTTGCCCTGCTTGGAATAATGCAGCATTTGCTAATGCAATAGTCGTAGCACCAAGACCTATGTTAGCAGTAGGCGTAACAGCAGTATCAGTATCACTGTCTACTCTACCTCCGCTAAAGGTAACAACTATTTCGTCCCCCAATACCCAGTTATCTTCTAAAGGAGTATAAGTTGCTGATATAAAACCAGCAGCCTCAGTGGCCCCTGTTGATGCCACGATGTTAGTAGTAGTACCATTTCTAACTCTGTCAATTGTATAATTGCCTGGAGTTATTTCTGTAGTAGTAGGGATGCCTTGTTCGGCCATCCCTTTTAGTTCTAGCCCCCAAGTGTATGAGTTATTTAATCTAACTTCAGCAGGCCCATATTTGTTGTACTCATCCGTAGAACCTATGAGCTGTAAGACTATGTTGTTTAAGTATCTTATTTTTGAATTCAGGCTTCCATCAGCACCGTCATCGGTGGCAGGCTCGGTGCCGAAGCCAATCGCATCTAACAGGCTATATTGATAATAGAATCTAATGTCATCAAATCTATATGTAGAGCCGTCAGCTAAATTCCTAAACTCTATTCGGTCTATTAAGAGAGGATTCCACGCAGTAGCTCCCTCAGCTATTGGGCCAGGATACCCTTCCTGATTTTGGTACCCAGCGGCTGCTGAATATAAATCTACGACGTGCTCTCTGGTTACATCTGTGCCTAAAGTAAAGGCCCATTCTTTATATAATGTAGCATCTGAAGCATCAGAAAGCCTAATGCGAATAGCGCTGGTTCCAGTTGTTACAATTCCCCGAAAGGATACATAACGGATTCTACCACCAGCTGGGAAGGCAAATATATTATTATTTATAGCTCTATTGATAGTACCAGTAGCGCCAGCTACAACTGTCTGGAGGGATTGCTGACCTTGAAGAGCATTAGCAGCAGTTGTTCTAGTGACTGCCCCTGCCCCACCAGTAACAGACCATATAGCCTGCAAGGCACCATCGGATGTATAACTCTCGAAATCATCTAATGACCTGGAATTTACGCCTGTGTTTACTGCATGTAGTCCCCCAGGCTCAAACTGCGGAAAAAATATTGTCTTCCAGCTAATTGTACCCATACGTTATTTTATCTCTCTAGAAATTTAAGATCTTCCTATAATAATTTCCAGAATTTTGTCGTACTCTGGTTTTCTGCATTCTTGGCATAGTTTTAGGATTATGGCTTCAGCAAAATAGTTGATTATAACCGAGCTAGTTCCAGAGCAAGTATCAGTTTTCTCAAACCACCCACCAGTAAGTTGCCATGTAGGAAGAGGAGCCCATGTAGTATTAGGTGTATATATCGGTGTAGGGGTTATTTGATAACTCTTTCTTGCATAAACTTTACCATGTTGCCAGCAAAAATCCTTGCTACATAAGTCACATTTATCCATTGTCTGATTTTCTTCAAAGCAAAAATCACATTTTGTAACTAATGATTTATTTTCTATTATCTTAACTTTTTCTACTTGCATTTTGCTTTATACAACGCCTTCTATATCAGGTAGCTTCATTACCATTGCCAGGTCAGGGTATTTTATATTCCAAGCTTTCTTCATTTCTCTAGCTTGCTCTAATGTTATAGCCTTTCCATCAAACAAGAACTTTATTGCATTTACTTCATTTCTGGCTTTTTCTAAGGCTTCAGTATTTACACCATTTGGATCAAATATTTTTACTGGCTCAGAATCTGTAGAATAATCATTAGCTAACTTTCTAAAGAAATCTGCTACTTGAGATATCCCGTCTTTCTTCAATGCCTCTCCAATACCAGTCATTTTGCCCGCTGCCCAAATTAATTGCGAAGAGCCCAAGACTCCTAAAACATCATTTATTTCTACTTTGGCGTCTATTCCCATTCCTTTCGCAGCCCCTGCAAATACAGCAATACCAATAGGATAGACATATTGCATAGCTTTGCGCCAATTATTACTCTTTGATAGCTGCACAAATAGATATGCCACTAAGCCAAAAACTACATTTAATATTGTAGGGTCAACTGCTGCTAACTCATATGACATATATCCTCTCCCATTAATCCATAGGATGTCTCATTCCCTGCCACCAAGGCTTTACTTTTGCTCTAGCAACATCTTTTTCTCTGAATGCTGCCACTATCTTTGCATAGTCTGAGGGCTTTCTACTTTTGCCATATCCTGCTATTGCTGCCTTTAATGCAGTAGTATGAGGCTTGAATTTAGCTCTGACTCTCATAGTTTTTCTCGAAGCATGACGACCACTGCCTGCCCCACCTTTCATAAAAGGCTTCCAAGGTTTAGGCACAGTAATTATTTTATCTGGTCTAACAATTTTTTGACCTTTTAAGGGTTTAGGCAGCTCCTTTTCAATCTCTACTTCGTCTTCTTTCTTTACTGGCACAAAGAAAGCTCCGCCTTTGTCTGCTGATCGTGGATGCATATATCCGCCTGAAGGCCTTCCATATACTGAGTCTACTTTAATTTTCACAGGTTTTCCTGAGCCTAGTTTAGTATTTATAGTTATAGCCTTCTTTTCAATATCTACTCCATATTCTTTTTGCATAAAATTAGCAAACAAATCTAATGCAGGAGATTCTTCTTTCCTAACCATTAATCCTGTATATTCACTTAGTTTCTTCTTTTTATCTTTATCCTTCTTTTCTAAATCAAGGTTTTCCTTCAAATATGGCTTCCAATTACTTCCTGCTTGTCCAGGTTTTCCATGCAAGTGAGGGACAGCAGTTCTATGTTTTCCTATATATCCAGGATTGTCTTTTTTAGCATAATCTGGGAACTTAGCATCGCCCATCCCTGATTTCTTTGGGCCTGTTTCTCCTTGCCAAGGATCTTGTTTTCTTATTGTTTTTGGCCAACGACCATATTTTTGATTAAATCTTTTCTGTCCGCTTAGTTTCATTCTCCCTGGAAAAAAAACTCCTGGAGAGGATTCTTGATGTATTATTGGACGTTTGGTTTTGGCCTTCAGGATATTCTGAAATCCTTCAATGGCCTTATCAAGCATTTGGTGTCTGTCTTCTTCCATTTCATTAGGCTTTGGCTTTGGTATATCAGCAGCTTCATTCTCATCATTTTCTGGTGCTGAGTATTGTTTGTGTAGAGTTTCAAATAGACTCATTAGTAATTTCTCCATTTGTTCATGAGCTTCTCCAGATGGCGTCGGAAGACCATTTGACTTTATCCCTATCCAGAACCAGCATTTTTGTCCTTCGTCTTCTAAATTAGGGTTGTCATTCTTTACATGCTCATATGCTTCTTCAGGATTCTTTACTCCAAGCAAATCCTGATATTGAGCTACTGCATCTTCTATATCGGCATTTTTCCAAGGGGGATTTATAAATGGATTAGAAGATTCATCGCTATCCTCTTGTTTTGCCAATGCCCCCTGCATAGACAATACTTCAGCATTTTTCTTCATATTTTTGAATTTTGACCAGGCGACAGCCCAAGCACTTTCTTCTTTCGTTCTGCCTTCTTGAGGCTTGAAATCAGGGTCTTGCATTAAAGCATTTTTTATTTCTTCAACTTTAGCAGGCATTTTAAATCTCCATCCCTCTAAGCCCAATCACATAATCCTCTTCAAAACTATTTTCATACTGGAATTGTTTGGGAGGCAACTCTTCCCCTGCATTTAGGCGTTGCACAGTTTCCATCTCAATGTCCTTATCTGTCTTCATTACAGACCAAATATCTTGGGCAAAGGCTCGTTTAGCATAAGGCTCTAGCCTAAAAAATTCTGGGCCAGTCTCTACTCCAAGATTTGCAAATCTTCCAGACTCAATCATAAAATCAGCATCTAATTCTTCTATAAGCTTATCAGCCCGCTCTTGACTAATTGTAGTATTTAGAGGATCTGGATACCTATCATTAGCTATCCCTTCTTCTAAATACTTGAACCATTTGCCTATTATTGCTCGAACAGCGAAATCATTCTCGGCCTCTACCCAAGCCTGGGCCTGAGATTTTTCTCTACGGTAATAGACAAATTGAAAAATTTGATCAATTGTCATATTTTCATATGTCATTGAATTTAAGAGCCCCCTAAAACATCCAAACATTCTTTATATTTGTCTAATTCTTCTAATTGTTCTCTCAATTTGACTTGGGCAATGGTCTGGGATAGGATCATATCTTCTAACTGGCTCAGGGCTAGGATTTATTACTGGTTTTGTTTTTACGGGTGTTTTTGTTTCTGGCATTATTCTGCTCCTCCTGGAAAGCAGTCATTTTTTCTTGTATTGCAGTTTTGTCCATTATTATCTCTTCCCCATTATCGTAGCTTAACTCCAGTGGGATCATTTCCTCAGCTTCAATACGCTGCAATGCTTGATAGACCTTCCTTTTCAAATTCAATCCTACAGTCTCGTCCCCCATTGTTTTGGTTGACCTTGCCAGTTCTCTAATAATCAATACTTCATAAAACTCTAAATCTACACTTACATTTGTTTTTCTGTCAAATGCTTCTAATATCGCCCCTCCTATCTTTCTAATCGTTTCCAAATGAGCCCCAATAGTTGCTGGATTTGCATTCGGCATTCTCATAGTAACGATTTCTTCTGAATGAGAATCATACGCAGTTAATTCATCATCAATAAACAAGAGTTCATTTAGGGTAAAATCAATTAGCATCTCTAGCCTTCTTTGATTTATTATTTATAATACTTTGTATCAATCTATTCCCAATCCCGGTTACTTTCATTTTTCTAGAATTAGCTTTCTTTTTGTCTCGTTTGATTCCCTTGATGTCGTTCATTTATTACATTCTACCAAAATGAACTCCTAGCACTTCCCCGAACACTCGAGGCTGCTCGCCTGATAATTCATTTATAATGCTAATCCTATTTTTAATATTCATAGGATGATCATTCCAAAAATCAGTGCCTGCCAATACTCTCCTGCCAGTAGTAGTGCTTGCTGTCTGGTCATAGGATATATACACATTTCTTGTTGTATATAAATTATAGCCTCTCACTGCTACGATACCTCTATGCCTGCGACTCCTGCTGGCATGGGCGGTGCCTTCCCATTCATAATCTATGCCTTGAGCCCCATCACAATAGTCTGTCGCTGTATTTTGTTCTAATAGTTCTACTTGTACATCATCTACATAAAACACTGTTGCAAACTGTGTTGCTGTTACAAAATAAATTCTGTATTGGGCAGCCGTTACTCCCGTTAACCTAAATGCGGCTGTTGACCTACCAGTCCAGTTAGCTGCTAGTGTTACTGTATTCCCTGTAGCTAATGCTACACCAGAGGTATTAGCAATAATGACCCGAACTCCATTACCAGAACCGGCATTATCATTAAAATACCCACTAGCTACCAAAAACACTTCTCTGTCCGGCCCAGCACCTGCAAGAGACTGCGTTGTCCAATAGGCTCCTTCTCCAGCAGCGGCATTGTCTGGCGTTATTCTCAATGAGTTAGTTCCTGACCTAGCTACGGTTGCGCTCTGGGCCAGAGTAGAGCCACTCAATGTAAATCCAGTGGGAGGAGTGCCAGTTTCCATCGATGGATTAGTTATTAAGTTAACAGCAGGTATTTTAGGGGCTATGGTATATAGACTCTGAGCAGTGCCAGGAGTAGTTAATGTCACATCAACTGGAGCCCAGTCAGTCCATAACATTGTGTTAATTCTAGTGCTTGGGTCTCTTTCCCAACCTTCCCATTGATATGGCCAAATACTCCAAGTCATATTTTTACCCCTTTAGAGCTAAATCGAAAATCAATTTCAAGGAGAATAAGATCAAGGCAACGACTAATGTTTGCATCCCCATAGAAGCCCATGTTTTCTTGTCTAACCCATCCACTCTTTTCACCAAATGAGAAAAATGATTGTTAACAAAATTGTCAAATTTTTCTTCTTTCAGGTATTTCTGTCTATTAGGCATTTTTAGTACCTTATATACATACCATCAACCATATTTCTCTGGTAGAACATGCCGCAAATCCTGCATCGATAGTGGTTAAACGGTGGCAGGTGATTCGGAATAAATATTTCTGTGTCTATTGTATGGCATACAGGGCATTCAACTTTAGCCTCATGAACTAGGCAATTAAAATCTTGCCCCTCGTAGTCTTTGCAGCTACACGCTTGTTTTTCTTCCTCGCAAGAGCATTTTTCATTATTGTCGCATTCACACTGACGGGCTGTCATCAATATAGCTATTTTGCCCTTGTCTTCTATCTCCTCTTCCTCTATTACAAAGACTGGCGGATCTTCCGGCAGCATTATCTCTGCTGGACCAGACGTAGTCCTAATTCGAGACTTTTTAACTGGGCTTAAGCTCTCTAACTTTTGTTTTTTCATTTTCTCCTCTAACTTTAGCGTCCCCAAATTATTCCCCTAAGTCTGCCATTCTGTCCTGCTGTTACATTTCTAACACTTATTCGCGTCTCTATTACAATTCCATCATCGAAATATCCGCTGCCTGCTGGTATTAACATTGTTGTAGTAGAAGCATCTGCATCAAACTCTACATATAGATCAGCGAGCTCTACAATTAGGGATACTTTATTCCCTTCAGACATCGAGCTACCAAGAGTTGTAGCATTTTGGGCAGTATCAGCAGTTGTCGTATAATTAAATCCACGATGGCGTGGATATGGCTGCATAGCAGTGCCAGGATCAACATATTGTCTAGGCATTAAATTTCAAAAGAGTTGGAAATAAACTTCCTAAGTTTCCTTCTAAATTCTTAGCATCATTTATAGAAGGCATTTTCTCTATTAGGTCTAGTTCGGTATTTAGCCTATCCAAATACCAGCTTAACTTCACTTTTAATTTCCAAATACTAGAAGTCTAACAGCTGCCAAATCTGTAGACATATCATTTGTTGCTGTAACTTCTCCTAGGGCTACTTGAAACGCTGTGCCAGTGCCTGCTACCTCTAAGGTGCTTGTGGCACTCTTAATGAGAGTGTTATTTCCATCAGCTACCCCTGCACCTGCTACAACATCAATTCTATATGCTCTTAATGTTCTGTTTGTATAATCATAGGCTACTTTATAGCCCGCTGGAGCATCAGCCTCCAATAAATGAACTATATCAAATCCCAGTGTGGCAGGAGTTAACGGTTCTCCTCCTGAAGCATAGGAAGCGTCAAATGCTACTGTATAGACAGCGTAACGCATGTCTCCTGCAATTCCCCTTCGTCTTTCTGTTAAAGTCAATGGCATAAGTTTAATAACCTCCCCGATATTTTATGAATTACCGAACACAAGAACTCTCACGCTGGCTAAGTCGGTTGACATATCAGCATTAGTCGTAACTTCCCCAAGAGCAACCTGGAAGGCTGTGCCATCTCCAGTTACTTCTAGTGTGCTGGTCCCACTCTTCATCAAGTCTACATCTACTCCTTGAGTCCCTGTCCCAGCTACTACATTGATTCTATACGCCCTCAAAGTAGCATTTGTATAATCATAAGCTATGATGTATCCTGCTGGGGCATCAGCCTTCAATAGCAAGATTGATTCCATTTGAACATTTGCGGCTGTCAGTGGCTCTCCCCCAGCTGCATACAAAGTATCGAATGCCACATCATAGGTGGCATACCTAATGTCTCCTAATATTCCCCGTCTTCTTTCTGTTAATGTCAGTGGCATATTTTACATTTCCTCTAAATTAAACAACACCAGGGAGGAAGTAGTATCTAGAAAATTATGAATTATTTTCTACTTCCTCCCTATGTTCAGGCATTTATTCTCTTATGCAGAAAGGTCTGCTATCTTGCCCTGTGTCCAGATATTCCTAACCCTCATCTCACCTGCTGTGGTCAATAGACCTCTAACCACTAGAGCATTTGCTGCGAAGTAGTCTTTATTCTCTATATACTGTGTAGGCTGCGCTATTGCTATCTCAATGTAGTCTGTATCTAGCACATACATGTTCCTGCCTAGCACCACATCAGCTGTAGATACACTAACTGGACAATCAACCTCAGTTAGTATTGGTACCATTTGATAGGTTGCCAACACCAATCCAGTCCTGGTGCCTGGATATGTTCTCTCATTCCCGACACCAACTTGATACTCCTCTTGGCCAAGGTATCTTTGCACTGTATTTAGCAGTCTCTGCATTCTGAAATATTGATCATGGCCAGTTACTATGAGCCTTGGCTCTCCACCATTCTGGCGGATCCCCTGGAATTGGGTGTCTACTAAGTTTAAGGTCAAGTCTCGTCCAACACCAGAGTTTCTGCTAACTACTGCTCCAGCATTCCATGTGCCCGCTGTTCTTCCACCAATTGTCAGATCATATGCCCTTACTCGATTAGCGCCTCCACCTATGCCAGTGGTACCAGCAGCGGCTACATCCTCCTCAATAGCATCATCTAGTGAAGTAAAACCTGCCCTACTATGAATGAATGCTACATCTCCATCAGCGAATGCTGTTCCAGTAGCCACTGTTACTACACCAGTACCAGTGTTTACTGCTGATACTACAGAGCCACCCGCTCTATCAAATGCACCTGCACTTACATCATGCTGCCCAACAGCATCTCCAATCTTAAAGTGGAAAGCTACTGCAGCAGGAACCGTAAATGTAGTAGCAGCCCCAGTACTAACCAAGAATCCGCTGGCTGCCAGCATTTCTTGGTTTATTTCCTTTATATGGTCTATCTGAGCATTCTCAGACTCCATTGCTAAAACATCACCAACGCCCCCTTCCATTTGAGCCGAGAAGATAGCTTTAGTGGAAGTCCCAAATGTAGTACCTGTCCAACGAGGAAGACTTGATACTACTTGAATATCGCTAATATCAATTGTTGGCAGAGTCCCAGTCTCTGTTACTGGCCTGGACCTACCAGCACCTCTGTCTGTCCTAACACGCCAACCAGGCACATTACCCCATACAACACGAGGAAGAGCATTAAACACCCTTGTCTGATTATTTAATGCGTGCCAGATTTTCTTTCCATAGACTGTATTAAAGATACCAGTAGCAGTATCTACTGTAAAGTAGGTCTGCTTAGACAACCAGTCTGGGCCAAGAGCTCCAGAGTAAACACCTCTACGAGCTTGGGCTATAAATTCTTGTAACGATACATCATTAGGCATTTTTTAATTTTTTCCTCTTAAGACATTTTCCTTAAAATTTCTTGCGGGACACCGTCTGTATCCCCTTTCATAATTTTTACTTCCATGTTCTTTAGTACAGCCCATGGCAATTTGGCCATTTCATCAGTCACATCTCCGTCAGCAGTTTTAGTAATAGGGACATCAACATTTGTCCCTAGAGACTTAGCTGATACTTTGGGGGCTATTAAAGACTTATCCTCATGGAAGCCTAGTTTACCTAGTCGTGCAGTTACTTCCTTCTCTACTCTGCTGTCAATACCATTTTTGTAGTCTTCAAAAGACTTCTTTAACTCCATCAATTCCTTAGCTAAGGCAGATTTCTCTATTAAATCCTTGTGCTCGTCCTCTTCCTTTGGATACTCTTCCTTGTCTTTGTCTTCTACTTTGGAGGCCATGTCCTGAGCCTGTATAGGCTTTTGGACTTCGTTCTCGGCAGTTCGAGGAGTCACGGTTTTTGCATCATCCTCTCCGCCACCTTTTACTGGCCAGCCAGCTTTTCCACCAACTTGATGGGGAGCATTGGCCATCATATCTCGGACTTGCTTCATTACTGCTTCTGATACAGCCTTTGTCAAGTCATCCATGCCCTTCTTTTCCATTTCCTCTTCTTCCTTGTTCTTTGCCTCTTCCTCTTCCATTTCATCATACTCGGCTTGCTTTGCAAAGTATTCGTTATTCTTCTGAATTACTTCGCTTATAGCAGCAAGACCAAGCATAGTTCCCTCATTGCTCTTCTGTAGAGACTTTAGGGTGTCTAAGATTTCTGAATTTATATCAGGCATTTTTCCTCACAATATTTCTTAAAATTTTTTTGATTTACCAAATTTTAGCTCTAGCTTTCATTTTATAGTGGTCTTAGCCATATCCCGTTATAAAACAAAAAAACAGCCTTTTTGGGCTTTATTCCCATTTAGGCTGTTCTTATACTAAGCTAAATTTTTATTTTGGGCTGCTTCTTTATTCTCACAGCTCCTTTAATTGATATTATATATTATTTTGCCCCAAAAGTATATATTCTCCAAGAAGCTATTTCTTAAATGTGCATCCTTCAAACGGACATTCTATTTTTGTTGCTAAATCTTTACACATTTGAGGTCTAGCCTCATATATTTTGCAGTCCCCAGAAGTTACATCAAAATTTTTGCAGGTAAAATATCTTATCCATCCATCTTTTCCCTCATACTTGTCTTCAATTGGAATTACCATATCATAAATTTGTCTACACTCCTCTGGCAAATCAATAGCGTTAGACAACCAATATTTCGGCCAAGAAGTCAAAATATATCCTTGCTTTGTTCTAAGAGTAAATTTTCTACAGCAATGACCAGTACAACGAGTAGACATTCCTACTTCATCTTTTTCAGATCGGCTTTCCAGATGACAAAATTTTGATAGAATGCCTTACCAATACCGCCTTCGGCAGAGTGACGGTTACAATAATAAGACCCGACTACGAAATTTTGCTTAATGGCATAATATTCAGAACATTGATATATGGAGAACTTTCTGTGTAAAATTATCACTCCATTCTTATATGCTTTCTGTGCCGTAAATGTAGTGAGCTCTTCTGCTATGGTATAGGCTCTTCTAGACTTACTAACCACCAGTCCTAAATTGACTATATTTCTATGGTTTCTCATTGCGAATTCTTCTCCTCTTCTACTTTACCATTTTATTAAAAAATGAGTTTTAGCCCTAGGTCCTGAGATATAAAATGAAAACTACTTTATCCTTTTTAGCCATGCCCCATATCTATTATTTTTTTAATAATCATAATGCGCCGAGGCTCTGAGACACTAATTTTCAGTAGTGCCTCTACTACCACTTTGAATGCTGCTTCGCCTGGGTCTGGGTCCTCCCAAGACCATAACCACTGTTTGAAAGCTGTCTCCAATGCAGTTTTCAAATCAAAGTCCTTCTCACCAAGAGGACGATATATGTGCACGGCTGCCCTCACATATGCCCAAGGGTCATCGGTGGGTATCCAGCCTCGGTTCTCACAAACGCCGCAACCGTAGGCACTCCCTTGGACAGAATGGCGCAGTTTCCAATTGGGGCACTTCACCCGCAGCTCGAACTCGCCGTCTGGATCAAGCAGATAGACATGACCTGTACCATCGCATTTGCACCCCATAGCCCGGATTCGTTTGGCTACGCTTTTGCTAATGACTGTATCATGCTTAGGGCAGGTCTTAGTCGCGTCAAGCAGCAGGCAGAGCCTCAGCTTCACATCTTGGTCAATAGCTTGTTCAGCCATATTTTGCCTTCATTTTTTATCCTTTTCTATACAGCCTCATCAGCAATCAAAAGATCAATGATACTCTTAGCTGTCTCTAGCTTATTGACATCTATCTCTTCCAGAGGGGCAGCATCTTCGTAAGTCCTATAAATAGTAAACCATGGGTGAGTTGGGTCTTCTTGGAAGTCCACTACAAAAAAGTTATCCTTGACATAGACAACCTTATCTTCTTTAGCCATGCCTGGAAGAATCATTCCTACTACAATCTCTACTGACTTAGTCTTTCTGCCTAATACTACTTTCATTTTTCTCCTTTTCTACTTTACACTTTTATTGAGGATGTTTATTTTTCTCGGGATAACATAATACAGAATTTTTCTACTTTACACTTTTATTGGGTTGTATCTGCCAAGTATATCACTTTACTTCTTTCTCTTCCACATAAGAACCATGAAAGGAAGATATATTATAAAATTTTTTTCAAAAAGTTTTTTATCTCTAGTAAAAAGTAAACTTATCAAGAGTCTTACGATATGTCTTAAATGCTGCATCCTCTGTTTGATTAGCTTTCTTTACAGCCAGGATTTCTTTCATGTCATAATCAAAATAGTCATATAAGTCTATTAGCTTTTCTAGAACTAAACATTGATGATCAAAAGACTTCTGATAGGCATCTGCTACTTCATTGAATACTTTGAAAGTTAAACCCGTTAGATTTTTTGTGGCTACATAAAGCTTTGTTGCTTTAACTTCCATGTCTTTTAGCGCGAGGCTATACTCTTCTTTTGCTTTTATGAGGTCTAATTCTGTTATAATATTTTGTTTCATCATTCTTCGCCCCCAAGAATTTTATTAAGGCGCTTGCATTAAGATCCCTTATAATTTGCCACTTGGTGAAGGACATGTAAGATCTCGACCAAGTCCTTCTGATCTTCCATTACTTGGTCTATGTCTTTATATGCTGCTGGATGCTCATCTAATAAACCTTTAGCATCATTATTCCAGGCCTTTCCTTCCATGGCTACATTTAGTGACTCTTGTGTTAATTCTCTCTTTGCTTGTCCTCTACTCATTCTTCTCCCAGCGCCATGACTTGCTGAATTGTATGAATCAGGATTCCCTAGCCCTTGCACAATGTATGACTTTGTTCCCATACTACCAGGGATTACCCCAAAATCTCCCTTATCTGCTTTTATTGCGCCTTTGCGTGTTATCCACAATAATTTCCCGTCATGCAATTCTTGCTGAGCAAAGTTATGATGGCAATTTATCTCCATCATCACTTTCCCCTTTCCTACAAACTGGAACAAATTCATTAGGGCTATTGACATCATAATCATTCTATTCTTCAATGCATATTTTTGCGCCCAAAGCATATCAGAAATATAATTCTTGAATTCATTTGTCCCTTCAAGAAAGTATGCTAAATCCTTATCTTCTAATGCTAGTTCTTGCTTCTTTGCTAGTTTGATATGTTTATTAGCAAGCTGATTTCCAACTCCCCTGGAGCCAGAATGCAGTACTGTCCATACAATATCATTCTCGTCTAGACAGACTTCTACAAAATGATTTCCTGACCCTAATGTCCCAAGCTGAGAAAAGGCAGTAGTTTTTAAACCGCCTAAATCGCAAGGATTTTTTAACATCCAATCAGCCACTTCTCTTACAGCATATTTATCCTCTAGTCCAATAGATTGCCCTCTATTTCTTCTTCTTCCCACTCCCGCAGGAATTGACCTACTAAATTGATGTACTAATGGTTGCAAATCATCTGGCAAATCACTAGCCTTTAGATCTGTCTCTACAGCAACCATCCCACAGCCCAGATCCACGCCGACTGCAGCTGGGACAATTGCATTTTCAGTAGCTATAACACTTCCTACTGTTGCTCCAGTTCCTAGATGTGCATCTGGCATTAATGCTACAGGATGATTTTTCAAGATAGACAATCTTGCAGTCATCTCTACTTGTAGCATTGTATTTTGGTCTATATCTCTTCCCCAAATTCTTAAGTTAGACATTCTTATCTCTCCCTTTTCTTGATCGCAGCTTCTTCCCCCAATGTGTAATCTACTTGAGGAGGACATCTAGAATCGCCTGTAAAATCCGTTTGAGAAGGACAGCTGGGGTCTATGTTTTTCATCTGATACTTTTTTACAAACTGGTATATTGTGAACCAGACTAACCAGACAGCCCCAACCACAAAGAATAAGAATGGGGTGCCTATAAGAATCGCCATAACAACACTTACTGAGCCTAAAATTAGTAAGAAAAGCATTGTTAACATCACACTGAGTTCTACATCATGGCCCTTATATTCATCAAAAATTTTAAATAGTTCTTTCATTCTACATTCTCCTCGCAGCAATTTACTAAGTCTTCTTTCTTAACCGCCCTCATTTTGCAATTTGGGCATTTATAATGTGTATCCCAAACAACTACAGCTTTTATGTCTTTTAGGCTCTCTATATACCTAGCAAGCCCCTTTGCCTCATTTTCATTAAAATGCGCAGATGCATAATCATTAGACCAATAGACTTCTACTCTAAAGTTATCTTTGATTATTTCTAGATTTATATTCATCGCCTACATTTTTCCATTGGACAATCACTTCTATCTTGTTATCTTCAATTGGCCCAACTAATAACCACCCATCCATATCTTCTCAACTAACACTGTGAGTTATTACCTCTTCTATGGTCTTATGGTCTGTTATTGGATGTGACATTATACCTCATCCTTTCTAGTCCCACAATAACCAATGATTCTCTTTTAGCCATTCCCATGCTTCTTTGCATATTTTATTTTTTTCTTCAAAGCCTTTTTTAACTAATCTTCCCCACTCATCTTGATTATTATCTGTTATACCATTAAAATATATTTCATCAGCTTCTTTAAAGAATTCGCCTTCATTTTCAGCACACAATTTTCTGAATTTCTCTGCATTATCTCTTAATTCTTTGTCCCAATTTTCAGCACAGTGGCAATTTGAACAATTATCGGGAGTCCATTCTTCTTGCCCCTCCAAGATAATTAATCTGCATGGATGCCCATTTTCCGATTTGGCTAAGTATGTTAATCCTCCAGCTAGAATCTTGTGAAGATAGCTCTCAAAATCCCAAATATCTCTATCTGACCAGCCTCTTCTTCCACGCTGAATGAAGTATTTTATTTCATCTAGAATTCTTTTCATTATGTACCCTTATTCCTATTGCTACAACTAAAATAATTGGCCAAAAAATAACAGACAATAAATCTCCGAGTCGATGCGTTTCATTGTTAATTTCAATTCCTGTATAAACAAGAGCAAATACAATTAGTCCAATTGCAAAATAAAGGGCAATAAAATTGCTCATAAAAATTATCCACTAAGCCTTTTAGTAATCTTCATATTCGGTAGTCCCTAAATCTGATGTCCAAAATATTCCCGTTCTGTCTAATTTACTATCTCCTTTATACACTTCTCTGACATATAGTCTATCTTCATCGCAGACAAACAATTCTATATCAGACCATTCTGCTCTCCAATTAGCTGGTTTGTCACAGAATTTATTTTTAGACCTTGCTTGGCATATAAACATTTTTATAAAATCCCTTTGTCCTTTGGATCTGATACTTCTTGCACAGACAGAAATTTAACCTTCATTTTCTTGTCCCACTTTTCATAGGAATAGTAATGCCCCAAAGCATCCCCTAAAGACCTGTCCCAGCATCTTACACAAAGACCATTTCCAAGATCTCCATGCTTATTACACTTAATGCATTTTCCTACAGAATCTTTCATTGCTCTATACCAATCTCCCCAAATATCTTTGTATCAAGACATAGCTTTAATATAACAAGAACAATTCTCATCCAAACAACTTATATTTTCTAATGCTTGATGAAGTTCTTCTAATTCTTCTGCTGTGGCAAATAAAGTCACTGTTTTATATGAAGCAAAATTTGATATTTCATAAAGATTTGGCTCAACTTTTTTAATAGTTAATTTCTTCATTGCCAGAATTTCAGATGTTGATTCTACAAAAACTCCCCTATAATCTGTATCACTGTCTTTGTTAGCAAGACCATGAGCTTTAGATCCAACTAGGACTTTTAAAATTAATGTCTGCATTTTATTTAGTCTAAGTCTATTCGTCTTTTCTGATTGTCAATAATTAAGAATTGGTCTTCTTGTTTCTTTTTCATGTCCACCAATGTATTCTGTATTTCTTCTATCCATGGCTTTCGTTTGTTCTGGTCTAACCATGTGTTTACAAGTTCTAATTCTGCTTTAGAATAATGGCCGTATAGAAGTTTATTGTTCTTAAACCTAATAAGAATACGATGATTAAGTATTTCTATATCATTTATATTTTCAATTATACCAACCTGTTGCAAAATATCTTTGTCGTGGCATCGATGAGCCATAATTGATATAGCTTTACAAACATTTACAACTTTAACAAGATTTCCAACTTTTGGTATCCATTCATTAGCATCAACTAATTGTATCTCATTTTGATCATACACACAAGGATATTTAATGTCATCAAATATAACACTAATGTTGTGTCCCTCAAATCTGCTTATTTGGGATATTCTACCAGTTTTTCCTAAGAAAGGCGGTTCATGTACTACAATTTTGCATAAAGCATAGACCTGAACTAAATCCCCTATTTTAAATCGTTCCATTTGAGTTATCTCATTAAATAAGCTGCAAAATCTTCCATTGCAAATAAATCATCTTTTGTTAATAGCTTTATACTGAACAAATTATTTTGAAATTCATCCCCACGTTCCAATAGGCTTTGAATAATTGATCTCTATATCATCGGAATCATTATAGTCCATTTTTCCACCGAAGAAGTCTATCAATCCTTTACCTACTGACAGCCAGAATGAAGTAGATCTTGGAAGCAGCATAATGCTTGGCCCAGGTCTCAGCAGACACATCCTTGCCGCTACAAAGCTGCATTGCCCGCCCCTACCTGGGAGTGTCTGACACTTCCACACTACCAGACCATTACTACGATGTGGATTGACGCAATCGGTTCTTTCTGCCACCAAGCATGTACTCTTATTCTATTATATTGCTAGATAAAGTATTTCCTCTTGCTATGCTTTCCAATTGCTTACTTGTAAGATGATATTTACTCCTTCCTACTACATTGTTTGAATAATTCACCGCAGCGTCTGCAAATGCTATCATTCTTCCTATTGCATAGCTATATTTATCATTAGGGGAACAAGAAGAAACTCCTCCACAAATAAAACCATCTAAACTTAGCACATGACAGGATATTGAATCGTCCCCTTTTAGCTCTGCATAAATTACTGAGGCTTCTTTTGAGTTTAGTTTTCCTAGCAACTGAGCAACTGGAATATTATATGTCTCCCTTAGCTCATTTAGAACATGCTTCTCTCGTCTATCTAGATTCACTTTTCTCCTTTTCTAAATCTTTCTTAATTCTATACAATGTCTGCCATTTTTCTACTGCTTGATGAATATTTATATTAGCAATGTTCAGACAGTCCTCCATATTAGAATAATCTTTGGCTAAATGTGGCTGCTTGAAAAAATGCATCGGTTCAAATTTACGTCTATCTATCAATTTCATATCTATGACATTATCATAATCACAGTCAACTGGGACTATTTCTTCAAATAAAGTATATAAGGAACCATAAATTTTTTCTATCTCTTCATCTGACACATCATGCCAACTATAAACCTGTTTTCTCATGTGTCTTCTTTTCTTTCTCCTTTTCTAATTCTACTTTGTATGCTTCTACTAATGCATTGAATAATTTAGTCTCTAAATCTTTTCCAAAGTAATGAGGAAAGACTGGCTTCAAGTTTTCTTTAAATGGTTCATCTTGAGCTTTTGCTAATGCTGGATATTTAAAACTATGTGCCGTGAAATACTCCCATTCATATTCTTCTTCAAATTCAATGACATCCCCACCATATTCTTTAGCAAGTTGTTCTGCTATTTTAATATTTATGTCATGATCATGACCAGGAAAACCTTGTATAGTTCTATTAGGATTGCTTAACCATTTTGCAAAGAGTCCTCGTGCCATTGCCTCTACCACACTATCAAAATAAGGGATCTTATTCAGAATTGCTATGATTACTGGACTATACTCTTCCCCTCCAACTAGACTAACAGTATAATAATGCATAACTTTTCCTTTTTTTAAGACAGATCTATTTTTCTCTTGCCGCTGTTAAATATTATATTGCCTGAATAATCTTCTTCTTTTAAAAATACATTCAAATCAAAATTCTTCAGCCTTGATGCAATAGACCCCTTTTCTTTTTGGGATGAGCTAAAAATTGGCTTTATCTCTAAGCCAGAATAATGTCCGACAGATATGTCATCTCCATAACCAAATTTAACACCAATATTATGATTTTCGTATATTAAGTTTAGAGAAGTTATTTCTCCTACTCTACCTATCATTTTACGTAAATGGCAATCATGACTAGCCACCCTCCCCCCGCAATCCTTAAATGACCCAATTACTTTTACTCTGTCTCCAATCTTGGGGACCCATTTGTCTATAAATAAACTAGGAACAGGCTTATTGCCATATTGAACTATAAATTCTTTTAATGACATCTGAGATTTAATATTATCTACAATATTATCATTTTCTTGTTTTTGCTTTCTTCCCCTCTCTTCAGCAGCTCTCTGTGCTTTAACTGCACTTTTTATCACTTGTCTTTCTTTTTTGAAACGAATGCTCTTCAAGTATTCTTTTGCAAATTCTGGCCCCCAATTATCGCGATATTCAATTGGCCCCGTATTTATAAAATGCTGTCTCACTAAGCCACTGATATAATTTAGTCTAAAAATTTTTCCACAGTCAAAACACTTTCCTTCTTTAAAATCTCCCCCATAGTCAAAAAAATTATAGATCTTAGCTGGAGTAGTGCCAGAACCGATACAAACTGTTTTGTCCCAAATAGATCTCATTGCCCTCTCCTGATAGATATTCTAAGATAAGTCTATCTTTCTTTTCCCGCTATTGAATATTATATTGGTTGAATAGTCTTCTTTTAAAGATGTAGAAATATTCAAATTATACTTATCTAATTCAGTTTTAACTGATCTCTTTTTTTCTTGCAATGAATTTGGGGTAACTAATTTTAATAGCTTCAACTTTTTCTGCATCTCTGTTGGCAAGGCAAAAATGAAATTAGTTGTAAGCAGTCCTGTCTCCTGCAGTGTCCGAATGTAATCAAAGCAACCATCGCCATAGCCATAGCCA